>WHTQ01000034.1 GCA_009377645.1 Micromonosporaceae bacterium | reverse complement strand
GAACCGCCGACCTTCCGATTTTCAGTCGGACGCTCGTACCAACTGAGCTACCTGGCCGGGTGCGGTCCTGACGGGATTTGAACCCGCGACCTCCGCCTTGACAGGGCGGCGAGCACTCCACGCTGCTCCACAGGACCTCGTCGCTCCGGCGCGAGTTGACTCTACCCGGAACCGGACCGTGCCCCCAACGGGATTCGAACCCGTGCTACCGCCTTGAAAGGGCGGCGTCCTGGGCCGCTAGACGATGGGGGCCCCGCCGGAGGCTACCCGAGCATACGCGATCCGGTCAGGGGGAACCAACCGGCCCAGGGCAACCATGGCCGGACGGACCCGAGTAGGTGACGAACGGGGCGGCGTCCTCGGGCGGGGCCGGCGCCTCGCTCAGGGTGGCCGCGCCGGCGACCACCGCCACCAGCATCGGGACCGTGGTCAGCGCCACCAGCATCACCACCGCCAGCAGGTAGCGGTAGCCGGTCAGCGATCTCCCGCCGGGCTCCGTGCTCATCCCGTCAAGCGTGCATCCGGGGCAGACCGTCTGCTAGCCCCTTACGGAGTGTCAAACTGGCAAGTTTCCGACACACCCGGCAGGCCACCAGAGACCGGCTCCGCCGCGTACCAGGTGGTCTGCGGCAGCGCTGGAGCGCGGGCGTGGCGTCTGGGAGTATGGAGGCTGCGAGGATGTCACACAACCCGCGCGGCAGCCTTACCCAGGCCAGGCGCGGCTTCGGCACAATGCGCGGCGCAGGCAACCCCCGCGGCGACGCAGACACGACGGGAGACACGGATGGGCGCTACCGTTACCCGGGCCCGCACCACCCGCGGCGAGCCTGCCGCACCGGGTGGCGCGCCGGAGATGGTGCAGCTACTCACCCCTGACGGGAAGCGGATCGACTCGGCCCGCGACCCGTACGGCACCGAGTACACGGTCGACTTCACCGACCAGGAGTATCACAAGCTCTACCACGACATGGTCGTGATCCGCCGGCTCGACGCCGAGGCCGAGGCGCTACAGCGCCAGGGCGAGCTGGGCATCTGGGCGAGCCTGCGCGGGCAGGAGGCGGCGCAGGTCGGCTCCGGCCACGCGCTGCGGCCACAGGACATGGCCTTCCCGACCTACCGCGAGCACGGGGTCCTCTACTGCCGCGGGATCGACCCGATCATGCCGCTGGGCCTGTTCCGCGGCGTCGACCAGGGCGGGTGGGACCCGAGCAAGTTCAAGTTCCACATGTACACGATCGTGATCGGAGCGCAGACCCTGCACGCCACCGGGTACGCGATGGGGGTCGCCAAGGACGGCAAGGTCGGTGGCGACGACGGGGAGGCGGTGATCGCCTACTTCGGGGACGGCGCCACCAGCCAGGGCGACGTGAACGAGGCGTTCGTCTGGTCCAGCGTCTACCACGCGCCGATCGTCTTCTTCTGCCAGAACAACCAGTACGCGATCTCGGAGCCGATCGAGCGGCAGACCCGGGTGCCGCTGCACCAGCGGGCGAACGGGTTCGGCTTCCCGGGCATCCGGGTGGACGGCAACGACGTGCTGGCCAGCTACGCGGTCACCAAGGCGGCGCTGGACCAGGCCCGGCGCGGTCAGGGGCCGACCATGATCGAGGCCTACACCTACCGGATGGGCGCGCACACCACCTCCGACGATCCGACCCGGTACCGGCTGGCCGGGGAGGTCGAACAGTGGCAGGCCAAGGACCCGATCCTCCGGCTGCGGACGTTCCTGGCCGAGCAGCAGATCGCCGGGGACGACTTCTTCCAGCAGACGGACGCGGAGGCGAAGGCGGCCTCCCAGGAGCTGCGGGAGCGGGTGCTGGCGTTGCCGGACCCGCAACCGGTGCAGCTGTTCGACCACGTCTACCCGACGGGCTCAGCGGAGCTGGACCAGCAGCGCGCGCAGTTCAGCGCGTACCTGGAGTCGTTCGAGGGGGGTGCGCACTGATGGCGGCGGAGAACCTCACACTCGGCAAGGCCCTCAACTCCGGGCTGCGCAAGGCCATGGAGGACGACCCGAAAGTGATCATGATGGGGGAGGACATCGGCAAGCTGGGCGGCGTCTTCCGGATCACCGACGGGCTGCAGAAAGACTTCGGCGAGGACCGGGTGATCGACACACCGCTGGCCGAGTCCGGGATCGTCGGGACGGCGGTCGGGCTGGCGATCCGCGGCTACCGCCCGGTCTGCGAGATCCAGTTCGACGGGTTCGTCTACCCGGCCTTCGACCAGATCGTCTCGCAGCTGGCGAAGATGCACTACCGCTCGCAGGGGCAGGTACGGCTGCCGGTGGTGATCCGGATCCCGTTCGGCGGCGGGATCGGTGCGGTTGAGCACCACTCCGAGTCGCCGGAGACCTACTTCGTGCACACCGCCGGCCTGAAGGTGGTGACCTGCGCGAGCCCGGTCGACGCGTACTGGATGATCCAGCAGGCGATCGCCTCCGACGACCCGATCGTGTTCCTGGAGCCGAAGCGGCGCTACTGGGAGAAGGGCGAGGTGGACACCGCCGCCCCGGCGGCGCAGGTGTTCCCGCTGCACGCGTCCCGGGTCGCCCGACCGGGCACCGACTGTACGGTGCTCGCGTACGGGCCGATGGTGAAGGTGGCGCTGGACGCCGCCACCGCCGCCGAGGAGGACGGGCGGGCGCTGGAGGTCATCGACCTGCGGACGCTCTCGCCGCTGGACCTGACCCCGGTGTACGAGTCGGTGCGGCGCACCGGCCGGTGTGTGGTGGTGCACGAGGCGCCGGCCACGCTCGGGATGGGTGCCGAGGTGGCGGCCCGGGTAACCGAAGAGTGCTTCTACTCGCTGGAGTCGCCGGTGCTGCGGGTGGCCGGCTTCGACACGCCGTACCCGGCCTCCCGGCTGGAGGAGGAGTACCTCCCAGACCTGGACCGGGTGCTGGACGCCGTCGACCGAAGCTTCGGGTGGTGAGCGATGGCGGTCCACGAGTTTCCGCTGCCCGACCTCGGTGAGGGTCTCACCGAGGGCGAGATCCTGAAGTGGCTGGTCGCCGAGGGTGAGGTGATCGAGCAGAACCAGCCGATCGTCGAGGTGGAGACCGCGAAGGCGGCGGTCGAGATCCCGGCGAAGTGGCCCGGCAAGGTGGTCAAGATCTTCGCGTCGGAGGGGTCGACGGTCGAGGTCGGCTCGCCGATCGTGTCGATCGACACCGAGCCGGCAGAGCCGGCCGATGAGCCGACCGGCGGCAAGATCGGCGAGACCACGGCAAGCGGTCGCACGGCGGTGCTGGTCGGCTACGGTCCGCGTACCACGGCCGCGAAGCGGCGTCCCCGCCGGACCGATGGTCCTGCCCCGGTGGCGGAGCCGGCTCCCGCGATGGCGGTGGTGGCGGCGGGTCCGGCGCTGGCGAAGCCACCGGTCCGCAAGCTGGCCCGGGACCTCGGGGTGGACCTGCACGCGGTGACCGGAACCGGCCCGGCCGGCTCGATCACCCGGGAGGACGTGCAGGTGATCGTCGCCACGCCGGCGCCGACCACGGCCGGGGTGGCGACCGTCGGGCCGGACCGGGAGCAGCGGATCCCGGTCAAGGGGGTTCGCAAGCTCACCGCCGAGAACATGACCGCGTCGGCGTTCACCGCGCCGCACGTGACCGAGTTCCTGACCGTCGACGTGACCCGGGCGATGCGGGCGCTGGACCGGCTCCGGGCCCATCCCGAGTGGCGGGAGGTGCGCGTCTCGCCGTTGCTGCTGGCGGCCAAGGCGGTGCTGCTGGCGCTGCGCCGGCACCCGATGGTCAACTCGACCTGGGACGGTGCGGCCGGGGAGATAGTGGTCAAGGACTACGTCAACCTCGGCATCGCGGCGGCGACCGAGCGCGGTCTGATCGTGCCGAACATCAAGGACGCCGGTCGGCTGTCGCTGCGGGAGCTGGCCGACGCGGTGACCGCCCTGGTGCAGACCGCCCGGACCGGGAAGACGACTCCGGCCGAGATGACCGGCGGCACGTTCACGATCACCAACGTGGGAGTGTTCGGCGTGGACACCGGCACGCCGATCCTGCCGCCGGGCGAGGCGGCGATCCTGGCGTTCGGGAGCATCCGGGAGCAGCCGTGGGTCCACAAGGGCAAGGTCCGGCCCCGGCCGGTGACCACGCTGGGGCTCAGCTTCGACCACCGGATCATCGACGGCGAGCTGGGTTCGCGGTACCTCGCCGACGTCGGCGCGTTCCTGTCCGACCCGGAGGCGGCGCTGCTGGCCTGGGGCTGACCGCTCGGCCAGCCGGACCCCCGGACCCGACCACGGGTCCGGGGGTCTTGTCTGACTTAAGAACATGCGAGTACGTGTGGCGAATCACCGAATAATCAGTGGATGAGGAGTGTTGCAGATGGTGTAATCGTAGGGAAGGGAGGAACCTGATGTCTACGATGAAGCACCGCCGCCGTACTCACCGGGAGGCCGCGCGGCACGCTCGGGCGCTGCGAAGCGCGATGAGCACGACCACGTCCCGGGCGGTCCGGGACGAGATGCTCGCCACCCTCGGCCGCTGACCGACCCCCGGGTCGGGCCCCGGTTCGCCCGGGGTCCGGCGGGTGCGCCCGGGATTCCCTCCGACGACGTCGAACGGTACGGTTGGCAACTGTCATCGGTATCAGGAGGCGCGCACATGACGTCCGAGGGCCACCAGGACCAGCACCCGAGCAGCGCCCCGGCCCAGCCGCCCAGCATGTTCCAGTACCGTCCGCCGCCGGACCGCCGTCCGCCGGAACCGCCGGCGCCGTACGGCTACCCTCCGGCGGCCGAACCAGTCGCCCACCAGCAGCCCAGCTCCGACACGGTCCAGCCCACCCCGGATCGGGTACGAGGCTCCGCGTCGGTTCCGCCCGCCCGACCGGAGGGCGAGCCCTCGATACCGACCAGCCCGCCGGGTCCGGTGGCGCCCGCGCCGGACGCCGGGCCGGTGCGCGGCGCGGCCGCGGTGGCGGCGGTGCCGACCGCGAACCGGGCCGCTCCGCACGACGGGCAGGTGCCGTCGTTCGTACCGCAGCCGCGGGTCTACCAGACCGCCGCCGGAATGCCGCAGCCGACCAGCCCCCCGCCACCGCCCCCGCCACCGCCCCCGCTGCCGGTCCGACCCACCGGTGGCCAGGCCGGCTGGCCCGGCGACGACGGTCGACCGGAGCAGCCGGCGGCGTTCGGTCAGCCGGAGCCGCCGCCGCCGGCGTTCCCCCGGCTACCGCGGCAGCGACCGCCGGCCGTCCCGGTCTATAGCGACCTGCTCGGCCCGGCGGCCGCTCCCGCGCCGGCTCCGGCTCTGGCACCGGGCGCGCCGGCTCCGGCCGCGCACCCGGCGGCCTCCGCTCCGTCCCCGGCCGATCCGGTGCCCCCGCCCCAGTCGCCGTTCCCGCCCCAGTCGCCGTTCCCGCCCCCGACTCCCGCCCCGCCGCCGTACCCGGAGGCCACCGGCTACCTCCCGCAGCAACCGGCCGGGCCGGGACCGCCCCCCGCCGGCGCGGTCCCGGCACCGCCCAGCGGCGGCAGCGACGGCGACGGTGACAAGTCCGGTCCGCCGATCGGGGTGATCGTGGGCCTGGTGCTGGTCGGGGCGACCATCCTCGTCCTCGGCGCCCTGAGCATCCCGTACCTGCTGGAGAAGCTGAGCTCCTCGGCCGGCTCGGACGCCTACGCGGTCGGCGACTGTGTGGTGCAGGACGGCACCGACGCGAAGCCGGCCGACTGCGGCGACCCGGGGGCGTTCGAGATCGTGGCGCAGGTCGACAGTCAGGACGCGTGTGACGACCCGACCCAGCCGGCGATCGAGGTGCCCGGACCGCCGGCGCAGTTCTACTGCCTGGCACCGGTCGCCCCCGAACCGGCCGAGTAACGGGCGGCGAGATCCGCCATGACCACCGCCGCCCGGGTACGCGCGCCTGAGCTGGCCGGGCGCGGCTGGCTGAACACCGGCGGCCGGTCGCTGCGCCTGGCCGACCTGCGGGGCCGGATCGTCCTGCTCGACTTCTGGACCTTCTGCTGCATCAACTGTCTGCACGTGCTCGACGAGCTGCGCCCGCTGGAGCGGGCCTACCCCGACCAGCTGGTGGTGATCGGCGTCCACTCCCCGAAGTTCGACCACGAGCGGGATCCGGCCGCGCTGGCCGCCGCGGTGGAGCGGTACGGGGTCACCCACCCGGTGCTGGACGACCCGGACCTGGTCACCTGGCGGCAGTATGCGGCTCGGGCCTGGCCGACCCTGGCGGTCGTCGACCCGGAGGGGCTACCTGGTCGCGTCGATGGCCGGGGAGGGCCACGCCGACAGCCTGGCCCGGCTGGTCGCCGACCTGGTCGCCGCCCACCAGGAGCGCGGCACCCTGCGTCCGGGCGGCGACCGGCACGGCGATGCGTCGCCGGCGGCGGCGGCCGGGACAGCGCTGCGGTTTCCGGGCAAGGCGGTGGCGCTGCCGGAGGGCGGCCTGCTGGTCGCGGACTCCGCCCACCACTCGATAGTGGAGCTGGCCGGCGACGCGGAGACGGTACGGCGGCGGATCGGGTCCGGCCAGCGTGGCCGCGCGGACGGACCGGCCGGCACCGCCCAGTTCAGCGAACCGCAGGGGTTGTGCCGGCTGCCCGAGCACGTGGCCGGGATCGCCGGCTACGACCTGCTGGTCGCCGACACCGGGAACCATCTGCTCCGGGGAGTCCGGCTGACCGGGGACGACGGCGGAGATCCGCAGGTGCGGACGGTGGCCGGCACCGGTCGCCCGTGGCGGGGCCGGGCCGGTCTGGCGTTCGACCACCACCCGCACGACGCGTACGCGGCCGACCTGTCCTCGCCCTGGGACCTGGCCTGGTTCGAGGGCCGGGTGATCGTGGCGATGGCCGGCAGCCACCAGCTGTGGTGGTTCGACCCGGTGAAGCGGACGGTCGGGATGTGGGCCGGGACCACGGTCGAGGGGCTGCGGGACGGGCCGGTCGGTGCGGCCTGGCTAGCCCAGCCGTCGGGCCTGTCGGCCGCCCCGGACGGCACCCGGCTGTGGCTGGTCGACAGCGAGACCAGCGCGCTGCGGTGGGTGGCGGACGGAGAGCTGCACACCGCGGTCGGCGAGGGGCTGTTCGACTTCGGGCACGTGGACGGCCCGGCGGCCGGGGCGCTGCTGCAGCATCCGCTCGGGGTGGCGGCGCTGCCCGGCGGCGCGGTGCTGGTCGCCGACACGTACAACGGCGCGGTGCGGCGCTACGACCCGGCCGACGACGCGGTGGCCACCGTGGCCACCGGGCTGGCCGAGCCGAGCGACCTGGTGGTCGGGCCGGACGGTGAAGTGCTGGTGGTCGAGTCGGCCGGGCACCGGATCAGCCGGCTTCCGGCCGGTGCCGGGGCCTTTGATCCGGCCGGCCGGCGGATGCGCACCGAGCGGCCGCCGACCGCGCTGGCCGCCGGCGAGGTCCGGCTCGAGGTGGTCTTCACCCCGGCGCCGGGGCAGAAGCTGGACGAGTCGTTCGGGCCGGCCACCCGGCTCGAGGTCTCCGCGTCCCCGGCCGGGCTGCTGCGCGCCGGCGGCGGGTCCGGCACCGAGCTGGCCCGCACCCTGGTGCTCGACCCGGACGCCGGCCCGGGAGTGCTGCAGGTGGTCGCGCAGGCGGCGACCTGCGACGCCGGCTCCCCGCATCCGGCCTGCCACCTGGTCCGGCAGGACTGGGGCGTGCCGGTGACCGTCGAGCCGGACGGCGCCGTCGAGCTTCCGCTGGTCCTGCTGGCTCGCCAGGCGAGTCCTGGCGGTGGCTAGGCTGGGCGGGTGGGCGTGACACCGTGGGCCGAGGCGGTCACCGCCGCCTGGGCGGTAGGGCGGGACGCGGCTCCGGCACCGGTCCGGGTGGCGTTGCCGGACGCGGACGGCCGGGTGCTGGCCGAGCCGCTGGCCGCCCGGACCGACCTGCCCGCGTTCCCGAGCTCCAGCGTGGACGGTTGGGCGGTACGCGGGGACGGGCCGTGGCGGGTCACCGGCCGGGTGCTGGCCGGCGCGGAGCCGCCGCCGCTGGCCGCCGACGGGGAGTGCGTCGAGATCGCCACCGGGGCGATGGTGCCGGCCGGCACCACCGCGATCCTGCGGGTGGAGGACTCCACCACCGGCTCGGACGGCCGGGTCAGCGGGACTCCGCGGGCGAAACCAGAGTGGCGGCCGGCCGGCGAGGAGGCCGCCGCCGGGGAGCAGCTGGCGCCGGCCGGCACCGCGGTTACGCCCGCGCTGGTCGGGCTCGCCGCCGCGGGCGGGTACGACGACCTGGCGGTGCGCCCGGCGCCGCGCGCGGCGGTGCTGGTGTTCGGCGACGAGCTGCTGGCGGCGGGCGCGCCCGGCGGCGGCCGGGTCCGGGACGCGCTCGGCCCGCAGCTGCCCGGCTGGCTGCGTCGGCTCGGTGCCACCGTGGACGGTCCCGTGCCCGGCCCCGGGGTGGACACCCTGGCGGCGCACGTGAGCGCGATATCGTCCGCTGTGGACAAAGGTGCCGACCTGGTGTGCACCACTGGCGGCACCATGCACGGACCGGTCGACCACCTGCACCCGGCGCTGGCCGAGCTCGGCGCGGCGTACGTGGTGGACACGGTGGCGGTCCGGCCCGGCTTCCCGATGCTGCTGGCCACCGTGCCCGCGCCGGGCGGGCGGACCGCCGCGGTCGCCGGCCTGCCCGGCAACCCGCAGTCCGCGGTGGTGGCGCTGGTGACACTGGTCGCGCCGCTGCTGGCCGGCTGGTCCGGCCGGCCGGTCCCGCCCCGCCCCGCGTACCCGCGGGTGCGGTTGGGCGCGCCGGTGCCCGGCCGGGGTGAGCACACCCACCTGGCGCTGGTGCGGCGTGACCCGGACAGCGGCCTGGCCTACCCGCTGCGGCACGCCGGGTCGGCGATGCTGCGGGGGCTGGCCGGCGCGGTCGGGTTCGCCGTGATCGCGCCCGGGACCGAGGGCTCGGCCGGCGACGAGGTGCCGCTGCTGCCGCTACCGCTGCTACCCGGGGAGCTGCCATGATCGCCGTGACCGAAGCGCCGCTGGATCTCGCCGCACACGAGCGGGCCGTAGTCGACCCGGCGGCCGGGGCGGTGGTCTCGTTCGCCGGGGTGGTGCGCGACCACGACCACGGGCGGACGGTCCGGTGGCTGGAGTACGAGGCCCACCCGAGCGCCGAGGCGGTGCTGAAGGAGGTCGCCGCGGTCGTGGCCGCCGACCCGGCGGTACGCGCGATCGCGGTCTCGCACCGGGTCGGGGTGCTCCAGATCGGCGACGTCGCGCTGGCCGCCGCGGTCGCCACCGCCCACCGGGCCGAGGCGTTCGCGGCCTGCGCCAGGCTGGTCGACGAGGTGAAGGCCCGGCTGCCGGTGTGGAAGCACCAGGTCTTCGCCGACGGCACCGACGAATGGGTCAACTGCCCGTAGTACCCCGGTGGTGGGACCCACAGATCTGCGGGCTCTCAGCTCACCCGGATGGGGTGGGGGTCGCCCGTTACGCGATGCTGGGACGGTGGACGACGGGCTCCAGGTGACGTCGCGGGTGACGATCCCGCGGGGCGAGCTGGGCTGGCGGTTCAGCCGGTCCAGTGGGCCGGGCGGGCAGTCGGTGAACACCGCTGACTCGCGGGTGGAGCTGAGCTTCGACCTGGCCGCGACCGCCGCGCTTCCGGAGCACCTGAAGGCTCGGGCACTGGCGCGACTGGAGTCGCGGCTGGTCGGCGGGGTGCTGACGGTGACGGCGTCTGAGCATCGGTCGCAGCTGCAGAACCGGCGGGCGGCGGCGGCCCGGCTGGTCCGGCTGCTGGCCGACGCGATCGCTCCACCGGCCCGGCCCCGCCGCCCGACCCGGCCCTCCCGCGGGGCGGTGGAGCGGCGGCTGGCGAGCAAGCGCCGCCGGTCGGAGACCAAGCGGGACCGCCGCCCGCCCGCCGACTGAGCCCGCCGGATTGGGTGCACTTATATTGTCGCTCCAGCGACAACATGCACCCGCAACGGACGGTTGTCAGCGGCGGCGGGACCCGAGGCGGCGGGACACCGAGCTGACCAGGCGCTCCAGCTCGGAGCCGAACGGGTTGTCGTGCACCAGGTAGGTCCAGGTCGCGCTCGGGCGGAGCAGGTTCACGTCGGCGGGCTGCCAGTCCTCGGAGATGTCCGCCTCGGCGTAGGTCTCCACGATTCGGCGCTCGATCTTGTCCCGGAGCTGGGTGAAGGCCGGCACCGCGGCGCGGTGGAACTCGTCCAGCGGGTCCAGCCGGCCCAGTGCGCGCAGGTGGACGCCCTCGCGCACCTCGGCCAGCGTGGCCAGGTGCTCGGCCCACCCGCGGTCCAGATGGAACAGGGCGATCGAACGGGCGATCCGCGCACGCAGCTCCCGCTCCTCGTCCGACTCGTCCGACTCGTCCGACTCCTCGGGCTCCTCGGGCTCCTCCAGCTCGTCGGCTTCGGCTTCGGGATCCGTGTCGGTCTCGGGGTCGGGCTCGGCTTCCTCGGCTTCGGTCTCAGCCTCAGCCTTGGCGTCAGCCTCGGCCTCTGCGTCTGCCTCGGTCTCGGTCTCGGCTTCAGCCTCAGCTTCTGCCTCGGCGTCTGCTTCGGCCGCCGCCTTGGCTTCGACTTCGGCCAGGTGGGCGGGGAGCCGTTCGTCGACCAGGGTCAGCGCGGCGTCGGTGGTGAGCAACTCCTCCCGCCAGGTTGCCAGGTCCTGGCGCTGCTGCTCGACCACCACGTGGTAGCGCCAGGTGTTGCGGTGGATCTCGAAGTTAACCCCCTCCGCGACCCGCTGCGCGTGCTCGACCGCGTAATCCACATCGGAGTCGTCGATCAGGCCGTCGGCGTGGATCCGTGGCGACGACGGGATCATGTCGGCGGCGTGCCGGACCACCAGGTCGTCCTCCAGGCTCACGAAGAACACCGACCCGCCCGGGTCGCCCTGCCGGCCGGCCCGGCCCCGGAGCTGGTCGTCGACCCGGCGGCTGTCGTGGCGGCCACTGCCGATCACGTACAGCCCGTCGAGGTCGGCCACCCGGTCCCAGTCGGCCTGGTCGCTGCCGCCGAGCCGGATGTCCACCCCCCGGCCGGCCATCTGGGTGGAGACCGTGACCGCCTCGTGGGTCCCGGCCTCGGCGATGATCGCCGCCTCCTCGGCGTCGTTCTTCGCGTTCAGCACCACGCACGATACGTCGACTGCGCGTAGCGCGACGGCCAGCGCCTCGGACTCCTTGACGTCCTGGGTGCCGACCAGCACCGGCCGGCCCTCCGCGTGGCAGGCGGAGATCTCGGCGACCAGGGCCTCGTCCCGCTCCTCCCGGCTGGCGTAGAGCCGGTCCGGCTCATCGGTGCGGATCACCGGCTTGTGGCGGGGGATCACCGCCACCTCCAGGTCGAAGAACTCCCGCAGCTGGTCACCGACCAGCACCGCGGTAGCCGTCATCCCGCACACGTGCGGGTAGAGCTTGAGGTAGGACTGGATCGTGATCGTCCCGAGCACCTCGCCCTCGGCGGTCGCGTCCAGCCCCTCCTTGGCCTCCACCGCCGCCTGCAATCCATCCGGCCACCGGCGGCGCTGCGCCACCCGGCCCCGGAACTCGTCGACCAGCTCGACCGCCCCGTTCCGGACGATGTAGTCCACGTCCCGCTGCACCAGCGCGTGGGCGTGCAGCGCGACGTTCACCGCGAACAGCTGGGTGGCGTACTCGTCCGCGTACAGGTCGATGTCGCCCTGCGCCTTCTCGACCGTGACCGTGCCCTGCGGGGTCAGCGCCACGCTGCGCCCGTCGTCGGCCACCTCGTAGTCGACGTCCGGGCGCAGCTCGCGCACCAGCGCGGTGGCGGCGTGCAGCGGGTCCAGCTCGGTGGTGACCGACCCGGCCAGCACCAGCGGCACCCGGGCCTCGTCGATCAGGATCGAGTCCGCCTCGTCCACGATCGCGGTCACCAGCTGCGGCTTGACCCGGTCGGCGACGTCCGTGACCAGCTGGTCGCGCAGGTAGTCGAACCCGGCCTCGCTGACCGACACGTAGGTGACGTCCTTCGCGTACGCCTCCCGCCGCTCCTCCCGGGTGGAGTTCTCGGTGACCCAGCCGACCGACATCCCGAGCAGCCGGTAGACCGGCGCCATCCACTCGGCGTCCCGGCGGGCCAGGTAGTCATTGATCGTGAGCACGTGCACCGGGCCGTTGCCGCGCCGGACATGCCCGTACCCGGCGATGCAGGCGACCAGGGTCTTGCCTTCCCCGGTGGCCATCTCGGAGACGTGCCCGGCCAGCAGCGACATGACGCCGAGGACCTGCTCGTCGTACGCCCGCTCGCCGAGTGCCCGGTGGGCGGCCTCCCGACCGATCGCGCTGATCTCGATCGGGCCGGCGGCCTCGGTCGCGGCCTCGGTGAGCTCGTCGTCGTCGAGCGAGGTCAGCTCCTCGCCACGCGCCTCGACTGCCGGCAGTTGCGCGCTCAGCGGTGCAAGATCCACTGTCGTGCCCGGCCGCTCCAGGAACCGCCGGAACCTAGCCTTGAGTCGGAGTGAGAGGCTCATGCGGGGAACCCTACTCGGCGGAGCGCGAGCTTGCCGCTACGGCTTCGCGCCCGGGCGGGGATAGGCGGCGGCCCGGTCAGGGGAGCAGGTCGGTCTGGTGGGCGATCGCCTCCCGCACCAGGGCGGTGACCGCCTCCGGGTGGGCGGCCGCGCACTCGAACCGGACCCGCCGCACGTATCGGGCATCCCCCTCCAGCAGGCCGGCCGGGTCGGCCAGCAGCGCGCCCTTGTGGAACACCAGGCTGACCGCCGGCTTCGTGACCGCGACCGCGCTCAGCCAGTGGTGCCAGTCGTCGTGGACCGTGAACGTGAGCCGGCGCCACCGGACCGCCTCGGCGATGCCCGGCCCGGCGGCGTGCACCCGGCCGGCCAGCCACTGCGCCTGCTCGCGCTGCTCCGGACCGAGCCGGTCCAGCCAGTCCGCCACCTCCCGCGGCCGGTCGGTCTCCGTCGCCCCCAGTGCGGCAGGTCGAAGGTCCAGGCCGCCGCCGCGTCGTCGCGGTAGACGCCGGCTCCGGTCTCGACGTAGACGAACACGCCACGAGCGTAGGGAGGGGGTCTGACAGTCCCCTGCCACCCGAGGATGACCCGGGCCGTCATACCCAGGTGGCACGCCAGTTACCGGGGCCGCGACCTAGGCTGAAACGGTGGCGGGGACAGCGGAATCGCAGCCGGTGCGGAGGCGGGCCTGGCCGGTACGGGCCGGGGCCTGGCTGAGTCGTCCGTTCACCGCGGCGCTGGTGACCGGGGTCGCCGACCCGCCGGGCCGGCGGCCGAGCTGGCGGCAGCCGGACGCGTTCCGGCATCTGCGCCACTACCTCCCGTTCGCCCGGGTCGACATCGTTGTGCTCGGCGAGATCATCACCGCCCTGGCGGTCTTCTCCGGCATGATCTCGACGCTCAACGACGCGAACGACCGGGCCGGCAACCCGGTCGCGGATGGCGAGCTGCTGATCCTGGCGGCCGCCGCGGCCGCTGCGCCGCTGCTGCTGCGGGAGCTGTGGCCGCTGGCGGCGTGGCGGGTGGCGTTGCCGGCGCTGGTGTTCGTGGTGGCGATCACCACGCAGGTCAACACGTACGAGGGCGCGCCGGACGCCCCGTACCCGGCCGGCGTGGTGATCACGTACCTGCTGGTCCTGTACGCGGTCGGCGTCCGCTGCGCCCGGCACGTCAGCGTCGGCGTGTGGGTGATCACGGCCATCGCCATGCTGATCCTGCACCCGAGCCCGTCCTGGTTCCTCGGCGTGATCATGACCGCGGCGGCGCTGATCTTCGGCTACAACGTGCGGGTGCGCCGGCAGGCGCAGCGCCAGGTGGTGGAGGAGGAGCGGCGCACCGAGGACGAGCGGTCCGCCCGGGCGGTGCTGCAGGAGCGGTCCCGGATCGCCCGGGAGCTGCACGATGTGGTCGCCCATCACATGTCGGTGATCGCGATCCAGGCCGAGGCCGCGCCGATCAAGGCCCCGGACGACCCGGACGTGCTCAAGGCCGAGCTGGCCTCGATCCGGGGCACCGCGCTGGAGGCGCTGACCGAGCTGCGGCGCGTCCTCGGGGTGCTGCGGGAAGGCGACGGCGCCCCGGAGACCGCCCCGCAGCCGGGGCTGTCCGACCTGGCCGAGCTGCTGGCCAGCTCCCGGGCGGCCGGGCTGGCGGTCACGGTGACCACCAGCGGCCGGCCGCCGCCCACTCTCGGCGGGGTTGGGCTGACCGTATACCGGGTGCTGCAGGAGTCGCTGAGCAACGCGCTGCGGCACGCGCCCGGGGCGGCGGTCCGGGTGCACCTCGCCTACCAGGGTGCTGACCTGCGACTGCGGGTGGAGAACGACCCGCCGCGTACCGCCCCGCCGGCCCGGCCGCGGGGCGGGCAGGGGCTGACCGGGATGCGGGAGCGGGTCGGGGCCTACGGCGGCACCCTGACCACCGGGCCCACCGCCGCGGGCGGGTACGCGGTGGCCGCTACGCTGCCTCTGGAGAGCGTCCCGACCCCGCCCGACCCGGCCCCGGTGGAGCAACCATGACGATCCGCGTGCTGATCGCCGACGACCAAGGCATGGTCCGCACCGGATTCAGCGTGTTCCTCAGCGCGCAACCGGACATCGAGGTGGTCGGCGAGGCCGGGGACGGGGCGGAGGCGGTGCAGAAGGCGGGGCAGCTGCGCCCGGACGTGATCCTGATGGACGTCCGGATGCCGGTGCTGGACGGCCTGGGCGCCACCCGGCAGATCCTCGCCGCCGACCGCGAGGACCCACCCAAGGTGCTGATCCTGACCACCTTCGACCTGGACGAGTACGTGTACGAGGCGCTGCGGGCCGGCGCCAGCGGGTTCCTGCTCAAGGACGCCTCCGCCAGCCAGCTCGCCGAGGCGGTGCGGGTGGTGGCGCGCGGCGACGCGCTGCTGGCACCCGGGATCACCCGGCGGCTGATCGGCGAGTTCGCCCGGCTGGGCGCTCCGCGGGCGCCGCGCCGGAGCAGCCTGGCCGAGCTGACCGAGCGGGAGACCGAGGTGCTCAGCCTGGTGGCGCAGGGTCTGTCCAACTCGGAGATAGCGGCCCACCTGGTGGTCTCCGAGCCGACCGTCAAGACGCATCTCGGCCGGGTCCTGGCCAAGCTGCAGCTGAGAGACCGGGCGCAGGCGATCGTGTACGCGTACGAGAGCGGCCTGGTCACCGTCGGCGACTCCTAGGGGTTCTCCTGTAGACCGGGTCCACCGCCGGTCGTACCCGCAGAAATCAGTTCCCGAGCCGACGCCGGCTACGCCTCGCCGCCCGTAACTTCTCGGTCGTGAGACGCAGACCGAAACGGCTCCGGCGGGCCGGTGCCGCAGCGCTGATCGCGGCGCTGGGGCTGGGACTGGTCGGTGCCGCCCCGGCGGGGCCGGCGATCGCCTACCCGGCGCCCGCCCAGCTGCCGCCGGTCACGAGCACCACTGTGGATGACCGGTACGCGGCCACCGGGCAGGCGGTGCGGGATGCGCTGGCGGTGGCTACGGCGGCGGATGAGCCGCAGCGGGCCGCCACCCTGGCGTCGCTGACCGGCCGGCAGCTGCTGGAGTTCGACGCCCGGGGCAACGGGCGGGCGGTCGAGGTGATCGGCGACCTGGCCGGGGCGGAGCGGGTCGCGGTGGTGGTCCCGGGATCGCACACCACTCTGGACACATTCGACCGGAACCACGGGCCGGGTGGCGGCGCCCGGGCGCTGGCCGCTGAGGTGGCCGCCGTCGACCCGGGCGCGGAGGTGGCGGTCGTGGCCTGGCTCGGCTACGACACCCCGCAGGGCATCAGCCCGCGCAGCCTCACCGACGGGCTGGCCGGGGCCGGGGCGGACGCCCTGAAGGCCACTGTGGAGTCGATCCGGCGGGTGAACCGGCACGCCCCGATCAGCCTGCTGTGCCACAGCTACGGCTCGGTGGTCTGCGGGACCGCCGCGGCCGACCTGCCGGTCGCCGAGCTGGCCCTCTACGGCAGCCCGGGAGTCGGGGTCGCCAGCGCCGCCGCGCTGGGCACCACCGCCCGGGTCTGGGCCGGCCGGGGGGCGGCCGACCCGATCCGGTTCGTGCCGTTCGTGCGGGTGGCCGGAATCGGGTTCGGGACCGACCCGGTGGCGCCGGAGTTCGGGGCCCGGACGTTCGCGGCCGGAACGGGCGGCCACGGCGACTACCACCTGCCTGGCAGCCAGGCCCTGCGCAGCCTGGCACTGATCGCGCTGGGTAAGGCCGTCAGCGAGGCGGAGCGCCAGCGGAGCCGAGCGGTCAAACGGCCCGAATGGGAGCCCGCCGGGGCGGTGCCCGATGCGTGAGGCGGTGGTGGTCCGGCGCCGGCTCGGGTTCGGCGGCGGCATCGGCGCGGTGGTGGCGTTCTGCCTGTCGCTGACCCCGTCCCTGCTGCCCCGGCACTGGGCGCTGCAGGGGGTGCTGTCCGGGATCACGATGGCGATCGGATACGGGGTCGGCGCCACCGCCGGCGCGGCGATCCGGGCCCGCTGGCCGCGGCTGCCGGCCGCCGGCAAGCGGTGGTGGCTGGCGCTGGCCGGTGCCGGAGCGCCGCTGGCGGTGACCTTCCTGTGGCTGGGCGCCGGGTGGCAGCAGCAGCTGCGGGAGCTGGTCGGGGCCGCCGGCCCGGCCTGGCACCCGGTGCCGGTGGCGCTGGCGGCGGCCGGGGTGTTCGCGGTGCTGCTGGCCGGCGCCCGGGCGTTCCGGCTCGGGACCCGCCGGCTGGCCGGCACGTTCGGCCGGTTCAGCCCGCGGCCAGTGGCGTCGGTGGCCGCGGTCGGGGTGGTGGCCGCGCTGAGCTTCGGCCTCGGGCAGCAGGTGGTGTTCACCGGGTTCGTGGACGTCGCCGACCGGTTCGCCGCGGCCGCCAACGGCGCCACCCCGCCCGGAGTGACCCGGCCCGGGTCGCCGTACGTGTCCGGCGGGCCGGGCTCGCTCGTACCGTGGGACACCCTCGGCGCCTATGGCCGGGAGTTCACCGCCGGGGCGGTGCCGCACCACGAGCTGGCCGAGTTCGCCGCGCGGGGCCGGGGCGCCGGGGCCGCCGAGCCGCCGGTGCGGGTCTACGTCGGGCGGGAGTCGGCACCCGACCTGGCCGGGCAGGCCGAGCTGGCGGTACGCGAGCTGGAGCGCACCGGCGGGTTCGACCGCTCGGTGCTGGCGGTGGTGGCGACCACCGGCACCGGCTGGGTCAACCCGGCGGTGCCATCCTCGATCGAGTACCTGACCGCCGGCGACTCGGCCACCGTGGCGATGCAGTACTCGTACCTGCCGAGCTGGATTTCGTTCCTGGCCGACCGGTCCACCGCGGCCGAGGCGGCCGGCACGCTGGTGGCGGCGATCCGCGCGGAGCTGGCGACCCGGCCGGCGGAGCAGCGGCCGGCGCTGGTGGTCTACGGCGAGAGCCTGGGCGCATGGGGGCTGGAGGCGGCGTTCGAGGATCTGGACGGGCTGCTGGCCGGCACCGACCGGGCGGTGCTGGCCGGACCGCCGCACTCCAACCCGATCTGGCAGGAGGTCACCGGCGACCGGGCCCCGGACCACCCGATCTGGCAACCGGATCCGCGGATGGTCTACCTGCAGAACGCCTCCGACCCGGTGGTCGCGTGGAGCCCGGAGCTGCTGTGGCGGGCACCCGACGCGCCCGTGCGATGGCTCCCGATGGTCACGTTCTGGCAGGTCACTGTGGACCTGATGACGTCCACCAAGGCGCCGCCCGGCCACGGCCACTCATACCAGGGCGGGATCGCCGTTGCCTGGGCGGAGCTGCTGGCCCCGCCGGGCTGGACCGACGCCGACACGGCCCGGCTACGGGCGGAGCTGGCCTGACCCGGCCCGGGCGGCCACCTCCCGGGCGCAGCCCCAGGACAGGGTGACCCCGCCGCCACCGTGCCCGTAGTTGTGGATGATCCGGCCGCCGGGTCGGCGCTCCTCGTCCAGCCGCACTTGGTTCCGAACCGGGCGCAGCCCGACCCGATGGGCGACTACCCAGGCGCCGGCCAGCGCCGGCACGACCTCGGTGCAGCGTGCCACGATCCGGCGCGCCACCTCCGGCTGCGGGGTCAGGTCCGGCTGCTCCGGCTCGGCGGTGCCGCCCAGCACCACGGTGTCCCGGTGGGGCAGCACATACCGCAGCTCGGTGGCGGTGCCCGGCTCTTCGGCGAAGAACTCCTCGATGCCGGGGTTCTCCACCACCACCACCTGCCCCCGGACCGGCCGGACCGCCGGGTCGGGCACCAGCTCGCGCGCCCCGATGCCGGCGCAGTTCACGACCAGCGGGGCCGCCGCCAGCGCCTCGTCCAGGCTGGCCACCGGGCGCTGGTCGATCCGAGCGCCGGCGGCCCGCAGCCGGTCGGTCAGGTAACGCAGGTAGACCGGCATCTCGACCAGCGGGGCAGTGAACCGCCAGCCGGCGACGAACCCGGCCGGCAGGTCAGCCGGCGGGCAGCGGACCGCGCCGACCGTCTCCGTCCAGGGTGGTGGTTGGCCGGTGGTCCGGGAGGCGTGGACGCCGGTGGCGAGCCGCACTCCGGTGGCCGGCTCGCCGGCCAGGCTGGACAGGTCGGCCACGGTCGTCCGGCCCCACCCGGTCACCCGGTCGAGCGGCTCGACCAGGTAGGGCAGCCAGAGCGCTCCGGCCACCGCCGAGGTGGTGTGCGACGGCGGGTCGGCGGTCCGGACGGTGACCCGCAGCCCCGCCTCGGTGAGGCAGACCGCGCTGGTCAGCCCGCTCACGCCGCTCCCGATCACGAGGGCGTCGACGGCGGCCACACCGGTCAGGGTACGCGGGCCAGTGGCGGGCGGGCCGGGCGTGTGATCTCGGTGGTGTAGATGACGTCGTTGGCGCCGATCCCGCCGGACCCGAAGCTGGCCAGCCAGGCCCGCGCGGACTCGGCGGTGGCGACCTCGGTCAGCGTCTCCACGTGCCCGGTCTCGATGTCGTATAGCTTGATGGCGACCATGTCTCTGTCCTCCGGATGTCCGTCTGTTACCCGGGACGTCGGCGCTGGCGGCGGCGACTCGACGCGGGCCCAGGCGGCATCGATGTGGCCTGCGTCACGTGCGGTCGGACGGGGGTACGCATCCGGGAACCAGCAGGCACGACCCGCGCCGGCCGTAGAGTGGCGGGGCGAGGTCTGTGCCGGAGCCGCGGAGGGTGCCGTCGAATGGGGCGTTGGTTCAACACGGCGGGGCTGTGCCTGCCCGACTACCACTACATGATCCCGGCGCTGCGCCGGCTCCCGGAAGCGCCGGGGCTGGTGGACAAGATGGGCTACTTCGTCGTGCACGCCCCGCGCCAGACCGGCAAGACCACCGCGATCCGGGCGCTCGCCGAGGAGCTGACCGCCGCCGGCCGGTACGCGGCGCTGGCCTTCACCTGCGATCCGCTTTCGTGCGGGAATCGCGTTGCCAGCCGAGCTGCAACCACCACCCTGGCCGGATGCCTGACCGCAGATCAGAGAGAGGGGCGGAGCGATGGACGAGCAGTTCGACGCGGTGGTGGTCGGGATGGGGCCCGGCGGTGAGGTCGCGTCCTCGCGGTTGCTGGCCGCGGGCAGGCGGGTGGCGGTGGTCGAACGGGAGCTGATCGGCGGCGAGTGCGGCTACTGGGCGTGCATCCCGTCCAAGACCCTGATCCGCTCGCCCGAGGTCCGGGCCGAAGCCCGGCAGGCCGCCGGCGTCTCAGTGCCCACAGTAGACTGGCCAGAGCTGCGGGCGTACCGGGACAAGATGATCCGCCACCTGGACGACTCCCGGCAGGTGACCGGGTACGAGGAGCAGGGTGCGACGGTGGTCAAGGGCACCGCCCGGCTGGTCGGCCGGGACCCGTGGCGGGTCGCGGCCGGCGACCGGACGCTGACCGCCGGGCACGTGATCGTGGCCACCGGCTCGGCGGCGGTGCGGCCACCGGTCGACGGGCTGGACCGCGTACCGGTGTGGACCAACCGGGAGGCCACCACCCTGCGGGAGATCCCGTCGCGGGCGGTGCTGGTCGGCGGCAGCGCGGTCGGGGTGGAGCTGGGCCAGTTCCTGGCCCGGATGGGTTGCGCGGTGACCCTGGTGCAGCGAGGGCCGCGGCTGGTCCGTCGGGAGGAGCCGCGGGTGGGCGAGCTGGTCGCCGGTCACCTGCGGGCGGACGGGATCGACGTGCGGACCGGCTGCCAGCTCGCCGCCGTCCGCCGGGACGACGCGGAGACGGTGGTCGACCTGGACGACGGTACGAGCGTGCGGACCGATGTGGTGGTGCTCGGGGCCGGCCGGGAAGCGCGTACCGGTGGGCTGGGCCTCGCCGAGCTGGGGATCGAGACCGGCGGCCGCGGGGAGTTGCCGATCGATGGGCAGGGCCGGGTCACCGACGACGGGCTGTGGGCGGTCGGCGACGTCACCGGGGTGGCGATGTTCACCCACGTCGCGCAGTACCAGGGGCGGGTGGTCGCGGACACGATCCTGGGCAAGGACCGCACCGCGGACTACACCGGCGTCCCGCGGGTGGTCTTCGCCGACCCGGAGATCGCGGCGGTCGGGCTGACCAGCGCCCAGGCGCAGGCGCGCGGGCTCGACCTGGCCACCGCCGAGGTGGACCTTCCGACCGTGCTCGCCCGCCCGTGGACCTACCAGACCGAACCGGCCGGCACCCTCGGGCTGCTGGCCGACCGGGGCCGGGGCGTGCTGGTCGGCGCCTGGGCGGTCGCCCCGCTGGCCGCGGAGTGGATCCACCAGGCGGGGCTCGCGATCCGGGCCGGCATTCCGCTGACGACTCTGCTCGACGGCGTGGCCCAGTTCCCGACCTTCAGCCAGGGGTACCTGAACGCCTTGGAAGCGCTGTCGTTGTAGGCTCGGTCGGTGACTACCCCCATCGATACAACCTGGCCCCGCCGGTGCGGCACGATGCTGGTGCACCGGCGGCTGCTAGACACCGATCCCGGCTATCCGGACGCCTGCGCCGACATCGAGAACTTCACCTACTGGCGGCGCGTGCCGGCTCGGCAGGCGGTCGTGCCGATCCCGGTCGTGGTGCACGTGGTGTGGCAGACCGGATCGCAGAACATCTCCGACGCGCAGGTGCACAGCCAGCTGGCGGTCCTGAACCCGGACTTCCGAGCCACCAACCCGGACCTCGACCGGGTGCCGGAGGTGTGGCGGCCGCTGGTGGCCGACGCCCGGCTGGAGTTCGCGCTCGCCACGGTCGACCCGGCCGGGGAGCCGACCACCGGGATCGTCCGGGCCCGGACCGCGGTCCCCGCCTTCGACTCCGACGACGCGGTCAAGTCCGCCGCCACCGGCGGGTCCGACCCGTGGCCGGCCGACCGCTACCTCAACATCTGGGTGTGCGAGCTGGCCGGCGGGCTGCTCGGCTACGCCCAGTTTCCGGGTGGCCCGCCGGCCACCGACGGGGTGGTGGTCCTGCATCGCGGCTTCGGCACCACCGGCACCGCCACCGCGCCGTTCGACCGGGGCCGCACCACCACCCACGAGGTCGGGCACTGGCTCAACCTGCGCCACATCTGGGGCGACGACGGGGACGGCTGCCACGGGTCCGACTTCGTCGCCGACACTCCCAACCAGGCCGGGCCGAATCTGGGCTGCCCGACGTTCCCGTCGGTGAGCTGCGAGAACGGCCCGGACGGGGACATGTTCGTGAACTACCTGGACTACACCGACGACGCCTGCATGATGATGTTCACCACCGGCCAGCTGGCCCGGATCGACGCCACCCTGGCCGGGCCGCGGGCCAGCCTGCTGTCGATGGCGGGGGTAACGCCGGATGGCTGAGCCGCTGCCCCCCGCGCTGTTCCGCCGCTGGGTCCGCGCCCGGGAGGAGGAGGAAGCCGGTGGCCCGCGGGTGTACCGGCCGTCCGGATACCCGCTGCCGCCGGCCCGCGGCCGGGACGGGATCGAGCTGCGAGCGGACGGCACCCTGCTGGAGTGGACCGCGGGGCCGGTCGACGCGCCGGTCCGGTCCGCCCCGGGCCGGTGGACCGGGGCGGGTCCGGCCCGGCTGCGCCTGTTCCCGGTCGGCGGTGAGGCCACCGTGGTGGAGCTGGTGGCCGCGACCGACGACCTGCTCCAGCTCCGCTGGCCGTAACCGAGGTCTGTCCTCCCGGCCCGGCGATAGGGTGGAGCGGGCACAGATCGAACGGAGCGGAGGTGTCAGATGAAGATCGGGGTAGGGCTGCCGAATCCGGTCCCGGGCACCCGCGGACCGGCGATCCTGGAGTTCGCCCGGCGGGCCGAGCAGCGCGGCTTCCACGGCGTCGCGACCATCGACCGGGTCGCCTACCCGAACCATGACACGCTGGCCACGCTGGCCGCGGTGGCCGGGGCGACCAGCCGGATCCAGCTGCTGTCGAACGTCCTGCTGGCTCCGCTGTACCCGCCGCCGCTGCTGGCCAAGAGCGCCGCCAGCATCGACCAGCTCTCCGGGGGCAGGTTCACGCTCGGGGTGGCGCCGGGCGGGCGGGCCGACGACTTCGCCGTGGTCGGCCGGGACATGCAGCGCCGCGGGCGGGAGATGGACGAGGCCCTCGGGTACCTGCACCGGGCCTGGCGGGGGGAGCTGTTCGGCGACGGCAAGCCGATCTGCCCGCCGCCCACCAACGGCGACCGGGTGCCGGTGCTGATCGGCGGCGGCAGCGACGCCGCGGTCCGCCGGACGGTGGAGTGGGGCGCCGGTTGGACCGCCGGCGGGATCCCGCCGGCGATGGCCGGCCCGTTCATGCAGCAGGTCCGGGTGGCGTGGGAGCAGGCCGGCCGCGCCGGCGAGCCGCGGCTGGCGGCGCTGGCCTACTTCGCGCTCGGCGACGACGCGGCCGCCGACTCCCGCGCCTACCTGAACGACTACTACGCCTTCCTGGGGCCGTACGGGGAGCAGATCGCCGAGGGAGCGCTGCGCTCGCCGGCGGCGATCCGGGACTCGGTCGCCGCCTTCACGGATGTCGGCTGCACCGAGCTCTACCTCGACGCCACCACGTCCTCACCCGACCAGGTCGACCGGCTGGCCGACGTGGTGCTCTGACCGGGCGAACATGCGGACGGCTCGCGGGTGGCCGGTGCCGGCGTCGGCGTCGCTCGGCGCGACCTGCCTGCTGGTGCTCGCGGCCTGCGGCGATCCGCCGGACCGGGCGCTCTGGCACGAGCCGGGAACCCCGGCATCGGCATCGGCACCGGCCATCGCCGCACCGACGGCGACGCCGGGCCCGCCGCCCGAGCTCACGCTGGCGTTCGCCGGGGACGTGCACTTCACCGACCGCACCCGGGACCTGCTCGCCGACCCGGAGACCGCGCTCGGCCCGTTCGCACCGATGCTGCGGGCGGCCGACTTCGCCATGCTCAACCTGGAGACCGCGGTGACCGACCGGGGCACCCCGGAACCGAAGACCTATCACTTCCGTGCGCCACCGACCGCGTACCAGGCGTTGCAGGCGGCCGGGGTCGACCTGGTCTCGCTGGCCAACAACCACGCGCTGGACTACGGGCAGGTCGGGCTGGCGGACACGCTGGCGGCCGCCCGGGACGCCGGGATGGCGTACGTGGGGGCGGGGCGGGACGCCACCGCCGCGTACGCGCCGCATCTGACCACTGTGGCCGGAGTGCGGCTGGCGGTGCTCGGCTTCTCGCAGGTGCACGAGCTGGCCGAGAGCTGGCAGGCGACCGGCTCCCGGGCCGGGATCGCGATGGCGTTCGACACCGACCGGGTGACCGGCGCGGTGGCCCGGGCCCGGGCGGCGGCCGACCTGGTGATCGTCTACCTGCACTGGGGGCGGGAGGGCGACTCCTGCCCGACCGGCGAGATGCGCGACGCCGCCGAGCTGCTGGCCGGGGCGGGCGCCGACATCGTGCTCGGGACCCACGCCCACGTGCTGCTGGCGGACGGCTGGCTGGACGGTACCTATGTCCACTGGGGCCTCGGCAACTTCGTCTGGTGGGGCGACTCGCACAGCACCGACACCGGGGTGCTGCTGCTGACCGTCCGGGACGGTCGGATGGCCGATGTGGACTTCCGCCCCGGGATGGTCTCCGGCACCGGCCAGCCGGTGCCGGTCGACGGCGCGGACCGGGACCGGCTGCGGCAGCGGCTGGACGCGGCCGCCGACTGCGCCGGTCTGGCCCCCGCACCCGGCAGGTAGCGGGTAGGTCAGCGCAGGGCGACCAGCAGAAGCAGCGCCGCGCAGGCCAGCCCGACGGCGATCCCGAGTGGCACCGCGACCAGCAGCCACCGGGGTGGTGTCCACCCACCCAGACCGGAACCGCCGCGGTGCAGCTCACGGTCGGTCGCCGCGACCAGCTGCCGGCACTGGTCCGCCGCCGACGCGATGGCGGCCGGCGGCACAGTATCGGCTGGCGGCGCAGCGGCGGCTGGCGGCGCAGCGGCGGCCGGCGGCACCGCGGCGGCCGGCGGCACCGCGGCGGCCGCCACCTCGGCCGGGGTGGGAACCAGCTGCGGAGCGGGGATCCCGACCCGGACCGCCGCCCCGGTCAGCTCCGTGCGCTGCTGCTCCAGCCGCGCCGCCAGCTGGGCCAGCTCGGCCCGGGCGGAGCTGGTGGCCCGGGTCACGGCGGCGGCCGCGGCCGCCGCCTCCCGGCGCACCGCATCCAGCGACTGCGCGGCGGCCAGGTACTCCTCCCAGGCGGTGGCGGTCGGAGTCGGGTCCGGGTCCAGGTCCAGCCGGCTCACGCCACACCACCCCCAGCCTGCCCCTGCCAAAGCCGGTGCCGCAGCCCGGCCAGTGCCGCCCGCTCCGGGCGCGGGTCCGGGAAGTGCACCAGCTGCTCGTGCGCGCGGGTCGCGCCGCGCGGGCCGCCCAGCCCGCCGGCGGTGTTGACCACCGCGGTCCCGAGCGCCAGCGCCGCCGCCGCCTGGTTGGCCGGGTCGAGCGCGTCCGACCCGCCGGGCAGCGCGATCCGCACCAGGCACCGGGCGGCCACCGCCGCCGGTGGCACCGCCCGACCGGACAG
This sequence comes from Micromonosporaceae bacterium, assembly GCA_009377645.1. Classification (GTDB taxonomy): domain Bacteria; phylum Actinomycetota; class Actinomycetes; order Mycobacteriales; family Micromonosporaceae; genus Natronosporangium. The sequence goes on along the minus strand of WHTQ01000034.1, from coordinate 18,493 downwards.
GATCAGGTGTACGCCGAGCGGGCCACCCTGCTGCGCCAGCGTGCCCAGCAGCTCGGCCGCCTCGCCGCCCCACCCGTCGACCGCCTCGACCTCGTCGACCAGGCACGCGATCCGGGGCGGCCGGGCGGTCGCCGGGTCCCGCTGGGACAGCTGCCCGGCCAGCGCTCGCAGCGCCACCAGCCCGTCCTGCCGGTCCGGCCCGGCCATCACCAGCTTGGCGTGCGGCAGGCTCGACGGGTCGGTGGTGGACGGCAGGAAGTCGGCGAACGAGCCCCGTCCGGTGAGGTCCAGCAGGTAGACGGCGAGCTGGTCCGGCCCGTACCGGGTGCACAACCCGTACAGGATCTCCTGCAGCATGGTGGTCTTGCCGGAGCCGGCCCGGCCCACGATCAGCCAGTGCGGGGTGGCGCCGCCGAGCCGGAGCGTGACCGGGGCGGACCCGCTCCGGCCGACCACCGCCGCGAGCTGGTCACCGGCCTGCTCCGTCCAGAGCGGACCACCCGGGAGCAGCTCGCCGAGGGTGACCCGGGCCGCCTCGGTGGCCCGGGCCGCGAGATCGCCGCAGACCCGGGCGATCAGGTCCGGCGCCGGTGGCCGGTCCAGGAAGACCTCCGCGTTCAGGGCACCGGAGCGGACCTGGTCGGGCGGCACCGGTGCCGCGAACGAGCCGCCCGGCGGGTGCCCCACCAGCGCGTACGGGTTGCGGAGCGTGACCTGGGTGGCGTGCGGCAGCGGTCCGGTGGCGGCGGTGGAGTCGGCCAGCGGTGGCGGCGGCCAGCCGGCCACCAGCAGGTGCAGCCCGGCGGCCGGGCCGGCCGTGGCCAGCTCCGCGAACCGGGCCAGGTCCTCCGCCTCCGTGGCCTGCGGCCAGGACGCCACCGCCAGCAGCCAGGTCCGGCCGCCTGGGCCGGCGCGTACCCGCTGCTCGGCCTCGCCCAGCAGCGCCCGCAACCCGTCCCGGTCGGTGACCGGCGGGGACATGATCCCGGCGTCGCGCAGCGGCGCGAACGGCGCCAGCACCGCCCCGCCCGCGCCGGTGGCCCCGGGGGTGGTGGCGCTCGGGTCGACCGCCCGCACCAGCACCGACCCGGCGTGCGCCGAGGCGAGCAGGCGCAGCAGCAGGGCCCGGAGCGCACCGGCCACCCGGGCGTCCCGGGCATCGCCGTCGAAGGCGACGTGGCCGAGCGGCACCACCACCGGGAAGCTCGCGTCGTCCAGCGGGTACGCGGTGCCGATCCGCACCATCACCGGGGCGGCCAGCGGCGGCCCGTCCCGTGGCGGCCCGTCTCGTGGCGGGCCGGCCAGCAGCGGAGTGCTGGCCGGCACCGCGTCCAGCCGGGCACCCAGCCAGCCCGGTGCCAGCTGCGCCGCCGCCACCCGGAGCCGTTCGGCGAGCTCCCGGATGCTCCGCTCCTCGGTGGCCGAGCGCGGTCGCGGCACGTACCCCGCCACCGCCGCACCGGCCGCGGCGGCGATCGCGGCCGCCCGGCGGTGTGTCTCCGCCGCCCGCTGGATCCGGGCTGCGCTGCCGGCCATCGCACCCCCCCGCCTTGCTCACGGAAGGGTAGCGCGCTCCGGCGGCCATGGTGTGACCCGGCGGCGGTGGCGCGGATCCGGCCGGCGCCCGCTGTCACGCCGCCCGCCGATCGCGGTAACGTGAGCCGTGTCCTCAGAACCGCTTATCCAGGAGGATCTCGACTCAGTGGTTGAGGTGGTTGAGCCGGACGACCCGCTGGCCGAGCTGGAGGGTCCGTTCGACCTTGACGGCGAGTCCGAGGAGCCGGACGAGCTCGACGACCTGCTGCCGGACGGCGAGCCGTTCGAGTCCGACGACGACGACCTGCCCCTGTCCGACTCCGACCCGGTGCTGCTGGTGTGGCCGCAGGAGGAGTATGAGCAGGTCGACCAGCGCTGGCCGGAGGTGCTCGAGCCGATCGGGGCCGAGAGCTGGGACGACTACCGCCGGCAGTATCAAGCCCTGCTCACCCGCTGGGTCCGGCGGGGCCTGCCGCCGCTGGCGATGGTCACCGGCACGGCGGAGGGGTTCGGGGAGTGGCTGACCGACCAGGGCGCCGACCCGGTGAGCGTCGACCTGGTCGGGATGGCCGAGGCGTACGGGCATCATCTGGCCGACCAGGTCGGTGCGGTGGAGCTGCCGCCGGAGCCCGGCGACCCGTGCTGGTGCGGATCCGGGATCAGCTACGAAGGCTGCTGCCAACCGCTGTCCCCGCGGTGACCCCGGCGCCCCCGATCGTGTTGATCGTGGACTTCCGTCGGCGTGTCGCCGGGCGTGTCGTGCCGCAACTCCATGATCAACGCCACCGGAAGTACGCACTCTCGTTCCGATCTTGGATGTGACGGTTGATGATGTTGAGGTGGACTGGGGCACGGTGCCGGCGTGGGTCGGCGCGGTCGGCGGCGGGATCGCCAAGACCAGGGGCGGAAAGGTCAGCGTCCGCAACGACGGGGACGCCCCGATCCGCAACCTCGCGTACGCGGTGGTGGTGCGTGGCCCGGACGGCGAGGTCCGGCGGGTCCCGGCCCGCTCCTCCAAGCCCCGGCAGCCGTTCGTCGGGGCGCACTCCGAGCTGCGCGCCGACATCATCAGTGCCGAGGTGGTGGACCCCCGGACGTCCTCGATCGAGATCGAGTTCACCGACCAGAACGGCCGGCGGTGGGCACTGACCGACCGGGACGAGCTCCGGGCGGTGCACTACGAGCCGGAGGAGCCCGACCACCGGCGCCACTGATGACCCCGCCGGATCACTCGATCCGGGGGGCGATCGGGGTGCCGACCTCGATGGTCCGGGACACCGTGCACAAACGGTCGTGTGACCGGGCCACCACCTCCGGCAGCACCGCCCGGGCCGCGTCCCCCGCCTCGCCGTCCGGGAACCTTACCCGGAAGGCCACCTCCAGGTTCTCCATCCGGTTGCCGGACTGGTCCCGCACCTTGTCCCCACTGGCCCGCAGCTCGAACGACTCCGGCTCGGCCCGGCGGCTGGTCAGCGTGTCGACGTCGATCGCCGTGCAGCCGGCGATCGCGGCCAGCAGCAGCTCCACCGGCGAGAACGTGTCGTCCTCGCTGCCGAGCGCCAGCTCCACCCCGCGCGCGTTGGTCGCGACGAACCGCCCGGCCGAGGTGCGCCGCAGCGTCACCGACCGCAGTGTCTGTTCACTCATGGCTCCACTCTGCCAGCCGATAACCGGGTTGTCGGCCCGGCCGGCGCCGGGCTAGCGTGTCGTCGCCCGAGACGGGAGGTGCCGATGGCCGCGGTCCAGGTCGAGCGGTTGCGCCGGGTCTTCACCGTCCCCGAGCGGGATCCGGGTCTGGGCGCGGCGATCCGCAGCCTGGTGCGCCGCCGGTTCCGGCAGGTGCCGGCGGTCGACGGGATCTCGTTCGAGATCGCCGCCGGCGAGGTGGTCGGCTTCCTCGGGCCGAACGGCGCCGGCAAGACCACCACGCTCAAGCTGCTCAGCGGGCTGCTCCACCCGACCGGTGGCACGCTCACCGTGCTCGGTCACGCCCCGCACCGCCGCGAACCCGCGTACCTGCGCCGGATCGCGCTGGTGATGGGCAACCGCAACCAGCTCCAGTGGGACATCCCGGCGGCCGACTCGTTCGAGCTGAACCGGGCGATCTACCGGCTGCCGGGACCGGAGTTTCGCCGCACCCGGGAGGAGCTGGTCGAGCTGCTCGACCTGGCCGAGCTGATCCGCAAGCCGGTCCGGAACCTGTCGCTGGGGGAGCGGATGCGGGTGGAGCTGGCGGCCTCGCTGCTGCACCGGCCGGAGGTGCTGTTCCTGGACGAGCCCACGCTCGGCCTGGACCTGAGCATGCAGCGGCGGCTGCGCGAGTTCGTGGCCGCCTACAACCGCCGGTACGGGGCGACTGTGCTGCTCACCAGCCACTACATGGCCGATGTGGAGGCTCTGTGTGAGCGGGTTATCATCATCCATCATGGCCGGATCCGGTTCGACGGGCGGCTGGCGGCGCTGGCGGCCAGGTTCTCGCCCCACAAGGAGATCCGGGTGGCGCTCGGCGACCCGTCCATCGACCTGTCGCGGTACGGCGAGGTGACCGGGCGGGACGGCGACCAGGTGTCGCTGCGGGTGCCGAAGGAACGCACCCCGGAGGTGACCGCCCGGCTGCTGGCCGAGCACACCGTGCTGGACCTGACCGTCGAGGACCCGCCGATCGAGGACGTGATCGAGCAGGCGTTCACGGATCCGGTGCCGGGATGATCCGCGGGCTGGGCGCCCTCTACGCCAAGAACATCTCGATGAACGTCCGGGCCCAGCTGCAGTACCGCTACGACTCGCTGGTCCGGACCCTGGCGTTCCTGGTCGAGCCGGTGGTGTACCTCACGGTCTGGACCACCATCGCCGACCAGCGCGGCGGGGAGGTGGGCGGGCTGGCGACCGGCACTATCGCCGCATACTTCATCGTCTGGATGGCGGTGCGGGTCATGAACGTGGTCTTCACTCCGTACGGGTTCGAGTGGCGGATCCAGCGCGGCGACTTCAACGCCTACCTGCTCCGGCCGGCCCATCCGATCCACTATGACCTCTCCTTCTTCGCCGGCTACAACCTGCTGCAGCTGTTAACCTGGCTGCCGGTCGCGGCGGTGCTGGTGCTGGCGTTCCGGCCCACCCTGGATCTGCGGCCGCTGGAGGTGGCAGTGTTCGTGGTGGCGCTGTGGGGTGCCTACCTGGTGCGCTCGATGTTCCTGTGGGCACTGGGGATGGTGAACTTCTGGACCACCCGCGCCTCCGCCCTGTTCGAGCTGTACGTGGTCTGCGAGCTGCTGTTCTCCGGTCGGCTGGTGCCGATGGACCTGATGCCGCAGGCGCTGCAGTCGGTGGCCGGCTGGCTGCCGTTCTACTGGACCTTCGGGTTCCCGATCGACACCCTGGTGGTCGGCCGGAGCAACCCGGAGCTGGCGACCGGGCTGGCGATGCAGGTGCTGTGGACCGCGGTCGGAGCCGGGCTGGTGGCGCTGGTCTGGCGGCGGGCGGTCCGCCGCTACACGGCGGTCGGCAACTGATGCGCGGGGCGCTGCTGGTGTGGCGGTTCACCAAGGTGGCGCTGCTGAACGAGCTGCAGTACCGGGTGAACTTCTGGCTCAGCCTGCTGCAGTCCGCGATCTCGCTCGGGGTCGGCCTGATAGTGCTGGCGCTGGTGTTCCGGTATGTCGACCAGCTGGCCGGCTGGACCCGCCCGGAGCTCTACCTGGTGCTGGGGATGTACACCGCGCTCGGCGGCGTGTCCCGGATGGCGATCAAGCCGAACATGCTCCAGCTCCTGTCCGACGTACGGGACGGGGCACTGGACTATGTGCTCACCAAGCCGGTCGACGGGCAGCTGCTGGTGAGCACCCGGCGGCTGCAGCCATGGCAGGGAGTGGACGTCGTGGTCGGCGGCCTGGTGGTCGGGTGGGGTCTGGCCGGCCTGACCCACCCGGTCGGCCCGGCCGCCGCCGCTGCGTTCCTGCTCACCTTCCTGCTCGGCGTGGTGCTGCTCTACTGCCTGCTGCTGTCGCTGTCCGTCAGCGTGTTCTGGTTCGTGCGGGTGGACGCGATGATTGAGGTCTTCGATGCGGTGTTCCAGGCCGGGCGGTATCCGGTCGGGATCTACCCGGGCTGGCTGCGGATCATCCTGAGCGCACTGGTGCCGGTTGGGTTCGCGGTCACCGTACCGTCCGAGGCGCTCGCCGCCCGGCTCACCGCCACCACCCTGCTGCTGGTGGTGGCGCTGGCGGCCGGCTGGGTCGGGCTGTCCCGGTGGCTCTGGCGGCGCGGCCTCCGCCGCTACTCGGGCGCCTCGGCGTGAGTTTTGCTGCAGGGACCAGCGCGCTGGTTTTGGGCCACCGCCGCCTGTTTGCCGGGTACTCGCATGCGCACGAGGGCAACGACTGACAGCGCGCTGAGCACCGTCGCCAGAGTCATGGCTCCCCGCATCCCGTCGGGCTCGTAGGAGGAGATAGACCACACCAGCGTGGCCAGAGCGGGTCCCAGGGCGAACCCCATCGTGCGGGCGAGGCTGGTCGAGGCACCTGTGGTCGCCAGCAACGGCCGCGGCGTGTGGGTCATCGCCATCGCCATGTTGGGAGCGTTGAACAGGCCGTTTCCGCATCGGCAGCGCCAAGCCGGCGAGTGGCAGCAGGTAGGCGAGCACTGTCCACTCGGTCATGCTGGTGGCGATCTCGAAGTCACGCTCGATCGCCGGCAGCGCGACATTGACGATGCTCATGTCCACGGACGCCATGAACACGGCCAGGCCGGCGGCGACCACCAGCCACCACCGGTTCCGTTCCCGGTCGGCCTGCGCTACCGGGCTCCCGCGACGATCAGTCCCGTCGGCCATAGCAAGATCTCCCTGGTCTCAATCAATGTGCCGTAACTGTTCAGGTGGTGCGTCGGAAGAGTGAGTGTCGTCCAGTGGTTTGGCCTGGTGGTTACTGCCTGGGCTGGGCGGGGGTGAACAGTTCGACGAGGTTGCCGGCGGGGTCAGCGAGCAGGATCTGGCGTCCGCCGGGACCTGCGACCACATCGCTGCGAAAGGACAGCCCGGCGCTGCGCAGCCGCTGGATTTCGGCATCAAGATCGTCAACGGTGAGATGGATGCGGTTACGCCCGGCGTTGGTGGCGTCCGTGGGTGTGGCGAGGGCGCCGGAGCTGCCCGGGCCGGACAGCAGCAGGCGCAGGCGGCCGCGGGTGACGTCGGCGAAGGCGGGCAGGTGCGCGGTGCGCAGGGTGAAGCCAAGGTGGGCGGTGTAGAAGTCGATGGCAGCTTGGACGTCGTCAACGATGTAGCGGACGTTGACCACGCTGTTGTCGATCTCGGTCATGACAGGTCATCCCTTCGTTGCGGGTGCGGTGATGCGGTGGGTGAAGAACCCGATGCGGGTGTGCAGGTCGGCGGCGACGCGCCGGAAGGCGGGGTAGCTAGCTTGGCCGGTGCCCTCGGCGGCGGGGTCGGGGATGCTCCAGTGGATCGGCTGGGGACCGGCGGGGAACTCGGGGCAGACCTCGCGGACCTTGTCGCAGAGGGTGACCACGTAGTCGAAGCGGTGCCCGGTGAACTCGTTGAGGTGTTTGCTGCGCTGGCCGGCGATGTCGATGCCGTACTCGTGCATCACACGGACCGCGTTTGGGTGCAGGTCCTTGGGGTGGCTGCCGGCGCTGGCGGCCTCGACCCGGTCGCTGGCGGCGTGCGTGAGGAGGGCTTCGGCGATCTGGGAGCGGGCGCTGTTCCCGGTGCAGGCAAACAGTACCCGTACCGTGACGGCGCGACGGCGACGACCGGCAGGAGCTGGGGCGGCGGCCAGGCCGGGGTGCAGTGCTGCCCCGGTCGCTGCGAGGAGATCGCCGCAGCGGGTCAGATCGAGGTGGTAGTAGCTGTCTCGATGATCGGCCGAGCTGCGCCGCGTCAACACGAGCCCGCCGGCGCGCAGGCGGCCGAGGTGATAGGAGACCGCGTTCTGCGGTCGGCCGACCCGAGCGGTCAGCTCCCCCACCCGCAGGTCACTACGCGCTAGTTCCCTGAGGAGCCGCCAGCGCACCGGGTTACCTGCCAGCTGGAGGAACGCCGGCGGTGAGGTGTCCGCGAAGACCGAGTCAGCAGTCATTCCCCAAGATTACATCAAACTGATTTGATGCGTCTCTTCAGGTGTCCTGTGTTCAGGGTCACAGACCGCAGCACCTCGTCCCGGTGGGCGATCAGCCGGGCCAGCAGGTTGGTTGGGCAGGTCGGAAGAGGCGGCCGGATCTACTGGGTGGGTCAAGAGGTCTTTCGCGTCATCACCTGACCAGGCGGCGACGCTCCAATGCGAGTTGCCTGCTCAGCCAAACCTCCAACGTCAGGCCCATCCTCGTTGGAGCTCGCCCCCGGTCGCCGGCCATCCTCTCAGCCCCGCTGCTTCCTACACTGTGCGGTATGGCACGTCCGAACGAAGTGGTGGCGGCGCTCCTGCAGGAGTACGGAGACCTCATCTCGATCACCGGCGGCCAGGCGTACCGGGTACGGGTGTACGACCGGGCCGCCCGGTCGATCGCCGGCTACCACGTGGACGTGTCCACGCTCGATCGCGACGGCCTGCAGGAGATCCCGAACGTGGGCGGCACGATCGCCGACAAGGTCATCGAGTACCTGCACACCGGCGAGGTCCGGGCGGTGGAGCGGCTGCGGGCGAAGGTGCCGCGGGGGGTTCGCGAGCTGACCGCCATCCCGACTCTTGGGCCGCGCAAGGCGATGCTGCTCTACCAGGAGCTGGGCGTGTCGTCGGTGGCCGAGCTGGCCCGCGCGATCGACGATGGGAAGCTGGCCGAGCTGCGCGGGTTCGGCGCCAAGACCGCCGAGAACATCCGGCACGGCATCGAGCTGCTGCGCCGGGCCGGCGGCCGGGTGCTGATCTCGACCGCGATGGCGGTCGCCGAGGAGATCGCCGGCGAGCTGTCCGGGCTGCCCGGATGCGTCGACTGCACCTACGCCGGGTCGCTGCGCCGGATGCGGGAGTCGATCGGCGACGTCGACATCCTCGCCGCCTCCCGCGATCCGGAGCCGCTGATGGATGCGTTCACCCGGCTGCCGCCGGTGGTCGACGTGATCGCGCACGGGCCCACCAAGTCGTCGGTGCGCACCCGCACCGGCCTGCAGGTCGACCTGCGGGTGGTCCCGCCGGAGGCGTGGGGTGCGGCGCTGCTCTACTTCACCGGCAGCAAGGCGCACAACATCCGGATCCGGGAGATGGCTGTCCGGAAGGGACTGAAGCTGTCCGAGTACGGGCTGTTCCGGGTCGACGATGACACCCTGGTGGTCTCCGAGACCGAGCCGGAGGTGTACGCGCAGCTCGGGTTGCCCTGGATCCCGCCGACGTTGCGCGAGGACCGGGGCGAGATCGAGGCGGCGCTCACCGGGGAGCTGCCGGAGCTGCTGACGGTCGCCGACATCCGGGGCGACCTGCACACCCACACCGACCTGACCGACGGGGTGGCCTCGCTGCCGGAGATGCTCGCCGCCGCCCGCGCCCACGGTTACCAGTACTACGCGGTCACCGACCACGCCAAGAACCTGCCGATGCAGCGGATGACCGACGAGAAGATGCTCGCCCAGCGGGACCAGCTGCGGGCGCTCGCGGCTGGCAGCGGGATGGTGCTGCTGCACGGCACCGAGCTGAACATCGACCCGGACGGCGAGGTGGACTGGGATGCCGACTTCCTGTCCGGGTTCGACATCCGGGTGGCGTCCGTCCACTCTCACTTCACCCAGCCGCGCGAGCAGCTGACCCGCCGGCTGGTGCGGGCCTGCGAGAACCCGTACGTGAACATCATCGGGCACCCGATGACCCGGCAGATCGGCAAGCGGGAGCCGGTGGACGCCGACTTCGACGCGGTGTTCGCCGCGGCCGCCCGCACCGGCACGGCGCTGGAGGTGAACAGCTTCCCGGACCGGCTGGACCTGAACGACGAGCTGATCCTGCGGGCGCGGCGGCACGGGGTGAAGTTCGCCGTCAACACCGACTCGCACGCCACCGGCCACCTCGACAACCTCCGGTACGGGGTGGCGATCGCGCAGCGCGGCTGGCTGGCCCCGGCCGAGGTCATCAACGCCTGGCCGCTACCCGAGCTACGCCAGTTCCTGTCCGGGCCGGGTCAGCCGAGCCGGTAGGCGCGGATGACGGTCTGTTCCACCGCGTTCCCGGACCGGTCGGTCAGCTCCACCCGCAGTGAGGCGTACCCGTCCGCGGCCGACCGCCCGGCCGGTGGCAGGACGGCCAGCATCCGACCGCCGAGCAGCGGCACCGTGAACCCCTTGCGCCACTGAGCACCGTCGTCATAGGAGACCCAGATGCCGGCCGACCGCAGGGTGGCCTGGGCGTGGTCCGGGTACGCCCCGTGCAGCTGCCCGATCAGCGGGACCCGCCGGTCGTGGGCGTTCTCCACCGACAGAGGCAACGCCAGCACCGGCGACAGCAGCGGCAGCGGCTGGGCCGGGCCGTCGACGTGACCGGAGCGGAAGCTCCACGCGGTCTCGGTGCTGGTGGACAGCTGCCCGGTCGCCGGCGTGCCGTTCGCGGTCGACACCTCCAGCCGGTAGTCCGCCTCCCCGGCCGGCACCGGGACGTCCCCGAACCCGGCGAACAGCTCCTGCACCAGCTCGCCGTCCCGGGTGAGCACCCCGGCAGACGGACCCCGGGAGTTGCCAGACTTTCCGCTCGCGTCCGCGATCGGCGAGACCCGCAGGTGCAGCGTGTCACCCTCCCTGGTGGACGGGTCGTTGATCGCGGGCGCGGCGGTCGGGGCCAGCGGCGCCGCGCCCCAGGTCTCGGAGTAGCGGTGACGCGGCTGGTAGACCAGGTCCCGGGCGCGCAGGTTGGAGGTGAGTCCACCCTGCACGGACACCGACCAGACCGCGCCGTCGCCGGTGGAGACGTACTCGGTGCGCTGGTAGGGCAGCGTGTGCACCCCGAACACCCGGACCAGCGAGCACGTGCACGGATGGCTGGGATGCCGGGTCAGTAGCACCGGCCGGGAGTTACCGTCGTCCCGGTAGCTGGCCTCGACCGTGGCCAGGTCCCCGCTGTCCACCTCCCGCGCCATCGACGGCGGCACCCGGTCCGGGTCGTGGAAGATCAGGTCGTAGGTGTACGGCGGGTCGATCACCCCGGCCAGCTGGACCGTGCCCGGCAGCTGGTCCCGCAGCCGCTGTCCGTCCGGGTAGGACAGGGTGGCGGCCGGGATCGGCAGCCCGACTCCGGGTGCCCGCAGCAGCCCGGGTTCGGCGGGGGTGACCAGCGCCAGCAGCGCACCGGCCTCGGCGGCCGCCGCCACCTGCTGGGCCGGCGGCACGCCCGGCTCCTCCGTCAGCAGCGCCACCGCGCCGTCCAGATCGTGCCCAGCCGCCGACGTACCCACGTCCACCACCGGAGCCCGCTCGGCTCCCTGGTAACGCGGTGCCCCCACAAGATACGTAGGCACGAACCGCTCCCGGCCGACAGTGGCGGTCAGCCACGGCACCGCCAGGTGCCAGGTGGTGTAGACGTCGAACGTCCCGTCGGTCACCGACGCCGTCGGGGCGGCCGAGACCCGCTCCACCTCCCCGGCCTCCGGGAGCACCAGCAGCGAGTCGACGAACGCGTTGCCCTTTTCCGGGTCCGGGCCGCGGGTCCAGCCCAGCACCAGCACCTCCGGGGCGGCGTCCCGCGGCGTGTCCACCTCGACCGGTCGGGCGTCCCGGGAGTCGAATGCCAGCCGCGCGTTGCGGTCCAGCGACCGCTGCGGGTCGGTGACCATGCTCAGCTCGGACAGGAACCGGCCCGACTCGTCCATGGTGGAGATCATCGCGGTGATGCTGTACGTGGCCCGGGGGATCCGGAACGTGCGCGCCTGCCCGGGCGCCACCGAGCCCTCGATGAACCCGCCCGGCTCGAACACCCCGCGGTCGTAGTTCAGCAGCGTGACGTGGCCGCCGGCCGGCTGCCCCCGCCGGTCGGTGAGCGAGATCGTCACGTCGACCAGGTCGCCCTGCCGGTAGAAGCCGAGCGCGGTGGTGACCGGGACCGGACCGCCGGTGGCGACCAGCCGTCCGGCGTACTGCCCGGCCGGCAGGTCGGTGGCGTCGAGCCGGACCGTCACCGGGGCGGTCTGGCCCGGTGCGAGGGTGAGCTGGGCGGGCTCGACGGTGACCGGGCCGCCTGGAGCCGGCGCGCCGTCGTCGCCGGTCAGCGCGACCGCCAGATCGAGCGTGACTGGCTCCGGGCCGTCGTTGCGGTAGTCGAGCCGGCGGGTCCGGATCAGCTCGTCGCCCGGCGTGTCCAGATCGAGGTAGCCCAGGTCGAGCGCCCCGTCGCTGACCTGGACGGTCTGCGCGACCGCCCGGTCCACCGCGAGCCGCCCGGCGCCCTGCTCCCAGACCGTGGCGCCGTCGAGCGGGACCGAGCTGGCGACCAGCGCCGCGTGCAGCTGCTCGCCGGTCCACTCCGGATGCTGCTGGGCCAGGATCGCCGCCGCACCGGCCACGTGCGGCGCGGCCATCGAGGTGCCGGACGCCGCCACATGCCCGCCGCCGGCCCGGGCCGCCACGATCCCGGTGCCGGGCGCGCTGATCTCCGGCTTGATCGCGTTGTCGATCACCCGCGGGCCACGGCTGGAGGAGCGGTTCAGGGTGCCGTCGAGCCGGGCGTTCCCGACCGCCAGCGCGGAGTCCGCTGTGGCCGGTGCGGACACGGTGCGGGCGCCCGGGCCGGAGTTCCCGGCGGCGATCACGAACAGCGTGTCGCTGGCCTCGCTGAGCGCGTCCACCGCCTGGCTCATGGGGTCGGTGCCGTCGGTCGGGAACGAGCCGAGGCTCAGGTTCACCACCTCCGCGCCGGCCTGCACCGCCCACTCCATGCCGGCCACGATCCACGACTCCTGCCCGAACCCGGTGTCCCCCAACACCTTGCCCACCAGCAGCCCGGCGCCGGGTGCCACCCCGGGGCTGCCGGCCGGATCGGCCCCGGTGCCGGCCGCGATCGAGGCCACGTGGGTGCCGTGCCCGAACCGGTCCTCGACCGTCCCATCCGGGGTGAACGACCGGGAACCGGCCAGCTGCCCGGCCAGGTCGGGGTGGTCGGCGTCGATGCCGGTGTCCAGTACGGCCACCGTCACCCCGGTGCCGTCGTACCCCTGCTCCCAGGCGGCCGGCGCCCCGACCAGCGGGACGCTGCGGGAAAGCGACGCGGACGCCTGCCCGTCCAGCCAGATCCGGGTGATCCCGTCGTCGAACCGCGCCGTCGTCCGGGCCGCCGGCGCTGCCGCCCCGGCCACATCCGCCCAGAACGCCTGGGCCTGCGCCTTGTCGGCGGCCACCGCCCGACCGCCGATGCTGGGCAGCGCGGTGCCGGGACGGGCGCCGTCCGGCGCGGCGGTGGCCGCCCGCGCCGCCGCCCCGTACTCGATGATCAGCGGCAGCTGGGACGTGGACCCGTCGTCGTAGCCCTGGTCGGCCAGCAGCGTCACGTCGAACAGGCGGGGGTCGAGCAGCCCGGAGTCCAGGTACGGCTGGGCGGTCAGCGGGACGACGTGGGTGTGCCCGCCGCGCTCGTACACCCGGAACGCGCCCGACGGTCCGGCGCCCTGCTCGACCCCGGCGATGGTGCGCCCGTCGGCGGTCCGCTCGACCTGCACCACATCTCCGGTCACCAGCGTGACCTCCGTGACCTCCGAGCCGGGTCCGGGGGGTCCGGGCGGCGGCGTCGCGCCGGCTCCCGATCCGGGCGCGAGTCCCACCACCAGCCCGAGCACCATCGCTCCCGCCATCGCGCTCGCCAGCCTGCGCCGCATCCCGCCACCTCGGTTCCGTCCATGCGCACCGGTTCCGTCCCCGCGCATTCTGCGGTCCGGAGCGGTGCCGTGTCATCGGGCGGCCGTGACGACAACTCGCCAGCGTCGTATTGTCGACACCACATGCCCATCGGGGAGGTGCGGGGATGCTGGATGCGGCCGGGCTGGCTCCGGCGGAGGAAACGGTCTACCGCGCTGGTCGCTACCCGGAGTGCCTCCGCGACCGAGCTGCGTGACCGGGTGGGCGGCAAGCCAGCACAGGTCACCCAGGCGCTGGACCGGCTGGAGGCGCTGGGGCTGGTCAGCCGGACCCCGGGCCGCCGCCACCGGTATGTCGCCGCCCCACCGGATGTGGCGATCGAGCCGTTGTTGCTGGCCCAGCAGCTGCGGCTGGAGCAGGTGCGGGCGCAGGCGGCGACCATGATGGACAGCTACCGGTCCGCCCGGCGCGGGCGGGGCACCGCCGAGCTGGTCGAGGTGGTGGTCGGGCTGGCGGCGATCGGGCAGCGGTTCGAGCAGCTGCAGCGGGCCGCCCGCGAGCAGGTGTGCGCGTTCGTGACGCCGCCGTTCCTCACCGACGGTGACGACGAGCACTACCGGCAGGTGGAGCTGGGGCAGCTGGCACGGTCGGTCCGCTACCGCACCGTCTACAACCACGACGGGTTCGCCGCGCAGGGTGGGGTGGAGGCGATGCTGGCCGACGTGGCCGCCGGCGAGGAGGTACGGATCGCCGACCGGCTGCCGATCAAGCTGTTCCTGGTCGACGGCGCGGTGGCGTTCGTCCCGATGACCGGCGCGGACGGCGACCTGCAGGCGAGTGCCGTGGTGGTCCACCCGAGCGGGCTGCTGACCGGGCTGGCCGCGCTGTTCGAGCAGGTGTGGGAGCGGGCGGTCCCGTTCGCGCTGGCTCACCCGGACGGACCCGCCGCCAGCCCGCTCGACCCGGAGGAGAGCCGGGTGCTGGCGATGCTGCGGACCGGCTTCACCGACGCCACCATCGCCCGGCAGCTGGGCACCAGCACCCGCACCGTGCAACGGCGGATCCGGGAGCTGATGACCGCTGCCGGGGTGGAGACTCGGTTCCAGCTCGGGTGCCGGGCCAGCGAGCTCGGCTGGATCTAGCGCCCGGCACGGTCCAGTTAGGGGGTTGCCGTCGCGGCGGTGGCGAAGGTCTCCAGCAGGGCGCTCCAGCCGCCGCCACCGATGATCGCGTCGCGCATCGCCTGGCCGCCCACCAGCCGGTCCAGGTGGCGGTGCTCCAGCTCGACCACGGTCTGCCCGGGACCGTCCGCAGTGAACCGGACCTCGATCTCGCTGGCGTGCGCCGGATCCGGGTCGAACTGCCACTCGCCGGTGATCTGCCAGGTGACCACCAGCCGGTGCGGCGGCTCCCAGGCCAGCACCCCGCCCCAGTCACACTCGCTGCCGTCCACACCCCGCTCGAACCACCGCCCGCCCTCCCGCGGCTCCAGGACGGCATCGGCCAGGTCCTCCTTGCCGATGTGGTACTGCGGTGGCCACCAGGTGTGGAACGAGTCGGTGAAGACGCGGAACGCCTGCTCGACAGGGACGCCCACGGTGACCGTCCCGTGGATCGCCGGGATCGCGGATGCCGTGCTCATTGCTGCTCCTGTTCGGGGTCGATCGGTGCCGCCTCGGCGGCCTTCTGAAAAGCGGTGAGCGCCTCGTCCCAGATCCGCTCCAGCCAGGCCCGGAGGGCAGCCACGCCATCCGGGTTGAGCCGGTAGACCCGGCGCGTGCCCTCGGCCCGGTTCACCACCAGCCCGCCCTCCTTGAGCGCGCGCAGGTGCTGGGAGACCGCCGGGCGGCTGACCGGCAGCCGCTCGGCCAGCTCGCTCACCGAGTGGGGGCGCTGCGCCAGCAGCTCGAAGATCGCCCGCCGGGTCGGGTCGCCCAGCAGGCCGAGCCCGGCATCTCCGTAAGCTCCCACGAACGGTAAGTGTAGACTTACCCTAGCTCAGGCGCAACGGGCGCTTCGCGCGAGTCCGGGGGCGGGGTGGTGTGCTCGGCTCACATCCATACGGATGTGAGGCACATCCGTATGGATGTGGCTAGAGCGTGGCGAGCCGGAGGCCGGTGGCGACGGCCGCGAGCACCAGGAAGGCGACTGGGTTGGGCAGGGTCCGCAGCTCCCGGGTCCGGAGGTGGAAGCCGACCGCCACCAGGAAGTAGCCAACCGTGCCGGCGGCTGCGGCCACCCCGACCGGTGCCCACCACAGGCCGACCAGCAGGCCGGCCGCCCCGGCCAGCAGGATCGCCGCGAGCGCGTTCAGCCGGCGCTCCGGAACGCCGACCCGCCGGTAGCTCTCGACCACCGGCGGGCGGTGACCGAGCTTGCGGGCGGCGGTCCAGGACAGCAGGCCGGCGAGCAGGACCGAGACGATCACGGTGGCGGTGAACATGGCGGCCTCGATCATCTACCACTTCGGATCGAAGGACAACCCCAGCGGTCCGGGAGCTGCTGGCCGCTGGCTTCCACCACCGGTCCCGTCCGGCGGTCGCGTCGCTTCGGGCTGGGGGCCGACCAGCCCGGACCGCGCGGACTAGCGATCCGGGAGAGAATCACCGGCATGCGCGTGCGGACCTTCGACCTGCACACCCACCACTACACCCCGGCCTACTTCCAGGCGGTACGGGACAGCGGCGGTGACTACTCGTTCGGCAAGGACCAGACCGGGCGGGACATCATCACGCTGCGCGGCGCCCGGTTCTTCGGGGTCACCCCGGCGATGACCGACCTGACCGCCCGGCTGGCGGCGATGGACGCGGCCGGGATCGACGTGGCGGTGCTGTCGCTGTCCACCCCGAACGTGTTCTTCCTGCCCGCCGCGGAGCAGGCCGGGCTGGCCCGGCGGATGAACGACGCGTACGCGGAGGCGATGGCGGCCCATCCGGACCGGATCAAGGCGTTCGCCTCGGTGCCGATGGACGATCCGGACTCCGCCCTGGCCGAGCTGCACCGGGCCATCGACGAGCTGCGGATGAACGGGGTGATCCTGCTCAGCAACATCGGCGGACGGCCGCTGACCGACCCCGCGTACCGGCCGTTCCTGGCCGAGGCCGACCGGATGCGGCTGTGCATCCTGCTGCATCCGATGATCCCGGCCGCCGGCCAGGAGTCGTTGCGGGAGTTCGTGCTCGGGCCGATCGTGGCGTTCCCGTTCGACACCACGCTGGCGGTGGCGCGGATGTGCTACGCCGGCATTTTCCGTGAGTTCCCGCAGATCCGGTGGATCGTGGCCCACGCCGGGGGTGCGGTGCCATGGCTGCTGGAACGGCTCGACAACGGCTACCGGGACTTCGCCGAGAACCGGGAGCACATCGACGAGCTGCCGAGCGAGTACCTGAAGCGGCTGTACTACGACACGGTCACGTTCAGCCCGCACAACCTGACCATGTTGCGGGACCTGTTCGGGGCCGACCACCTGGTGATGGGAAGCGACTTCCCGCACCTGCTCGGGGCGATCGACCGGGCGGTCCCGTCGATCACGTCGCTGGCGATTCCGGCGGCAGAGCGGGCCCAGATCCTGGGTGGCACCGCGCGTTCGTTGCTGCACAACCTGTGAGCCGATCCCCAAAGATTAGGTGATCTGGACGGTCGCAAACCGGCGGCTGCAGAGCGCATCGTGAAGCCATGCCCCCATGACGTCCGCACCTGCCGGCGGGTCCCGTCGCGGGCAAGCTGGTGCTGATGACCCGTCGCGGCGAGTTCCTGCTCGGTGAGCAGATCGCGGCGGCCGAGGCGGCCGGGGCGGCGTTGGTGCTGGGGCTCAACGACCGTCCCGGCCCCTGGCGGGAGACCGTGCCCGCAGGTGCTCGGCGATCCGCAGGTTGAGCGCGCGCAACCCGGTCGCGTACCTCCGCTTCGGAAGCCAGGTCCTGGACCGCCTCCGGCAGCCGCTCGATCTCCTTGGTCAGCTGGAGCGAGGGCGGCAGCATCGGGTCGGTCGGCAGGCCCTCGCGGGCGACATACCCCTTCAGCCACCACAGCTCGTGGTCCGGCTGGCCGCGGCCCGGCAGCGGCTTGCCCATTCCCGGGAGGTTGTCGAACTCGCCCCGCTCCTCCGGAACCCCATGGAGGCACCATGAGACTCCAATCCACCCTGGCGGTGGCCGCCGCCGTTCCTGAACGCGCTGCCCTGAGTTGAGGAGGGTCCCCTATGCCGGCCCTATCCGGCGTAGGGGACCCCTCCTGGGTCAGGCGGTGTTGTTGGCCAGGGCGATCAGCCGGTCCCGGGCGCCGTTGAAGTGGTTCCGGTCGACGTTGCCGGAGATCCCGGAGACCCGCCCGGTGCTGGTGAACTGCCAGAAGGACCAGACCGCCGCCCCCGGCGGCAGCGGCCCGGGTGAGCTGGCCCACCGGGCAATCCACAGTGGGCTGGTGGTCCACGGACCGCTCCAGCCGCCGGTGCAGGTGTTCCACCAGCTGGTGGTGGTGTAGATGACCGCGTGCCGGCTGGTCCGGGAACGGTAGGTGTTCAGGAAGTCCTGGATCCAGGCGCGCATCGAGGCCTGGCTCCGGCTGTAGCAGAACGGCCCGTACGGGTTGCCCTCCAGGTCGAGCGCGGCCGGCAGGGTCCGGCTGTCGGCCGACCAGGCGCCGCCATTGTTGGCCAGGAAGTGTGCCTGGGTCGCGCCGGTGGACCGGTCCGGCAGGGCGAAGTGGTACGCCCCCCGGATCACCCCCGCGTTGTACGCGGCGACGTAGTTCGTGTTGAACCGGGAGTCCCGGAAGCCGGTGCCTTCGGTTGCCTTGATGAACGCGAACTGGATGCCGGCGTTTCGCACGCTGGTCCAGTTGATGGCGCCCTGGTGGTGCGAGACGTCGATGCCGGGGGTGGTGGCCGCCTGCGCTGGGCTGGCACCCACCGCCACGGTGGCCAGGGTAGTGGCGACGAGCGCCACCACCGCGGTCAGCACCCGCCGGCGGCGCGGGCTGTTGGTGTTGGTCATTTCTTCCTCCTGGGAGAGGACCTTATGTATGTACAGACATAGTCAGGTACGGCGCAGCCCGATTTCAAAGTTAGTTGATCATAGGCGGTGTGGGGAGGGGGAAGCCGGATAGGATCGACAGGGTTCGTGTTCGGTCGGCGGCGATGCGCTGTAGGGTGCGGGTGATCTGGCGGTGGCCGGTGAGACGGAGGAT
>WHTQ01000070.1 GCA_009377645.1 Micromonosporaceae bacterium | reverse complement strand
GTGCCCGCACATCGGCAGGAACCCGGAGACCTCGATGAACAGCACCCCGGCGTCGGCGTCCGGCCGGGTCGGCGGCTGCAGGATCGCGCCGGACATCGCCGCGTGCCCGCGCGGCTCGTCCATCAGCAGCCGGCGCAGCGGGTCCAGGTGGTCGATCGCGTACGCGCGGCGGGCCGCCATCGTGTCCCCGGGGATGGTCCCTACCCCGCCGGTGACCACCCGGGTGGGCATCCCCTCGGTGTGCGAGTCCACCGCCTGCAGCACCTGCCGGGAGCGCATCGGTCAGACTCCCGCGACGGCGGCCCGGATCGCGGCCGCGGCCGGCTCGGGCAGCGCCGTCCGGGGCGGCCGGCACGGCCCGCCGTACCGCCCGACCTGGTCCATCATCAGCTTGATCGCCTGCACGAACTCGGTCTTCGAGTCCCACCGCAGCAACGGGTGCAGCGCCCGGTAAGCGGACCGGGCCGCCGGCTCACCGGAGTGCGCGGCCCGCCACAGCGCCACGCACTCGCGGGGCAGCGCGTTCGGGACGCCGGCGATCCAGCCGACCGCCCCGGCCTGCGCCAGCTCCAGCACCACGTCGTCGGAGCCGGCGATCAGGTCCAGACCGGGGGCGCGCTCGGCGATCTCGTACCCCCGCCGCACGTCCCCGGTGAACTCCTTGACCGCCACGATCAGCCCCTCGCCGTGCAGCCGGGCCAGCAGCTGCGGGGTCAGGTCCACTTTGGTGTCGATCGGGTTGTTGTAGGCGACCACCGGCAGGCCGACCGCCGCGACCGCCCGGTAGTGCTCGACCACCGCCGGCTCGCCGGCCCGGTACCCGTTCGGGGGCAGCGCCATCACCGCCGGGCAGCCGGCCAGCGCGGCCTGCTCGGCCCACCGGGCCGCCTCCCGGGCGCCGTACGCGGACACCCCCGGCACCACCGCGAACCCGGGCGGGGCCGCCTGCACCGCGGTCTGCACCACCGCCACCCGCTCGGCCGGGTCGAGCGCCTGGTACTCACCGAGCGAGCCGTTCGGGGTCACCCCGTGGCAGCCCGACTCCGCCAGCCAGCGCACGTGGTCCGCGTACCGGTCGAGGTCGAGCGCCAGGTCCTCTGTCAACGGGAGCGCGGTGGCCACCAGCACGCCATGCCAGCTCGGAGTCGGGCTCATTCCTGCACGGTAGCGGCGCAGTCCCCGGCTGACCAGGCGTCGAACTGGTGCTCCCAGGCCAGGCAGTAGTCGGTGGCCGGGACCGGGAACACGGTCGGCACCCGGTCCCGGCGCCAGGGCCGGAACGGCCCGGCCGGCTCGTCCCGGACCCGGACCCGGTCCACCGCCACCGGCGGGACCAGGATCGCCGGGCCGGCCCGGTCCTGGTGCACCTCCACGTACTGCTCCAGCGACGCCCGCCCGGGCATCGCCAGCTCCGGGGCGGACAGCAGCCGCCACCGCTGACCCCACCACAGCCAGGCCCGCCAGCGCGGTGGCCCGTCCTCGGTGTCGCTATGCAGGGAGACCCAGATCCGGTCACCGTCGCCGATCACGTAGTCGTCGAAGAAGACCCACGCCCGGGCCTGCGAGTCGAAGGTGTAGACCCGCTGGGCGCCGCCGCCGGACCAGCCGGCCTCCACCCAGCCGGCCTCCAGCCAGGCGACCTCACCACCACCGAGGCGCTGCTTGGCCATGAACCGGGTGGCGACGAAGTCGTACGAGCCGGCGGGGACCACCGGGTCGCGGACCGCCAGCCGGCCGATCACCCCGGACCATCCGTCCAACGTGGTCGCTCCCAGGTGGTGGTACCCGGGACGGGGCAGCGGCAGCCCACCGGCGGCGGCCGGCTCGATCCGGGTCGGGTGGGCCCGGCAGGCGACCGGGTCGTCGATCGTGGGCGGCGCCACCGGCTCCGAGTGTGCTTCGGCGGTTCCGCCGGGCGGGGGGCACGGCGGCAGCTGGTCGGTGGCCGCCAGCAGCTCACCGCCGGCGGTCGGCGGTGCGGCGAACCCCACCAGCAGGGCCGCGACGGCGGCCACCGCGGCGACGCTCGACAGCGGACGCAGTGTCTTCATCGACCGACAAACGCCGCTGCTCGGGGGGAAGTGACGCGGACGGGCGTGTGACCTGCGCCGAGTCACCCCGGCAGCGGGTGATGCCGGACGGTGTTTACCGTGACCGGGCCTCGTAGGGAGCAGTTGCGCTCGGCGATGGGACGCGAGTCGGTGCGAGTGGACGCAAGCCGCGGAACCAGTGCTCCCGGGGTCGGCCGGCCGGGTGGCACCGTGCGCCGCCCCGTACCACTTTGTTACTCAAACGTAACCTGATACGGAGGGTGACGATTTTGGCGATACTGGGCGGGGTTCTGGCCCGATATGCCAGAGATGCACCCACGGATCAGCACCGAGGGTGACCGCCGCCGCGATCCACCGGTTACTCGTGGGTAGCAGCCATGGTTGTGGCCGCCGTCACCTGGCGAGAAGATGCTCTCCACATCTGGGTGCCCCACCTCGGGCACCCCAACCCCCGGAGGTGGAGCCTGTGACGGACCCGCAGGGAAACCTGGTGCTCGGCCGGACCAGGTGGCGGCGCTTCGCGGTGGTCCTGGTGCCCGCCCTGGCCGCAGTCGGCGGCCTGCTGTTCGGCGTCTCGGCCGGCGCGTTTCCGGCCCAGTTCACGGTCTCCGGCCAGCAGTTCAAGGTCTCCGCCGACGAGCTGCGCGGAGACGGCTTCGTCCAGGTTCCCGGCTGGGACCGGACCGGCGAGGGCGAGAACGTCCCGGTCGCCCGGTCGATCATCGACGACGCCGAGCTGGACAACCTCTGCCAGTCGGTGGCGGTGCCGGACGGCGTCATCGGCGCGATCTTCCCCGGCGTTGACCACATCGTGCTGCGGATCGAGGCCGGCGGCGGGGGCGACCCGGCCACCGCCAGCAACCTGGTGATCGGGCTGGACCAGCTCAGCGGGGACGCCACGTTTACCAACATCGAGATCGGCAGCGACTCCGCGGACATCAGCGGGGAGCCGGCGCTGGCCGGGCAGTTTGGGCAGCGGGCCGACCGGATCGTGATCGAGGACCTGCGGCAGACCGCGTTCTCGACCAGCGCCGGCACCTTCACGCTCAACGGCCTGAGCCTGCGCGTACTGGCCGACTCCTCGATGGCCAACAACGGCGAGTGCTTCTGAGCCTCCCCATCCCGACCTGCGGAGCCGGTCGGCTCCGCAGGTCGGTGTGGCTCATGCGGTCTAACTTGGAGGGTACGTGACAGCGCAGGCGGCCGGAGCCGGATCGCGGCTGTGGCAGCAGGTCCAGCTGAGCGGGCGCAAGTTCCGCCGGTGGCGGCGGGGCCGGCCGTTCTGGGGCGGGGGGTTCCTGCTGCTGGGCGGTGGGCAGCTGTTCCTGAGCACCCAGCTGAGCCTGCTGGAGGTCGAGATCAGCTTCGGCCCGGAAGGCTTCCTGGTGATCCTGCTGCCGGCGGTGCTGGTGCTGTGCGGCGTGCTGCTGTGGGTGACCCCGCAGCATCGCTACTTCTACAGCGTGATCGGCGTGATCACCGCTGTCTACTCGCTGCTCGGGCTCAACCTCGGCGGGTGGTTCATCGGGATGCTGCTGGGCGTGGTCGGCGGGGCGCTCGGGTTCGCCTGGACCGCGGTGCCGCCGCCTCCGGACCCGGCGACGGCCAGCGACAGCGACAGCGACCATCCGACCGAGGAGCTGCCGGGCGAGAGCCAGTACACCGGCCCGCTGACCGACCAGGCGCCGGACCGGACCCAGCGCGCCCCGGTATGGGCACCGCGCCCCGATCCGGACCGGTACGCCGTCCTCGCGGCGCCGCTGCTGCTGGCCGCCGCCCTGGTCGTGCCCGGCCCACCGGCCGCACCGGCCGACCACTGCATGATCCCGCTCCCACTCCTGTGCCGGCACGACGCCACCCCGTCCCCGTCCCCGTCCGCCACCCCGACCCCGGCTCCGAGCCCGACCACCGGGCCGGGGCCGGCGCCGACCGGACCGCCGGCTCCGAGCCCCACCTTGGCCCCCACGCCCACCCCGGTTCCGGCCCTGGACCCGCCACCGGGGCAGCCGCCGGTGGCCGCCAACCCGGCGCGGATGACCGCGGACCGGCTCACCCAGGAGAACTTCCGGTTCGAAGGCATCACCGAGCTGCCCACCGCCACCGGGACGATCGAGGTGCTGCAGTTCTCGTTCACCCGCTCCACCGCCACCAACTTCGCGCTGGCCCCGACCCACGACGGGCAGACCACACTGGTCACCGCCGACCCGCTGGTGATCTCCGGAGACGTGAGTTTCTACACCAGCCGGTTCGTCGGCCGGGCGCTCGGCGTACTGCCGTTAGAGCTGACCCCGGAGTCGCCGCTGGTCGACCTGCTGGAGCTGGTCGACATCCCGTTGCCGGTGTTCTTCACCGAGGTCGACCTGGACCTGGTGTTCGTCAACGGTGCCGAGCTGACCGCGGCCGGGTTCTCGCTGACCCTCCCGTAAGGACGGATCGGAGCGGCTCAGATCCGGGCCAGCGCGGCCCGCAGCGGGTCCAGGCCGAGCCCGCCCAGGTCCAGCGCCGCCCGGTGGAACGCCTTCAGGTCGAAGCCGGCGCCGTTGCGGGCCCGCGCGTCCCGGCGGGCCTGCAGCCAGATCCGCTCCCCCAGCTTGTACGAGGGGGCCTGGCCGGGCCAGCCGAGGTAACGGTTGAGCTCGAACCGCAGGTTCTCGTCCGGCACCCGGCAGTGCGCCCGCAGGAACTCCCAGCCCAGCTGCGGTGTCCACCGCTGGCCGGGTGCAAGTCCGAACGGGTTGTCCGGCGGGACCGGCAGCTCCAGGTGCATCCCGATGTCCACGATCACCCGGGCCGCCCGGAACGCCTGCCCGTCCAGCATCCCGAACCGGTCCCCTGGGTCGTCCAGGTAGCCGAGATCCTCCATCAGCCGCTCCGAGTAGAGCGCCCACCCCTCGGCGTGGCCGGAACAGCCGCCCAGCAGCCGCTGCCACCGGTTGAGCACCTCCGCCCGGTACCGGGTCTGGGCGATCTGCAGGTGGTGTCCGGGCACCCCCTCGTGGTAGACCGTCGTCACCTCCCGCCAGGTGGAGAACCGGTCGATGCCCTGCGGCACCGCCCACCACATCCGCCCCGGGCGGCTGAAGTCCTCGCTCGGGCCGGTGTAGTAGATCACCCCGTCGCTGGTCGGGGCGAGGCAGCACTCGATCCGGCGGACCGGCTCCGGGATGTCGAAGTGGGTGCCGTGCAGGTCCGCCATCGCCTTGTCGGCGAGGTTCTGCATCCAGTCCCGGAACGCCTCCTTGCCCTCGATGCTGCGGGCCGGGTCGGCGTCCAGCGCCACTACCGCGTCGTCGATGCTCGCCCCCGGGCCGGCGATCTCGCCGGCGAGCGTGCGCATCTCGCGCTCCAGCCGGTGCAGCTCGGCGAACCCCCAGTGGTACGCCTCCTCCTGGTCGATGGTGGCGCCGAGGAAGTAGCGGGACGCGAGCTGGTACCGCTCCCGCCCGACCGCCTGCTTCTCCCGCCCCCGCGGCGCCAGCTCCTCGCGCAGGAACCGCCCGAACTCGACCGTCGCCTCCCGGGCCCCCGCCGCACCGGCGGTCAGCCGCGCCACCAGGGTGGCCGGCAACGGCCCGGCCGCGGCCGTCCGGGCCGCCAGCCCCGGCCAGAAGTCGTCGGCGCCCGGGTCGGTCCAGATGTCACACTGCTTGGCCACCTCCAGCAGCTGATGCCGGGCGGACACGTGGCCGCGGGCCGCCTCCGCCAGCAGCGTGGTGCGGTACTGCCGGAGCGCCTCCGGAACCGCCTCCATCCGGGCCGCGATCTGGCCGGCCGCCTCCTCCCCGGCCAGCGGCATCAGATCGAACGTGATCCGGGTGTCGTGCAGGCCGCTGGTGAGCACGTTGACCTCGCTGGTCGCCTCCCCGGCGTCGTAGCGGGCGAGCTCGATCTCCAGCCGCTCGGTCATCGCTTCCTTGGCGACCCGCTCCGCCTCATTCTCGGGTGGCATCGTCGCCAGGTCGGCCAGGGTACGGCGGGCGTGGTCGGCGAGCGCGGCGAACCCGTCCGGGCTCAGGTCGGTGAGCCGGTGGTCGTGGCCCGGGATCCCCAGGTAGGTCGCGGCCAACGGATGTAGCGCCGCCAGCTCGTCGACATACCGGTCCGCGAGGTTGTTGATCTGTCCCATTCCGCAGACCGTACCCGATCAACCTGACCGTTTGCGCTGAGGAACTGAGGCCGTCGTCAGGGCAGCAGCTCCGCCGGGTCGAACCTCATCTCGAAGGGTTCCCCGGCCTCGAACCGCTGCCCAGCCTTGGCGGCCGCCACTGCCTGGTACCCGCCGTCGACCAGCTTGAGCAGCGTCACCGAGGCATGTCGCGTCCGCCGCACGATCTCCACCTGCATGAAGTACGCAACGCCGCCCCGGGCGCATTGCTCCGGCTTGTTGACGTAGTCCTGCTGGCGGCTGCCGGGTGAGACGAACTCCACCGCCATGGTGCACAGCCCGGCCGGCACCCACTTGTCTTCCTCGTCGGTTTCGGGCAACGAGTGCAACACTGTCACGTCCGGCTGGATCCATTTGCCGGGGTGGAACGTGAGGTTGACCGTGCCGTAGACGTAGTATCCTGCCGCTTCGGCGGCTGGGGCGACCAGGCGGGCCAGCTTGATCTCCCCCCAGCTGTTGGCGCCCACCTCGGTCGGGGACACGATCAGCCTCCCGTTGATGCACTCGTACTTCGCCGCCGGGAACCGTGGATCGGGAAGGTAGTCATCCGCGAGCCGCGTGGTCCACAGGCCGTCGAGGTCGATCAGCGGGTCGAATTCCGCAGGCATTGCCGGCGCGGCCATCGCACACCTCCTCACCTCTGTATACCACCGATGCCAAAACCCGCAAGCATGCCTAGCATGCCTAGCATGGGTGAGCAGCGGCCGTACGCGGCGGTGGTGCTGGCCGGCGGCGCCGGGCGGCGGCTGGGCGGTGTGGCCAAGCCGGTGCTGCCGGTGGCCGGCCAGCCGATGCTGCACCGGGTGCTGGCTGCGGTGGCCGGTGCCGACCCGCGGGTGGTGGTCGGGCCGGACCAGCTGCCGGTGCCGCCCGATGTGGCGCACACCCAGGAGCAGCCGCCCGGCGGCGGGCCGGTGCCGGCGATCGCCGCCGGGCTGGCGCTGGTGCCCGACGGCGTACCCGACCTGGCGGTGCTCGCCGCCGACCTGCCGTTGCTGACCGGGGCGGCGATCCGGCGGCTGCTCGACGCCGCCGCCGGACCGGGCCGGGACGGGGCGGTGTTCGTGGACTCCGCCGGCCGGCCGCAGTGGCTGTGCGGGGTGTGGCGCACCGGCCCGCTGCGCGCCCGGCTGGCGGCGCTCGGGCCGGAGCTCGCCGGGCTGTCGATGCGGCGGCTGCTCGGGGACGGCGACCTGTCGGTGGCCCGGCTGACCGACCCCGGTCCGGGGCCGCCGCCGTGGTGGGATTGCGACACTGATGCCGACCTGCAACGGGCAGCGGCGGAACTGACGGGAGGCTGATTGGCGATGGCGACCCTGGACGAGTGGACCACGACCGCCGGCCGGGCGCTCGGGCTGGACCCGGCGGACGCCGCCGCGCACCAGCGGGTAGTGCTGGACCTGGCCCGGGACGTGGCGCACGGGGTGGCCCGGCCGGCCGCGCCGCTGACCGCCTACCTGCTGGGGGTGGCGGTCGGCCGCGGCGCCGACCCGGAGCAGGCGGCGGCCACCCTCACCGAGCTGGCGCGGAGCTGGCCGCAGCCGCCGGCTCCAGCCGGATGACGATCGACTTCGAGGTGGGGGTGTTCGACCCGGGAGCGGTGGAGTCCAGCGGCACCAGCACGTTCGCCTCCGGGAAGTAGGCGGCGGCGCAGCCGCGGGCGGTCGGGTAGCCGACCACCCGGAACCCGGGTGCCCGGCGCTCGACCCCGTCCCGCCACTGCGACACCAGGTCCACCATGGAACCGTCCGGCACCCCGAGCGCGGCCAGGTCGTCCGGGTGCACGAACACCACCCGGCGCCCGCCCCGCACCCCCCGGTAGCGGTCGTCCAGCCCGTAGATGGTGGTGTTGTACTGGTCGTGGCTGCGGACCGTCTGCAGCAGCAGCCGGCCCGGCGGCACCGCCGGCGACGGCCGCTCGTGCACCGTGAACCGGGCCCGGCCGGACGGCGTCGGGAAGGTGCGCGAGTCCCGCGGCGGATGCGGCAGCACGAACCCACCCGGCTGCGCCACCCGGGCCTCGAAGTCCGCGAACCCAGGCACCACCGCGGCGATCTGCGCCCGGACCGTCCGGTAGTCGGCCGCGTACTCCGCCCACGGGACCTGCGAGAGCCCCAGCGCCTCGCCCAGCCCGCACACGATCGCCACCTCCGAGCGCAGCTGCTCCGAGGCCGGGGGGAGGCGGCCCCGGGAGGCGTGCACCACCGACATCGAGTCCTCCACAGTGGTGAACTGCGCGCCGGACGCCTGCTGGTCCCGCTCGGTGCGGCCCAGGCAGGGCAGGATCAGGGCGGTCCGCCCGGTCACCACGTGCGACCGGTTCAGCTTGGTGGAGATCTGCACGGTCAGCGCACACGAGCGCAACCCAGCCTCGGTGACCTCGGTGTCCGGGGTGGCGGCGGCGAAGTTGCCGCCCAGCGACGCGAACACCCGCACCCGGCCGTCCCGCATCGCCCGGATCGCCTCCACCGTGTCCAGCCCGCGCCGGGCCGGCATCGCCAGCCCGAGCGCGGCTCCGAGCGGGTCCAGCCAGGACGGCGGCTCGTGCCAGATCCCCATGGTCCGGTCACCCTGCACGTTCGAGTGCCCGCGCACCGGGCAGAGCCCGGCCCCGGGCCGCCCGATCATGCCGCGCAGCAGCTGCACGTTCACTATCTCCTGGATGGTGGCGACCGCGTGCGGCCCCTGGGTCAGCCCCATCGCCCAGCACACCACGGTGGACGGTGAGCCGGCGAACAGCTCGGCCGCCGCCTCGATCTCCGCCCTCGTCAGGCCAGTAGCGGCGGTCACCGCCGGCCAGTCCAGGTCCCGCCGGGCCGTCTGGTACTCGGCGACGCCTTCGGTGTGGGCGGCCACGAACTCCCGGTCCACCGCCCCCTGCGCGAGCAGCAGCGCGCCGATCGCCTGGAACAGGGCGGCGTCGCCGCCGACCCGGATCTGCAGCAGCCGGTCGGCCAGCGGGGTGCCCCGGCCCACCACACCGGACGGACGCTGCGGGTTCCGGAACCGGATCAGCCCGGCCTCCGGCAGCGGGTTCACGGCCAGGATCCGCGCCCCGGCCCGCTTGGCGCGCTCCAGCGCGATCAGCATCCGGGGATGGTTGCTGCCCGGGTTCTGCCCGACCACCACGAGCAGCTTCGCCTGGTGGATGTCGTCCAGCGTGACCGTCCCCTTGCCGACCCCGATCGTGGCGGTCAGCGCCACCCCGGACGACTCGTGGCACATGTTGGAGCAGTCCGGCAGGTTGTTGGTGCCGTAGGCCCGGGCCAGCAGCTGCCACAGGAAGGCGGCCTCGTTCGAGGTGCGCCCGGAGGTGTAGAAGACCGCCTGGTCCGGATCGGTGCCGGCAATGACTCCAGGCCTGGCTGCTTGACCGCTCGGCTTGCTCCGCTGCGCCTCGCTGGCAGCCAGCAGCTCCCGCGCCCACAGGGCGAACGCCTCGTCCCAGCCGATCGGGGTGTAGTGGTCGGCGCCCGGCCGGCGGACCATCGGCTCGGTCAGCCGCCCCTGCTGGCCCAGCCAGTGCCCGGAGCGGCCGGCCAGCTCGGAGATCGGGTGGGCGGCGAAGAACCCGGCGTCGACCCGGCGCAGGGTGGCCTCCTCGGCCACCGCCTTGGCCCCGTTCTCGCAGAACTCGATGTGCGAGCGGTGCCCGGGCGCCGGCTCCGGCCAGGCGCAGCCGGGGCAGTCGAACCCGCCCGGCTGGTTCACCCGCAGCAGGGTCCGGGCGCTGCGGCGTACCCCCATCTGGGCCAGCCCCGCGGAAAGGCCGGCGGTCACTCCGCGGACCCCGGCCGCCGCCTGCTCGGGCGCACCCACCCGCAGCTCCCGGTCGCCCGGATCGTCCCGCGGCGGCTTGCTCGCCATACCGACCAGCGTCTCACAGCCCGGACTGGTGAGTAAGGTATGACCGGGAGGAGGGGGACCATGCTGCTGGACGACGACCCGGGCACGGCGGACCTCCGCGGCAAGGTGACCCAGGCGTGGCGGGAGTTCGCCAACGCGCTGGCCGACACGCTGCCCACGCTGCCGGCCGGTGGGCAGCTTGACCTCACGCTCGACCCCACCGCGTCCGGTACGGGCGACGCCGCCTACTCGGTCTACGTCTCGGCCGTCGAGGACGGGCGGCTGCTCGCCCGGGCGGTCGGCAACGCCTCGCTGCCCGAGGGGTTCCGGATGAACCGGTCCGCGATCGCGGACATGGTGGCGCTGGGCTGGTCACCGCCCGGGGTGGAGCCCGGCTCCGGGGACCAGTTCGGGCTGACCACCGCCGCCGCGGCCGGGCCGCCGGAGGCGGGGCAGCTGGCCACCGTGCTGGCCCGGACGCTGCGGGACGTCTACGGCGCGCCCCACCCGGCGTTCCTGGTCTACCTGGCCTACGACGCGGACGAGGAGCCGCTGCCGGTGCCGCCGCTGGGCACCGCCCGGGCGCTGCCGGCCACCGGAGCGCTGCCCCCGCCGCCGGTTCCGGACGCCGGGTCCGACGACCCGGCCCACCTGCGGGAGCAGGTGCGCACGGTGATCGCGGCGATGCAGCGGACCACACCGGACCAGCTGACCGCCGACGCGGACGGGGACATCAGCATCCGGGCCGGCACCGCGATGGTGTTCGTGAAGGTACGCGACAACCCGCCGCTGGTGGACGTGTTCTCGCCGGTGCTGACCGGGATCGAGCCGAGCGAGCCGCTCTACGGCCGGCTCTCCGAGCTGACCAACCGGATGCCGGTCGGCCGGCTCTACTTCACCAACGAGACGGTCTGGGCATCCGTGCCCGTCTTCGGGCGGCAGTTCCAACCCGCCCACCTGGTCCTCGCCGTTCAGGTCATGACCGGGCTGGCCGACGAGCTGGACGACCGGCTGCACGGCGAGTTCGGCGGCCGCCGGTTCTTCGGGGAGGACGACAACCCGGCCCGCCACGGCGAGTCCCCCGGCACCGGCATGTACCTGTAAGACCGGGTTGGGTGGGATCAGAACGGAACCCAGCCGGTTTCCTCCAGGGTGGACAGGGCGTTCGCCTGAAGGCCCAGGTCGGAGATGGTCCACAGGGTGTCCCCGACCACCAGGCTCCGGCGGATCTCGGTGGAGTACTCGCCGCCGGCCGGAGCCGGATGGGTGACCACGTCGAGTGCGGTGAAGCCCTCCTCCTCCACCCGCAGCACCAGCGCGCCGGCGTACGGGAGCTCCCGCTCGGCGCTCAAGGTCAGCAGCGGCACCACCAGCAGCCGCTGCTCCGGCCACCACAGGAACGCGTGCGGGTCGAGCTCCGCCTCGCTGGAGCCGGACTCGACGTGGTGGCTGCCCAGCCGGGTCGGATCCGACAGGTCGGTGACGTCGAACAGCGACACCTGCGTACCCTGCTCCCGGCCCTGCGCGTCGGCCTCCTGGCCGACCCCGACCAACCGGCCGTCCCCGAGCGGATGCAGGTACGCCGAGTAGCCGGTGATCTTCAGCTCGCCGAGCACCGCCGGCGCCGCCGGGTCCCGCAGGTCCAGTGTGTACAGCGGGTCGGTCTCCCGGAACGTGACCACATAGCCGACCGGGCCGGTGAACCGGACCGAGTAGATCCGTTCGGTCTTGCCGAGCCCGCCGACCGACCCGGTCTCCACCAGCTCCCCGTCCCGCTCGGCCAGCACGTACACCGCCGACTCGGAGCTGTCCGCGCCATCCGCCCGCGACTCGGTGGTGGTGGCCACCCGCAGGTGCCCCTCCCACTCGCTCATCGCGTACTGGTTGACCACTGCACCCGGCACCGACCCGGAGGCGGCGAACCGGGGCGGGCCCGGGTCGGAGGTGTCGAACCGGTAGATCTCGGTCCGGTCGTCCGGCTCCTGCGGTGCCTCGGGGCCGTCCAGCTCCGCCCCCGGCATGGGCATCGCCCGCCACCGCTGGTCGCTGGCGACGTAGAGGCTGGTGCCGTTGCTGTAGACGGTGTCCCCGTCGGCGACCACGCTGACCGGGGCACCGTCGCCGAGCGCCGGCGCGGCCAGGTCGAAGGTGAGCACGGTCAGCATCGAGGTGCCTGAGTAGCTCTCCGGCCGGCTCATCGCGGTGCAGTCCACCTGACCGGTGTCGGTCTGCCCGGCCGTGGTGACCTCGAACCGGGGGAGCCAGTCGGCGAGCGGGGCGGACTGGATCGCCTCCCGGTTGGCGGCCAGCTGGGCCGCCTCGCCGGCCGTGCCACGCGGCTCCGGCAACGAGAGCCGGGGCGCCGACCGCACCACCACCCGGACGGTGCCACCGGTCGCGCGGGCGTCCACCAGCCCGCCATCCACAGTGTACTCGCTGAGCACGGTGGGGGAGCCGGTGAGGTCGACCAGCACCAGCCGGGGGCCGGTCACCGGGGCTAGGCGCACCGGGTCGATCGCGACCCCGGCCCGGGACGGCAGGTCCGGCACCGGTTCGCCGCCCCGCCAACCCTCGGCGAACAGCACCAGCGCCCGGTCACCGTGCAGCAGCAGGTCGGCCGGCTGCCACCGGCCGGCCAGGTCCGGGTCCTGGCGCTGCGGGCGTACGTCCAGCCGGCCGGTCTCGACCTTGCGCTGCGCGTCCACCACCCGCAGGACTCCCTGGCTGACGGTGACGATCCGCCGGCCGTCGGTCTTCACCAGGTCCGGCTCGTCCACACCGGACTCGTGCACGTTGGTGGTGGAGTGGTCCGGGTCGGCCCCGGGAACGGGGGCGGGGGCCGCCTCCTCGGCCAGGCCGGGTGCGGCCGGTGCCTGTCCGGGCACGGCTCTGCCGTCCTGGCCCGCGGCCGCGGCGTCGCCCTCCCACATCTCCATCCCGGCGGTGCCGAAGCCCCACGGGCCCACGTACGCGGTCGCCGCCGCCCGCAGCTGCCGCTCCGCCTCGTCGCACGAGTCGAATGAGACCAATGTGAACTCACCGGATGCCAGCGCCGGGTCGCGGAACGTCTCCTCCGGAGTGTTGCGCGACGTGCAGCCGGCCACCAGCAGCACGCTGGCGCCGAGCGCCACGCCGAGCCACCGGACCTGTCGAGAGGCAGTCATGCCGAGTTGGACGGTGGCACTCCCGCCTGGGTTCCCGGCGAGTCGACCAGCCGGGACAGCACGATCGTGCTGCGGGTGGAAGACACGAACGGCTCGGCCCGCAGCCGCTCCAGCGCCCGCTCCAGGTGACCGATGTCGGCCGCCCGCAGGTGCACCAGGGCGTCCGCCTCCCCGGAGACCGTGTACGCCGCGACCACCTCCGGGTGCCGGCCGGTCGCCGACGCGATCTGCCCGGGCGAGGTGCGCCCGACGCAGAACAGCTCTACGAACGCCTCGGTGCTCCACCCGACCGCCGCCGGGTCCACCACCGCGGTGTAGCCGCGGATCACGCCGGCCGCCCGCAGCCGGTCCACCCGCCGTTTCACGGCCGGCGCGGACAGTGACACGACGGTGCCGATCTCCGCGTACGAGGAACGGGCGTCCGCGACAAGTGACGCAATGATCCGCTGGTCGATCTCGTCTATCCGCAACATCCAGCCCTCCGAGCGCAAGGTTTGCGGCTGTTTCCGACGGTCCAGCCTACCTACCCTTGGTTCTCATGAAGCCGCGCAGCTACCTCATGTGTCCCCCGGACCACTTCCAGGTGGCGTACGCGATCAACCCGTGGATGGACCCGGACCTGCCGGTCGACGCGGAGCTGGCCGGCAAGCAGTGGCTCCGGCTCCGGGAAACGCTGGCCGAGCTGGGCCACACCGTGCACGAGCTGGCCCCGGTGCCCGGCCTGCCGGACCTGGTCTACGCCGCCAACGGCGGGTTCGCGCTGGACGGGATCGCGCTCGGTGCCCGGTTCCGGCACCCGCAGCGGGTCGCCGAGGCGGCCGAGCACCGCCGGTGGTACGAGCAGCACGGGTGGCGCTACGTCGCCCCCACCGCGGTGGCCGAGGGCGAGGGCGACCTGCTCTGGACCGGCGGGCTGATCCTGGGCGGGTACGGGTTCCGGACCCAGCTGGCCACGCACCAGCAGGTGCAGGAGACGTTCGGCTACCCGGTGATCTCGCTGCGCCTGGTGGACCCGCGGTTCTACCACCTCGACACCGCTCTGGCCGTGCTCTCCGACACCGCCGCCGCCCCGGTCCCGCCCCAGATCGCGTACTTCCCCGGCGCCTTCTCCCCGGCGTCGGCGCGGATCCTGGGCCGGCTGTTCCCGGACGCGCTGATCGCCGACGAGACCGACGCGGCGGCGTTCGGGCTGAACCTGGTCAGCGACGGGCGGCACGTGGTCCTGAACGCCGAGGCCACCGGCATGGCCGGCAGGCTCGCCGCCGCCGGCTACACCCCGGTGCCGGTCGAGCTGTCGGAGCTGAAGAAGGGCGGCGGGAGCGTCAAGTGCTGCGTGCTGGAGCTGCACCGCAAGAACGGCGCTAGCCCAGTCGCCCCAGCTCCTTGAGGACCAGGTTCGCCAGCACCGGACCGTCGTGGCCGACCTCCCGCAGGTACCACTTCTGGGTCGGGGTCCGGGCCTGGTTGAACTGCCACCGCCCGCGCGGGCTGTCGATCAGGCCGATCTCGCCCAGCGTCAGGTTGATCTGTCGCCGGGTCGGCTCACCCCCGGTGAGCCGGACCGCCGCGTCCAGCGCGGCTGCGGCGTCGTAGCTCGCCACCGCGTAGATGGTCGGGGTTCCGAACTCCGCCCGGTAGCCGACCGCGAACGCCCGGTTGGCGCCACCGCGCAGCTCCGCGGCGTAGTTCGCGGAGGTCCGGATGCCGACCGCGGCCTCGCCCAGCGCCTCCAACGCCTCGCCCTCGGTGAGGTAGGCCGGTGCGTGCAGCCGGGCCGGGTCCAGCCCGGCGTCCACGTACTGCCGGACGAACTCGACCGCCGGCGCCCCCGCGTACACGCAGAACACGGCCTCCGGGTCCTGGTCGCGCACCTGCGCCAGGGCCGCCGCGAACGCGTCCTCGCCCGGTTGGCTCTCGTCCGCGGTGAAGATCGGTTCGGCGAGCCGGTCGGTGGCCTGGGCGGTCGCGTACGCCTCCTGCAGACCAGCCACCGCGTCGGTGCCGGTGAGGTTGTCCTGGGCCACGATCGCCACCGGCCCGTCGACCGCCCCGGCCAGGTGCCGGCCCAGCGCCAGCCCGGGCTCCTGGTTCAGGTAAGAGGTGCGCCACACGTACGGAACCCCCTGCAGGTCCCGCGGTGAGGCGTTCGCGCCCAGCAGCGGCACGTGCTCCTGCTCGACGACTTCGCTGACCTCCATGATCGCGGCGGAGCTGGCCAGCCCTACCACCGCGTGCACATCCCGGTCGAGCAGCCGCAGCAGCCCCTCCCGGGCGGTCTCCGCCGAGTCGCCCTCGTCCTCGGCCTCCTCCACCACCGGGTGCCCGCCCAGCCGGTTGCCGGTGGTCTGCAGGTAGCGGCGGAAGCCGTTCAGGATCTCGTCGCCGATCGGCTTGTAGCCGCCGGTGCCCGGCACCAGCAGCCCGATCCGGACCGGGCTGTCGTACTGCGGCGCGGTCGGCTCGTCCGGGCTCTGGGCCGGCGAGCAGGCCGAGCCGAGCCCGGCCGCCGCGGCCGCGGCGCCGGCCGCTCCGAACAGCTTGAGTGCACCACGGCGGTCGATACCGGCCATGACGCCTCCTTCCCCCCCGGCCTCCCGGCTCCCCGGGCGGCGGCGGCCTAACGGTTGTATCCTGCCGCCCCTATCAGCGTCAATCCACCGGGACCTTGGCCGCGGGTGATGCCGGGCACCCCGCCCGCCTGGGTAAGGTGGGGCGATGACCGAACCGAAGTCCGAACAGCCGCGGGCCGAGGGCCAGACCGGCGGCGGCGGCCGCACCGTCGTGGTGGTGGGCGCGGACGGGCAGCCGGTCGGCACCATGAAGGTGGACGAGAGCCATCCCGAAGGGGCCGGCGAGGAGGAGCGGGAGGACCCGACCAAGCTGGTCGAGCAGCCCGCGAAGGTCATGCGGATCGGCAGCATGATCAAACAACTGCTGGAAGAGGTACGCGCGGCGCCGCTGGACGAGGCCGGCCGGCACCGGCTGATGGAGATCCACCACCGCTCGATCGTGGAGCTGGAGGATGGCCTGGCGCCGGAGCTGAAGAACGAGCTGGAACGGCTCTCGCTGCCGTTCACCGAGGGCCGCACGCCGAGCGAGGCGGAGCTGCGGATCGCCCAGGCCCAGCTGGTCGGCTGGCTGGAGGGCCTGTTCCACGGGATCCAGGCGGCGCTGGTGGCCCAGCAGATGGCGGCCCGGCTGCAGCTCGACCAGATGCGGGGCGAACGGCCCGCCCTGCCGGCCGGACAAGGCATTCCCGGAATGCCCGGAATGCCGGGCGGCCGGCCGGTGCGCTCGGGCGACGACCAGTCCGACCGGCACCCGGGGCAGTATCTGTAGCGTGAGCGAGCAGCGGCTGACCCACCTGGACGAGGCCGGCGCCGCCCGGATGGTGGACGTGTCCGGCAAGCCGGCCTCGGTCCGCCGGGCGACCGCCGCCGGCCGGGTCCGCACCAGCCCCGAGGTGGTCGGCCTGCTCCGCGCCGGGGACCTGCCGAAGGGGGATGCGCTGGCGGTGGCCCGGCTGGCCGGGATCATGGGCGCCAAGCGCACCCCCGACCTCGTACCGTTGTGCCATCCGATCGCCCTGCACTCGGTCACCGTCGACCTGACCGTGGTCGACGACGGCGTGGAGATCACCGCGGAGACCAAGACCGCCGACCGGACCGGGGTGGAGATGGAGGCGTTGACCGCGGTCGCCGCCGCCGGGCTGGCGCTGGTCGACATGGTCAAGGCGGTCGACCCGGCGGCCTCGATCGAGGCGGTGCGGGTGCTCCGCAAGGAGGGCGGCAAGACCGGCGAGTGGGTCCGGCCGTGACTGTTTCGCGGACCGCCCGGGTGATCGTGGCGTCCGGCCGGGCCGCGGCCGGGGTCTACCCGGACACCAGCGGTCCGATCCTGGTGGCCGGGCTGCGGGAGCTGGGGTACGAGGTGCCGGCGCCGGTCGTGGTGCCGGACGGCGACCCGGTCGGGGTGGCCCTGCGGGAGGCGCTCGATGCCGGGGTGGCGGTGGTGGTGACCAGCGGCGGGACCGGGATCAACCCGACCGACCGGACTCCGGAGGTGACCCGGGCACTGCTCGACCACGAAGTCCCCGGGATCGCCGAGGCGCTGCGCTCCTACGGGACGGCACGGGTGCCGGCGGCGGCGCTGTCCCGGGGGGTGGCCGGGGTGGCCGGGCGGACCCTGGTCGTGAACCTGCCGGGGTCGACCGGCGGCGCCCGGGACGGGCTGGCGGTGCTCGGCCCGCTGCTCGACCACGCCGTCGACCAGCTGCACGGCGGCGACCACCGCTAGCCAGTCCGTGACTGCTAGAATGCAGGCATGACTCAGGTTACTTGGCGCGCGCCGGACGACGTGGTGGAGCGGGCCCGCCAGGCGGCGGCGCACGAGGGCCGCAGCCTTAACGAGTACCTCACCCGGTTGGCCCGAGCGGCCACCGACCCGGAGCTGGCAGGCAGCGATGTGGAGCGGGTGCGGGAGCGGCTGGCCCGGGCTGGCCTGCTGGTGCCATCGGGTCCCGCGCAGCGGCGGCCGGATCCGGCGGCCGTGGCGCGAGCGCGGCGCCAGGCCGGCCGTGGAACGCCGCTGTCAGATCTGGTCGCCGAAGGACGCGGATGAGAGCCGCGTTCGCCGACTCCTCCGCAGTGGTCAAGCTTTACGCAGACGAGTCGGGCGCGGACGCCGTGAGGTCGTTGCCGGTGCTCGTCGTGTCCCAGCTTGCCCGGGTGGAGGTGCCCGCCGCGCTCTGGCGCAAGCATCGCGTCGGTGAGCTCTCGGCGACCGACACCGGTTTGCTGGTGGCGGCGTTCGAGGCCGACTACTTCGGGACCGAGGAAGAACCAGCACGCTTCCTGGTGATCGCCGCGACGGTGCAGATCCTGGACCGCGCTGCTCGAATGGTCGCTGTGCACGGGCTGCGCGCTTATGACGCGGTGCAGCTGGCGAGCGCGTGCGCGGTCAGCACGGCAGCGGCAGGGGAGAGCGGCGGCTTCGTGGCATTCGACAAGGCTCTCCGGGCGGCCGCCGCTGCCGAGGGGCTCGATCTGCTGATCGAATCCGGGCCCGACGACGGCGGGACCGGGCCGTAGTAGCCGCCACCATGCATGCATACCGGTACCGGTGCCGCCCGAACCAAGGTGGGGTTGTTCGCGACCACATCTATGCGGATGTGGGCTACATCCGCATAGACGTAGACCGCGTACGGGACCCCTCGCCCCCGCCGGCCGACGACCGCCGATAGCCAGAGAGGGACGTCGATGGATCCACAGGCGTTCGAGGAGCTGCTCGCCGAGGGCGGGTCGGTGCCCGTACGCGGTTGGGACTTCTCCTGGTTCGACGGCCGGGCCACCGAGGAACGCCCGCCGTGGGGCTACTCCCGCCGGCTGACCGGGCGGCTGGCCGGGCCCCGGGCCGCGCTCGACCTCCAGACCGGCGGTGGGGAGGTGTTCGCGGAGGCGCTCGCCCGGGTCTCCGAGCCGCCACCGGTGCTCGCGGCCACCGAGTCCTGGCCGCCCAACGCCGGGCCGGCCCGGGACCGGCTCCGGCGGTTCGGGGTGGCGGTCGTCCGGGCCGCCGACGGCGGCGGGTTCCCGTTCGCGGCCGGCTCGTTCGACCTGGTGGTCAGCCGGCACCCGACCGTGGTGGCGTGGGACGAGATCGCGCGGGTGCTGGCGCCCGGCGGGACCTACTTCTCGCAGCAGGTCGGGGCGGGCTCGGTCCGGGAGCTGACCGATTTCCTGATGGGTCCGCAGCCGGTGAGCCAGGCGCGGGCGCCGGACCGGGCGGTCCGGGCCGCCGAGGCCGCCGGGCTCCGGGTCGTCGACCTGCGGCAGGCATCGCTGCGGATGGCCTTCCACGACGTCGGTGCGGTGGTGCACTTCCTGCGCAAGGTGATCTGGATCGTGCCGGACTTCATGGTCGACCGATACCGCGGCCGGCTCGCCGTCCTGCACGACCAGATCCAGGCCGAAGGGCCGTTCGTGGCGCACGCCCAGCGGTTCCTGATCGAAGCCCACCGGCCGGGACGGGATCAGCGGCCCGGGCCCGAGGGCGGCGCCGGGCCGTAGCCCCCGCCGCCCGGGGTCTCGACCACCAGCACGTCGCCGGCGCCGACCTCCGCCGAGTCGGCCCCGGCCAGCTCCACCACCGTGCCGTCGGCGCGCTCGACGTAGTTGCGCCCCAGCGCCCCGGGCTGCCCACCGGCCAGCCCGTACGGCGGCACCCGCCGGTGGCCGGACAAGACGCTGACGGTCATCGGCTCGCGACTCTGCCCGTCGGTTCCGCTCGCAAGCTCGCGGAACTTCACCCGGCGCACCGCCCCGTCCCCACCCCGCCAGCGGCCGGCGCCGCCGCTGCCGGCCCGGATCTCGAAGCCGTCCACCAGCACCGGATAGCGCCACTCCAGCACCTCCGGGTCGGTCAGCCGGGAGTTGGTCATGTGGGTCTGCACCACCGGCACCCCGTCGAACCCGTCCCCGGCGCCGGAGCCCGACCCGATCGTCTCGTAGTACTGATGCCGCTCGTTCCCGAAGGTCACGTTGTTCATGGTGCCCGACCCCTCCGCCTGCACCCCGAGCGCGGCGTAGAGCGCGCCGGTGATCGCCTGCGAGGTCTCCACATTTCCGGCCACCACCGCCGCCGGGTAGGTCGGGGAGAGCATCGTCCCGGGCGGCACCACGATCCGCAGTGGACGCAGGCAGCCGTCGTTGATCGGGATGTCGTCGGCCACCAGGGTCCGGAACACGTAGAGCACGGCGGCGGTCGCCACCGACGTGGGCGCGTTGAAGTTCGTCGCGAGCTGCGGCGAGGTGCCGGTGAAGTCGATGGTCGCGCTCCGGCCGGCCCGGTCCACACTCACCCGTACGGCGATGGTCGCGCCACTGTCCATCTCGTACGTGTAGCTACCGTCCCCCAGCGCGTCCACCACCCGGCGTACCGCCTCCTCGGCATTGTCCTGCACGTGCCGCATGTAGGCCAGCACCACGTCCAGGCCGAAGTGGTCGATCATGCGGCGCACCTCGTCGATGCCCCTGGCGTTGGCGGCGATCTGGGCGCGCAGGTCGGCCAGGTTGGTCTCCGGTGCCCGGGACGGGTAGCGGCCGCCGGCCAGCAGCGCCCGGGTCTCCGCCTCCCGGAACCGGCCCGCCTCGACCAGCAGCCAGTTGTCGAACCGCACCCCCTCCTCGTCCAGCCGCCGGCTGTGCGCCGGCATCGAGCCCGGGGTCAGGCCGCCGACCTCGGCGTGGTGGCCGCGGGAGGCGACGTAGAACAGGACCTCCTGTCCCGGCTGGTCGTAGACCGGGGTGATGACGGTGATGTCGGGCAGGTGGGTGCCGCCGTGGTACGGGTCGTTGACCGCGTACACGTCGCCGGGTTTCATCGTGCCGGCCCGGCGGCGGATCACCTCCTGCACGCTGGCCCCCATCGATCCAAGGTGGACCGGCATGTGCGGGGCGTTGGCGATCAGGTTGCCGGCCGGGTCGAACAGAGCGCAGGAGAAGTCCAGCCGCTCCTTGATGTTGACCGACTGGGCGGTGGACTCCAGCCGGGCTCCCATCTGCTCGGCGATCGACATGAACAGGTTGTTGAAGATCTCCAGCAGAACCGGGTCCACGCCGGTGCCGGCCCGCCCGGCCGCCAGCTCCTGCACCCGCTCGAGCTGCAGGTGCCCGTACCCGGTCAGGGTCGCCCGCCACCCCTCCTCCACCACCGTGGTGGCGTTCGCCTCGGCGATGATCGCCGGCCCGGTGACCTGGGCGCCCGGCACCAGCTGGTCGCGCCGGTACAGCGGGACCCGCCGCCACCGCTGCCCGTCCCCGTCCCAGACCCGCACCCGATCGACCGCCCGCACGGCGTGATCATGGACTTCTTCGGCGGGTCGCCCGGCGTGCCCCGCCAGAAGTCCATGGTCAACACCGCTGGCGGCGGTGGCCTCGACCGTGAGC
Source organism: Micromonosporaceae bacterium (assembly GCA_009377645.1). GTDB lineage: Bacteria > Actinomycetota > Actinomycetes > Mycobacteriales > Micromonosporaceae > Natronosporangium. The sequence goes on along the minus strand of WHTQ01000070.1, from coordinate 5,732 downwards.
GCCTCCACCACCAGTGGCCGGTCCATCAGCAGCGAGTAGGTGCGGCGGTACGCGGTCTCGAACCCGGCGGTCATCCCGGCCGGGTCGCCGAACGGCACCGGGATCGCGGTGTCGGTGCCGTCGTAGCGCAGGTGGGCGCGGTGGACGAGCCGGACCCGGTCGGCCGGGGCACCCTGGGCCACCAGGTCGGCGGTGGCGGTGCCGGCGAGCCCGGCGGCGAGGCGCCGCAGGTGCGGGGTGAGCTCCGGGGACAGTGGCCGCTCGACCGACTGTTCGCGGATCGTGGTGAGGTCGGCCAGGCCGATCCCGAGTGCCGAGAGCACCCCGGCCATCGGGGGCACCAGCACGGTCCGGATCCCGAGCGAGTCGGCCACCGCGCAGGCGTGCTGGCCGCCGGCCCCGCCGAAGGTGGTCAGCACGTACCCGGTGACGTCGTGGCCCTTCTGCACCGAGATCTTCTTCACGGCGTTGGCCATGTTCGCCACCGCGATCCGCAGGTAGCCCTCGGCCACCTGCTCAGCAGTCCGATCCCCCCCGATCTCGCCGGCCAGCTCGGTGAACCGGCGGCGGACCACCTCCGGGTCCAGCGGCTGGTCGCCGCCGGGTCCGAACACGGCCGGGAAGTGGGCCGGCTGGATCCGGCCGAGCATCAGGTTGGCGTCGGTGACCGTGAGCGGACCACCCCGCCGGTAGCAGGCCGGTCCCGGGTCGGCGCCGGCCGAGTCCGGACCCACCCGGAACCGGGAGCCGTCGAAGTGCAGGACCGACCCGCCGCCGGCCGCGACGGTGTGGATGTCCAGCATCGGTGCGCGCAGCCGGACTCCGGCCACCACGGTGTCGAGCACCCGCTCCAGCTCGCCGGCGTAGTGCGAGACGTCGGTCGAGGTGCCGCCCATGTCGAAGCCGATCACCCGGTCGAACCCGGCCAGCGCGGAGGTCCGGACCATCCCGACCAGCCCGCCGGCCGGGCCGGACAGGATCGCGTCCTTGCCCCGGAAGTGCCCGGCCGCGGCGAGCCCGCCGTTGGACTGCATGAACAGCAGCCGCGGGCCGGCCAGTGCGTTCCGGACCTGGTCGACGTAGCGACGCAGGATCGGCGACAGGTAGGCGTCGACGACCGCGGTGTCGCCCCGCGGTACCAGCTTCATCAGCGGGCTGACCTCGCTGGACAGGGAGACCTGCCGGAACCCGACCTGCGCCGCCACCGCGCCGACCGCCTGCTCGTGGGCCGGGTAGAGGTGGCTGTGCAGGCAGACCACTGCCACCGCCCGGACGCCGTCCGTGTACGCCTGGGCCAGCGCCTCCTTGACCGCCGGCAGGTCGGGTGCCCGCAGCACCTCGCCGGTCGCGGTGACCCGCTCGTCGACCTCGATCACCCGCTCCGGAAGCTGGCTGGGCAGCACGATCCGGCGGTCGAAGATCTGGGGCCGGTTCTGGTAGCCGATCCGCAGCGCGTCCCGGAAGCCGCGGGTGATCACCAGGGCGGTACGCTCGCCGGCCCGCTCCAGCAGCGCGTTGGTGGCCACGGTGGTGCCCATCCGGACCGTGTCGATGGCGGCGCCCGGGTCGGCGCCGCCGAGCAGGGTCCGGATGCCGGCGACCGCCGCGTCCGGATACCGCTCCGGGTCCTCGGACAGCAGCTTGTGGGTGACCAGCGTGCCGTCCGGGCGGCGGGCGACGATGTCGGTGAACGTGCCGCCCCGGTCGACCCAGAACTGCCAGCTGCCGTCTCTCACTCCCTGATCATGACATCAGGGGCGGCGGGGACCGGCGACCCTGTGCCGCAGGCCATGGTCGCGGCGGATGGGGGTGAACAGCGCGGGCGCCGGCTCGGCCCCCGGCCGCCACGGCATCAGCGCCACCAGCAGGATCACCCCGAGCGCCAGCGAGTTCTCGGCCAACATGCCGGGCAGCCCGCTGTCGTAGTGCGACCCCTCGGGAAGCCGGTGATACACCCACCACAGCGGAGAGACCACGAACAGCGCGTAGACGGCGACCGCGGCGGTGCCGTGGCGCAGGCCGGCCAGCGTGGGCGCCAGGCCGGGGCCGCTGCTGGCGGCGTGCCGGCGCAGCGCCGCGTCGCCCAGGATCACCACCGCCGGGATCACGAACACCAGGTGGTGGGTCCACGAGATCGGGCTGATCACGGTGGCGGTCAGGCCGACCAGCGTGAACGCCGCCAGCTCGTCGCCGTCCTTGTGCGCGGCCACCGCCCGGGACAGCCCCAGCGCGCAGCACAGCGCCGCGAACGACAGCCACAGCAGGCCCGGCGTCTCGGTCGAGTCGTAGAGCCGGGCCAGCAGGCCGGCCAGCGACTGGTTCGGGGTGAAGTCGGCGGCGCCGACCCGGTCGGTCTGCCACAGCACGCTGGTGAAGTAGGTGGTCGACTCGCGCGGCGCCAGCACCCAGGTGGCCAGGCTCGCCCCGATCGCGGTGGCGATCGCCACCAGCGCCGGCCGGCGCTGCCGGGAGACCAGCAGGTAGAGGATGAACAGGCCGGGGGTCAGCTTCACCGCCGTCGCCAGGCCGATCCCGACCCCGGCCCAGGCACCGGAGTGCCACAGCCGGCGGAGGGCGTCCCGTGCCCACCCGGCCGAAACGCTGCCGGCGGCCGCCGCGAGCAGCTCCGGCCGGCTCCACCGGCGGGACCGGTCGGTCGTCCGGGCCGCTTCCCGGCGGGCCGCCCAGCGCAGCCCGACCAGGTCGGCGACGACCAGCCCGAACAGCAGCAGGTTCACCTGGCCGAAGCCGAGCGTCTCCCGGGTCGGCTCCATCGCGATCGCCAGCGGCAGCGCCACCCCGAGGGTCGGCCACCGGGGCCAGCCGCACCGGTCCGCGATCGGCAGCAGCAGCACGGCCAGCACCAGCGCCAGCGCGACCACCGACACCACCGTGTTCAGCCACCCGGCCACCACCGCCGGCATGGTCGCCATCGGCAGCATGACCAGCGCCCCGAACGGTGGATAGGTGAAGCCGAGGGTGGTGTTCGGCGCGATGAACTCGTACAGAGTGCCGCCGCCGGCCCACCACTCCATCGCACCGTGGTAGATGCGCATGTCGAAGAACACGTACCGGCGGCCGAACATCGGGATCGCGACCGCCGCAAACCCGATCGCGGCAGCCACCACCCAGCTGGAGCGCCGCCACCACGGCGGCCTGCTGCCCCGCTCGTCGCCGCCCGCCGCGGGGGTCCCCGCGGCCGGCGCCGCCGTCCGCGGGACCTGGCCAACCGTCATCGCCGCGCCCTCACCCCATGCTCCGCCCACTCACCGCACCATGTTTCCATGGACGGGCAACCCCAAACCATCCCGGACGATGTCACAACGGTCACAGGATCGTATCGATAGGCTGGGTGCGCAAATAACGTCCGAAGTGGGGGACGGTGAACGCGACCGTCCCGCGTTCCCCGGAGTAGATCAGGCCCTTCTTGATCAACGCGTCCCGGGCCGGTGACAGCGACGCCGGCTTGCGGCCGAGCGCCCGGGCCACCTCGGCGGTCGGCACCGCCGGCTCGCCACCGTCGGAACCGCCCAGGTCGGCCATGGTCCGCAGGTACTCCCGTTCGGCCGGCGTGGCCCGCTCGAACCGGGAGCCGAAGAACCCGACCGCCAGCTCCGCCTCCGCCTCCGGAGCGGCCACCCGGACATCCGCGGTGGTGACCGGCGAACGCGGCGCATGGTCCCAGGTCGCCTTCCCGTACGCCTGGACGAAGTACGGGTACCCGCCCGAGCTCTCGTACAGGGTGTCCAGCGCCTTCGGCTCGTACCGGACCTCCTCTCGGGCGGCCGGCGCGACCAGCGCGTGGTCGGCGGCGAGCCGGTCCAGCCGGTCGATGCGCTGGTAGCGGAACAGCCGCTCGGAGTAGGACTTGGCCGCCGTCAGCACCGCCGGCAGGTGCGGCAGCCCGGCCCCGACCACGATCAGCGGCGCCCCGGACTGGGACAGCTCGTGGCAGGCCGCGCACAGTGCCGACACGTCCTCCGGACCCAGGTCCTGCATCTCGTCCAGGAACAGCGCCACCCCGGTGCCGACGTCGGCGGCGATGCCGGCCGCGTCGGACAGCAGCTCCACCAGGTCGATCTCCAGGTCACCGGAGTCCGCCCGGCCGGTCGTCGCCGGCACGTCGATCCCGGGCTGCCACCGGTCCCGTAGCTTGCCCCGGGGGTCGGCCGAGCGCAACGCGAACGCCTTCAGCACGCCCAGGAACTCGTCGATCCGGTCGGGTGCCCGGTGGCGCGGCGCCAGCTCCCGCACCGCCATGTGCAGGGCGGCCGACAGCGGGCGGCGCACCGACTGGTCCGGCCGGGCCTCGATCTTCCCGGTCCCCCAGAGCCGGCCGATCGCCTGCGAGCGCAGCGTGTTCAGCAGTACCGTCTTGCCGACCCCGCGCAGGCCGGTCAGCACCAGCGACCGCTCCGGACGGCCCTTGGCCACCCGCTCCAGCACCACCTCGAACGCGGCCAGCTCGCGGTCCCGCCCGGCCAGCTCGGGTGGGCGCTGGCCGGCGCCGGGCGCGTACGGGTTCCGGACCGGGTCCATGTCTGGCACCGTATCGGGTGTTCTAGCGCGGATGCTAGATCTGGCTAGAAGCAGCTAGCGGCGTGTCGCCCTACTCCCGGGCCATGCACAGCACGAAGCTCGCCTCGTCCCCGATCTCGAAGTAGTGGTGGGTGTAACCGTCGACCTCGGCGCAGATCTGCTGGGCCGAGAGGTGCCGGGCATCGCCGTCCTCGCCCGTCACCTGCTCGTCGACCACCGCCAGCACCCGGAACACCACCGCTGCGTCGGGGAGGTCGTCGCCGTCGCACCGCACGATCCGCATCTGGGTCTGGTCGGTGGTGCCCTCGTTGACCAGGCAGTCGTCCGCCCGCGCCGCGGCGGCGCTCAGCCCGATTCGGTCGGGCGGCGAGCCGCTCGGCCCCGGCGTTCCGGTCGCCCCGCCGGTGGCGGTCACCCCCGGCGTGGGGTTGGCACCCGCGTCGCCGTCGTCCCCGCTGAGCAGGTACAGCGCGTAGCCGGCTCCGGCCGCCGCCAGCAGCACTAGCACCGCCACCACCGCGTACAGCCCAAGGTTGCGGCGGGGCGGCGGCGGCCGGAACGGTACGTCGGTGTGCGGCGGCGGGGGCGGCGGGTACGCGGAGCCGGGGCCGGCGCCGGGGCGGCCCGGGCCTGGCCCCGCGCCCGGAACCGGCGCGCCGGTCGGCGCACCGTGCCCAGCACCGGCCGGCTGGCGCCACGTGCCAGCGGCCGGGTCCCACACGTCCGGTGCTTCCCCCCACGGGTCGGACGGCGGGCCGTAGTCACCCGACGACGACATGCAACCTCCCGGCGGTACCAGCGGACACTGTAACGCCCCGCCGCCGCCCGGCCGGGCTGAGCCCGGCTAGAGCAGGCGGGGCTGCTGGTGCCGGGAGCCGGCGGTGGCGGTGCCGCCGAGCGGCTCGAACAGCCCGGTGTCGATCACGCCGAGGAACCGGCTGGGCCGGCGGGTGTGGCTGAGGTAGAGCCGGTCCTGCGCCCGGGTCAGCCCGACGAAGAACAGCCGCCGCTCCTCGGCCAGCGCGGCGTCCGGCAGCGGAGCGCCGCCGAATGAGTGCGGCAGCTTGCCGTCCTCCACCCCGACCAGGAACACCACCGGGAACTCCAGCCCCTTCGCGGCGTGCAGGGTGAGCAGGGTCACCGCCTCGGCCCGCGGGTCCAGCGCGTCCACCTCGGTGCCGGCGGCCAGCGCG
>WHTQ01000213.1 GCA_009377645.1 Micromonosporaceae bacterium | reverse complement strand
GTGGAGGGTTTCCAGGGGCACGACCACGGTGAGGTGGGGGCGGACCCCGCCCACGGTCGGCAGCCCGCCGCCGTCGAGCGCCTGCCGCGCCAGGGTGACCAGCGCGTCCGCGCGGCGCTGCTCGGGCAGCCGGTCATCCTCGGTGCCGCCGGGAGCCGACAACGCCGCCAGCGCGGTCAGCACGGTTTCCCCGCCCAGCACATCCAACCGGCCGTCGAGCGCGACCGCCCCCTCGGCGGTCCGCGACACCCTCAACCTTCGGTGATCCCACGCACGCCGCTCCCGCTCGGCCAGCGACTCCGGCGCGGCGCGGTGGGCGTAGTCGTCCACCGCGGTCTGCAACCGCCCCGCATCCACCCGTGCGCCTTCCTCGACAACCAGCTGGTCGAGCCCTGACGCGGCCTTCGGCGGCAGGTCGGCCACCGCCTGCGCCGCCACCCCGGCGTGGCCGCCGCCGATCCGCCCGTCAGCCAATGCCTCGGCGGTCTCGGGCAGCATCTCCAGGCGTTGCGCGGTCCTGGCCCGCCCGGCGGCCTCCCCCGGACTCAACCGGCAGCGCTGGGCAAGCCACTGCTTGTGGGACCGGGCGCCCTGTCCCCGCCAGGCCGCGGTGCGGCCCTGCACACCCACCGCACGATGCGTGATCCCCGAAAGCCGGTCAGCCAGCCTGTGCAACCCCACGATGAACGCGCCCAACCCGGCCGCATCCAGCTCGGCGACCTCCACGGCCGCCAGCGCATCCACGCCAGCGACAGCCCGTGCCAGCGCCTGCGCCGCGTCCACGGCCGCGAACGCGTCCACGGCGGCCAGCGCGTCCACGCCAGCGACAGCCTGTGCCCGTGCGTCCACCCCGCTCACCTCCGCCATCCGACCCGACCCGCTCCCGTCTCGCTCGCTCATCCGAACGTCTGTTCGATAGAATAGCACAGCACGAGAACCTACGAAGGGATATCCACAACCTCCGACGTGAAGATTCGGCGACCGCGCCTGCTCACGGAGACGCCCGGCTCAGACCCGCACCCAGGCGGGACCGCTGCACCCGCGTCAGGCTGGAATGCACGCTGTCGTCATCCCGTCGCCGCGACCAGGACCTCCACGTCGAGGGCGTCCGGGTCGACCACAGTGG
>WHTQ01000078.1 GCA_009377645.1 Micromonosporaceae bacterium | reverse complement strand
GCCGGCCGGTCGGCGGCTCGGTAGCGGTCACCGGCAGCGGTCACCGGCAGCGCGGCGGGCACCTTGGCCAGCGCCGCCCGCAGCACGGTGCGCTGCGCGAGGTCCGGGCCGTCCGGTATGGACCGCTCGGGCGCCGCCCCGGTCAGGTAGACCCGCGCGGACCAGCTCTGCCGCCGCTCGTCCAGGCACAGCCGCCGCAGCAGCATGGTCCTCTGCTGGAGCAGGTCGTCGGCGCGGTGCTCGCTGCATGACCGGTAGACGCACCCGGCGCCCACCTCGGTTGGATCGGCCGGCCGGACGGTTGACCGTCACAACGCCGGACGGGTACGTTCCGGTAAGCGGGGGACGCCGGCCGGAACAAAGGAGTCCCGAAGGTGTGGTTATCACCCCGTACCCCCCTGTTTGTGCGCTCCACTGTGGCCGTTGTGGCGGCCGCCGTCACCACCGCCGTGGCGCTGAGCAGCGGCGCGGCCGCCTCCGCCTCCGCGTCCGCCGGCAGCCCGAACGCCGGCGCAACGCCGGCCGGCGAGCTCCCAGTCGCGGTTGCACAGGCCGCCCTGCAGGCCGCTGAGGAGGCCGGAGAGCCGCTGCCGGAGTCACCGACCGGCCGATGGCTGGTGCGGCTGGCAGAGCCCTCACTGGCGACCTACGCCGGCGGAGTCGCCGGGATCGCCGCGACCAGCCCGCAGGTCACCGGAGGCGAGCTGGACGTCACCACACCGACCAGCCAGGCGTACCTCGACCATCTGGCGCAGCGGCAGGCCGCGGTCACCGAGACGATCGAAGCGGCCCTGGAGCGGCCGGTGGAGGTCCCGTTCGCCTACCGCAACGTCCTCAACGCGGTGGCGGTGCAGGCCAGCGCCGAGGAGGCGGCGGCGCTGGCGACCCTGCCCGAGGTGGCGGCGGTGGAGCCGGACCTGCTGCGCGAGCTCACCACCGACGCCAGCCAGGAGCTGATCGGCTCGCCCACGGTGTGGGCCGGCGAGACCGGTCCAGACCTGGCCACCCAGGGCGAAGGGGTGGTGGTCGGCCTGATCGACTCCGGCGTCAACCCGCACCATCCGGCGTTCGCCGAGACCGCGCCGGACGGGTTCACCCACACCAACCCGCTCGGGTCGGGCAACTTCCTCGGCGTCTGCGACCCGGACCACCCCAACCACGAGGACATCTGCAACGACAAGCTGATCGGGGCGTGGAGCCTCCTCGCCGGCAGCGCCCAGGACGCGGTCGGGCACGGCAGCCACGTGGCCAGCACGATCGCCGGCAACCGGCACGAGGCCACCATCAGCGCCGGCTCGGAGGAGTTCCAGGTGACCGTACAGGGCACTGCCCCGCGCGCGAACCTCGTCTCCTACCGGGCGTGCGGCGCGGTCAGCTGCCCCACCGCCTCCATCCTGGCCGCGGTGGACCAGGCGGTCGCGGATGGGATCGACGCGCTCAACTACTCCATCTCCGGGCGGGACGATCCGTGGATCGACCCGATCGACCTGGCTTTCCTGGCGGCGTTCAACGCCGGGATCTACATCTCCGCCTCGGCCGGCAACAGCGGTCCCGGGGCCGGCACGGTGGCCAAGACCGGGCCGTGGAACGCGGCGGTGGCCGCCTCCACCACCGACCGGATCTTCGCCAACCCGGTAGCGGTGCTCGGGCCGCAGCCGGTGCCGCCACAGCTGGCTCTGGTGCGGGCCTGGCCGACCGACGCCCCGGCGCTGGCCGAGGACCTGCTGGCACCGCTGCGGTTCGCCGGTGACGTGGGCAGCCAGACCGGGTGCAGCAGGTTCCCGGACGGCGCCTTCGACGGCAGTGTCGCCCTGATCCGATTCGGCGGGTTCTTCGACTGCGCCGGCACCACCAAGGTGAACAACGCCGCCCTGGCCGGCGCGAAGGCCGTGCTGCTGTTCGAGCTCGACGAGGGGACCGCGCCGAGCGCGGTGACCGGGCTGTCCGGGGCGCCGATCCCGGCCCTGGTCGTGGACCACACCCGCGGGGTCGCGCTGGCGGACCTGGCGATCAGCCTCCACCCGGACCCGGTCCAGGTCCGGCTAGGCGCCGGGACCGAGCTGGTACGCGACCCGGAGCTGGCCGACACCACCGCCTGGTTCAGCTCCCGCGGACCGAGCGAGTTCGACTTGCTGGCACCGACCTTCGCCGCGCCCGGGGTGAACGTGCTCGCCGCCGACCAGGCGCTCGACGGGGACCCGGTGCAGTACGCGTTCCTGCGTGGCACGTCGATGGCGGCGCCGCACGGCACCGGCGCAGGGGTGCTGCTCGCGGCGCTGCACCCGGACTGGTCACCGGCGCAGATCCGGTCCGCGCTCGCACTCACCGCGGACCCGACCGGTCTGCGCAAGTCGGACGGGGTCGCCCCGGCGGACCCGTTCGACGTGGGCTCCGGGCGGCTCGACCTGGCGGCCGCCGGCCGCAGCGGCCTGGTGCTGGACGAGACCCACGACAACTTTGTCGCCGCGAACCCGGACCAGGGCGGTGACCCGCGCACCCTGAACCTGCCCTCGATGGCGGACCAGCGATGCAGCCAGCAGTGCGGGTGGACCAGGGAGGTCACCAGCGTGGCCGACGCGCCGGCCAGCTACACCGCCCAGGTGGTGGCGCCCGGGGGTGGGTCGGTGACGGTGACGCCCGCCGAGTTCACCCTCCAGCCCGGCCAGAGCCAGCGGCTGGAGATCAACGTCGACGTGTCCGGGCTGCCGAGCGAGTGGGCGTTCGGAGCGGTACGGCTGGAGACCGACGGCCAGCACGCCGGTGGAGCGCCGATCGCCGACGCCCACCTCCCGCTCGCGGTGGTGCCGGTGGCGCCGGCGGTGACCGTACGCCCGGACGAGCTGGGTTCCTCGCAGCGGCCCGGCCAGGTGGTTTCCCTGCCGTTCTCGGTCGGCAACCAGGGCGACGGTGACCTGCGCTGGCGGATCGACGCCAGTCCCGAGCAGTGCGACGCGGTCGACGAGATCGACTGGCTGGACCTGGACCCGCGCTCCGGCACCGTGGCGCCCGGCGACACGCAGCGGGTGCAGGTGACGCTGGACTCCACCGGAGCGCCGGTCGGCGAGCTGACCGCCACGATCTGCGTGGCCAGCAACGACCCGCAGCAACCGCTGGTGACTGTACCGGTGACCGTGCAGGTGCGCGACGAGCCGGTGATCGAGATCGGGACGCCGACCCTGGCGGCCAGCCAGCCGGGCGGCACGCTCACCGCCACCACCCTCACCATCGGCAACGCCGGCACCGCCCCGCTCGACTGGGAGGTCGGGGAGGCCGAGGTCGGCGAGGGTCCGCCCGGGGTGGACCCGGACCGGCTGGCGCTGCTGCAGCGCGGGCTGGCGCTGGTGCCGGATCCCACCACCGACACGGTGATGGCGTTCGACCTGCGCACCGGTGACCTGGTCGACCCGGAGTTCATCGCACCGCACCCGGTGCAGTTCAGCGGCGTGGTGCAGCAGCTCGCGCTGCACCCGGACGGGGACCGGTTCCTGGTCACCGTGCAGACCGGACAGGCGCCGGACCGGGGCCACGTGGTGCAGGAGTTCGACCTCAATGGCGAGTACCTGGGGGTGTTCGCGCCGGTCGGGGGGCAGGACCTCACGATCCTGCGGAACGTCCGCGGCCTCACCACCACGCCCTGGGGCACCGTGCTGGTCACCACCGCGGACGGTGACAACGGCGACGCGGTGGCCGAGTTCGACGCCGACGGCAACCACCTCGGCAGGTTGGTCGAGACCGGCGCCGGCGGTCTGGACTCGCCCTGGTCGATCGAGATCCGGGACAACGACCTGCTGGTCGCCGGCAGCTCCAGCCGGGCGATCCACCGCTACCAGCTGGACGGCACTCCGATCGAGACCTTCCCCACCGACCTGGTGTTCCCGCAGCAGGTGATCGAGCAGGACGACGGGAACCTGCTGGTGGCCCAGCCCAGCGCCAGCCAGGGCGCGATCCCCGGGGTGTACGAGCTGGACGCCGGTGGCAACCTGATCGACATCTACACCGGAGCCGGCGGCGCGCGCGGGGTGCACGACCTGCCGAACGGCAACATCCTGGCCAGCAGCGGGTTCAGCAACCGGGAGGTCGGCGTGTTCGAGATCGACCGCGGAGCCTCGATCGTGGACGAGAAGATCGCCGGTGTCCAGCCACGACTGTTCACCCCGGTGCAGCTGCAGGCGCCGTGTGACAGTCCCGGCGACGTGCCGTGGCTGGATCTCGCCACCCCGGACGGCGGCACGCTCGCGGCAGCGGGCACCGCCGGCCCGCTGGCCGCGGGGAGCACCCCACCGGGCGGGAGCAGCGACGTGGAGATCGTGATCGACTCGCGCGGGCTGACACCGGGTGAGCACACCGCCCATCTCTGCGTCACCAGCAACGACCCGATCGAGCCGCTGGTGTCGGTGCCGGTGACCATCACCGTGACCGAGCCGGCCTGCGACCGGACCATCACCGGCACCTTCCGGGGCGCGCTCCGGGTGGACAGCGGCCTGACCTGTCTGGCCCACGGGTCCGAGGTGACCGCTCCGATCCTGGTGGGCGAGGGCGCCAGCCTGTTCGCCAGCGGAACCACCGTGCGGGGCGCGATCTCGACCAGCGGTGCCAGGGTCGTGGAGCTGCGCGACTCGCAGATTGCCGCGGTGGTCTCGGTGCGCGGCAGCACCGAACGGGTGGCGCTGGCCGGCAACCGGGTCACCGGTGCGGTCAGCCTGGTCGGGAACACCACCGGGGACGAGCCGATCGTGGTCTCCGGCAACCGGGTGGTCGGTATACTGTCCTGTACCGACAACCAGCCGCCACCGGTCGACAACGGTGTGCCGAACGAGGTGACCGGCGCGAGGTTCGGTCAGTGCGCCGGGCTCTGATCCCGGTGTGATCAGCCGGGGTGGGTGGCCAGACCGGCCAGGACCGTGTCGACCACCCGCCCCGGCAGCGTCGCGTCGTCGAGGTCGGGGTGCCAGCGCAGCATCCGCTGGATCAGCACCGGCGCGGTCAGCAGCATCACCGCCACCTCGATGTCGATGTCCGGGCGCAGCTCACCGGCCGCCACCCCGCGCCGCAGCACCTCGCGCATCACCTCTCGCCGCGGCTCGACCAGGCCCTGGTAGAGCCGGTACCGCTCCGGGCTGCGCTGCACCTCCGGCCCCAGGCAGGACATGATCCGCACGAACCGCTGGTCCGGCTTCTTGCGCGCCGACCCGAGCAGCAGCACCAGGTCGTCCCGGACCGACGCCCCGACCGGGGTCGGCGCCGGACCCTTCAGGCTGCGCACCGCGTCCACCAGCAGCGCGTCCTTGCCCGGCCAGCGGCGGTAGATCGTCGCCTTGCCTACTCCGGCCTTCGCCGCGACCGCCTCGATCGTCAGCGCCTCGACGGTATGGCCCTCGACCAGCAGGTCGAGCACCGCCTTCAGGATCGACTCATCTACCCGGGCGCTGCGTGGCCGGCCCGGTGAGCGGGTACTTGTGTCGACTGTGGTCATGGTCTGCTACCTTACGTAACCCGGGCAAGCTCCGCGGGCTCCCGCTCGCCGGTCGGCGGCTCCGGCACCGGACGCGGACGCCCGGGCAGCCAGCGCAGCACCACCAGCACCGTCAGCAACGCGATCACGGCCGAGAGGCCGGCGGCGATGTGCACCGCGGTCAGGAAGGCGTCGTTGGCGGCCGGGACCAGCCCGGGCTGCCCGGACCCCCCGAGCTGCTCAGCCACCCCGTACGCCCCGGCGATCGACTCTCGCACGCCGGCCGCGTCGCCGGCCGGCAGTGCCGCCGCCACCGGCTCGATCTGGCCCCGGTAGACCCCCATCACCACCGCGCCCAGCACGGCGATCCCGAGCGCCCCGCCGACCTGCCGGACCGTGTTGGCGACCGCCGAGCCGACCCCGGCCCGCTCCCGCGGCAGGGTGGACAGGATCGACTCCATCGCCGGCGGCATCACGTTGGCCATGCCCGCGCCCTGCACGAAGAACAGCGCTCCGACCACCCAGATCGGGGTTTCGGCGTCGATGAACATCCAGCCTGCCAACGCGACCGCGGACAGTCCCAGCCCGACCGCGGAGACCGCCTTCGCCCCGTACCGTTTCACCATGGCCGCGCTGCGCGGGGCGAACACCAGCTGCGAGACCGCGAACGGCACGAACATCGCGCCTGCCTGCAGCGGCGTGTAGCCGCGCACCAGCTGCAGGAAGAAGGTCATGAAGAAGAACACGCCCAGCGCCGAGAAGAACATCAACGCGATCACCCCGGTGGCGGTGGCGAACCGGGGGTCCCGGAACAGCCGCACGTCCAGCGACGGGTAACGGACGCGCCGCTCCCAGGCGACGAACCCGGCCAGCACCGCCACTCCGGCGGAGATCGCGGCCCAGACCACCGGCCGGTCGAACCCGTGCTCGCCGCCGTCGATGATGCCGTAGACCAGCGCGACCAGACCGGCCACTGACAGCGCCATGCCGACCAGGTCGGGGCGGCCCGGATGCGGGTCGCGGGACTCCGGGACCAGCAGGACGACCGCGAGCACACCGGCGGCCACCACCGGGACGTTGATCAGGAAGATCGAGCCCCACCAGAAGTGCTCCAGCAGGAACCCGCCGGTGATCGGCCCGATCGCCGCGCCCAGCCCGACCGCGCCAGCCCAGATCCCGATCGCCCGGCCCCGCTCCCGCGGGTCGAACACGGTGGAGATGATCGACAGCGTCACCGGCATGATCGCCGCGGCGGACAGGCCCATCAGCGCCCGGGCGGCGATCAGCTGTCCCGCGTCCTGCGCGTACCCGGAGGCCAGCGACGACAGCCCGAACAGGACCAGCCCGACCAGCAGCAGCCGCCGCCGGCCGAGCCGGTCCCCTAGCACCCCGAAGGTGAACAGCAGGCCGGCGAAGACCAGCGTGTACGAGTTGATCGACCACTCGAGCTGCGCCTGGGTGGCCCCGAGCCCCTGCACCGGGTCCGCCAGCACCCGCAGCGCGACGTTCAGGATCGTGTTGTCCAGCACGACCACGAGCAGGCTGACCACGAGCACTCCGAGGATCACCCAGCGGCGTGGGTGCCCGGTGTTCGGTGGTTCGGTCCGCTGCTGCGCCGTCGCGGTTTCCTCCATGCCGGACACGCTACGTGCGCCCGTTCCGAAACGGAACGGTATCGTATCGAATTGTGGCGGGACTCACGCCACCCGCAGCTCGCGGTGCCGGCGCAGCAGTTCCGCCGCGGCCGGGTCGCCGATCTCGACCTCCGGCAGCGGGACCACCGGGTAGCCCCGCCCGTCGTGCCGGACCTCGATCGAGGCCGGCAGCTCGTCGGGCCGGCACACCACCCTCCTGCCCGCCGAGCGATACTGGCAGACATGACTGGACAGCAACCGACCCGGACGCCGAGCAACACCCTCGGTCTGCTCGCGCTGATCCTCGGGATCGCCGCACTGCCGCTGGTGTTCTGCTTCGGGCTGGCGCTGCCAGTCGGCCTGGCCGCGGTGGTGCTGGGCGGGCTGAGCCTGCGCCGGGGCGACCAGGCGCGGGCCGACCAGGAACGCGCCGATCAGCCGCGGGCCGGCAACCGCCGGCAGGCCGTGGTCGGGATGGTCTGCGGCGGGCTGGCGGCATTCCTCATGCTGGTCACGATCGCGCTGCCCAACTAGGAGGCCGCTGAATAATCGGCGAGTCGTCTGTACGTGTTTGTGGGGAGATGAGAGTATCTCGCCATGCAGGGGGCCGAGCGTGCTGATCGGACGCTTCTGGATGCGGCCGCGTTGGTGGGTCATCTGGTGCCGGCGGGCAGCATGTTCGCGTTCTTGGCCGAGCATCGGGCTGAGGTGTTCCCCGACGCGCAGTTCGCGGACCTGTTCCCGTCAGGTAAGGGTCGTCCGTCGATACCCGCGCCGGTGGCGGCCTCGATCCTGACGTTGCAGACGCTGCTGGACTACTCCGATGCCCAGGCCGCCGAGGCGGTCCGCTGCGATCTGCGGTGGAAGGTCGCCTGCGGGATGGCGTTGGATGACAAGGGGTTCCATCCCTCGACGTTGACGTACTGGCGGCGGCGGCTGGCGAACTCGGATCGTCCGCATCGGATCAGCGAGGCGATCCGGAAGATCGTGGACGAGACCGGGATTCTGCGGGGGCGGCACCGGCGGGCGGTGGACTCCACGATCCTGGCCGATGCGGTAGCCACCCAGGACACCATCACCCAACTGATCAGCCAGATCCGCAGGGTGGCCCGGGTGGTGCCTGGAGCCGCGGAGCAGATCGCGGCGGTGTGCACCGGCTACGACTACAGCCGGCCGGGCAAGCCGGACATCGACTGGGACGACCCGGCGGCCCGCGACGCGCTGGTCTCGGCGCTGGTCAACGACGCCAACGCGGTGGTCGCCGTGCTCACCAAGGCGGAGTTGGATGAACAGGCCCAGCAGGCGGTGGCGTTGCTGGCGCTGGTGGCCGGGCAGGATGTGGAACCGGCCCAGAGCTCCGACGGCACCGACGGCAGGTGGCGTATCGCACGCAGGGTGGCCGAAGACCGCATCGTCTCCACCGTCGACCCGGACGCACGGCACACCCGCAAGTCCCCCGAAGCCCGCCGGGACGGCTACCGCGCCCACGCCGCCGCCGAACCCGACACCGGCATCATCACCGACGAGGAGCTCACCAAAGCCTCCGGAGCTGATAACGCCGACCCAGCCGTGGCCGAGCGGTTCCTCACCAACGACATCGCCACCAGCAACACCAGCAGAACCGACGATCACGGCAGCCACACCGCGCCGAGGCGGGAGTGGTACGGCGACTCGGCCTACGGCACCGGGGACCTCCGCGGCGCGATCGGCCACGCCGGACACGAGGCGGTGATCAAACCCAAGCCGGTGCGGCCCGCGGTCGAGGGCGGGTTCACCATCGACGACTTCACCGTCGACCAGAACGCCGGCACCGTCACCTGCCCCAACCAGCTCACCCGCAGGATCACCCCCAGCCGCTACGCAGTCTTCGGCGTGGCCTGCCGCACCTGCCCGCTACGGCAGCGCTGCACCAACAGCAAGGACGGCCGGACAATCCGCCTGCACCCCCGCGACGCGCTGCTGCGCCAAGCCCGCCGCGACTGGACGAACAACCCCGACCTACGCGACCGCTACCGACAGCACCGACCCAACATCGAACGCGTCATCTCCCAGATCGCCACCCTCGGCGGGCGGCGCCTCCACCTACGCTACCGCGGCACCGCAGCCAACAACGCCTGGCTCAAACGCCGCAGCGCCGCCCTCAACCTCCGCAACCTCATCAACCGCGGCCTGCGCTACGCCGAGGGATGGGCCCTGGCCACCACCTGAGTCGACCACCAGCACCTCACCAGACCCCAACCGATCCCACCCCGACCACAGCAACCCATCGCCACATCCATCCGCCACGCCCAGCCATTCCGCACACCACCCGGCGGCACCCAACCGCTCCCATATTCAGCGGCCTCCTAGTCGCCGGCCAGCAGGTCGATCAGGCTGGCGGCGTTCCGCTGGGCGTAGTCCGAATAGCAATTATTCATGATCATGTGGGTGCGCTCGGCCGACCCGGCCAGCTCGCGCAGCTTCGGCGCCCACTGCACCAGCTCCTGCTGCGAGTAGCGGTAGCCGAACCTCTCGTAGATGTCCCGGCTGGTCCACTTGTCACTGTGGCCGTGGAACCGGACCACGGCCAGGTCGGCGGTCGCGGTCAGCACCGGCGGGATCGACGACCGGTGGCCCTGCGGCATGTCCACGCAGACGTACGGCAGCCGGTGCTCGCCGAGGAACTGCAGGGTCTCCTGCTGGTTGTCGCCGTCGAACCAGGACGCGTGCCGAAGCTCCACTGCCACCGGCAGCGGGGCGCAGCGCCGCGCCACCTCCAGCAGGAACTGCTTGTTGGAGCGCCGGATCGTGAACCAGGGCGGGAACTGGAACAGGATCGCGCCCAGCTTGCCGGCCTCGGCCAGCGGCTCCAGCGCCGACAGGAACCGGGTCCACACGTCCTCGTACGCCTGGGCGGGCAGGTCGGCCGGGTAGAGGTTCTTCTTGTCGGTCTCCGGGCGCAGGTCCTTGTAGATCGCGCCCGGGCGGGTCGGGTGCCCGGTCAGCAGGCTGAACGCCTTGATGTTGAAGGTGAACCCGGGTGGGGTGCGGGCCGCCCACAGCGCCGCGGTCTGCTCGGCCGGCGGTGAGTAGTAGGTCGAGTCCACCTCGACCAGCGGGAACTGGCTGGCGTAGTAGGCCAGCCGCTTCTCGGCGGTGTCCGCGGTGTCCGGATACCACCCCGAGGCGAGCAGCGTCCGGTCGGTCCAGGACGCCGTCCCGACCTTGATGTCAGGCAACCGCGGCCATGATCTCGTCGGAGACGTCGAAATTGGCGTAGACGTTCTGCACGTCGTCGCAGTCCTCCAGCGCCTCGATCAACCGGAAGACCTTCGTCGCCCCGGCCTCGTCCAGCGGGACCAGCACCGACGGCACGAACGAGGACTCGGCCGAGTCGTAGTCGATCCCGGCCTGCTGCAGCGCGGTCCGGACCGCCACCAGGTCACCGGGCTCGCTGACCACCTCGAACGCCTCGCCCAGGTCATTGACCTCCTCGGCGCCGGCGTCCAGCACCGCCACCAGGATGTCGTCCTCGGACCGGCCGCCGGCCTTCGGGACGATCACCACCCCCTTGCGGGTGAACAGGTAGGACACGCTGCCGGCGTCGGCCAGCGTGCCGCCGTTGCGGGTCAGCGCGATCCGCACGTCGGTGGCCGCCCGGTTCCGGTTGTCGGTCAGGCACTCGATCAGCAGGGCGACCCCGTTCGGCCCGTACCCCTCGTACGTGACGGTCTGCCACTCGGCGCCGCCGGCCTCCTGGCCGGACCCGCGCTTGACCGCCCGGTCGATGTTCTCGTTCGGCACCGAGTTCTTCTTCGCCTTCTGGATGGCGTCGAACAGGGTCGGGTTGCCGGTCGGGTCGCCGCCGCCGGTCCGCGCCGCGACCTCCACGTTCTTGATCAGGCTGGCGAACAGCTTGCCGCGCTTGGCGTCCACCGCGGCCTTGCGGTGCTTGGTGGTCGCCCACTTGGAGTGGCCGGACATTACTCCTCCGTCGTCATACCAGCTGCGGCGCCCGCTGACCGGACCAGCTCCACGAACCGCCGGTGCATCCGCAGATCACCGGTCAGCTCCGGGTGGAAGGCGGTCGCGAGCAGGTTTCCCTGGCGTACCGCGACAATCCTACCGGCGGCCCGGCCGAGCACCGCCACCCCCGGGCCGACCCGCTCCACCCACGGGGCCCGGATGAACACGGTACGTAGCTCCCCCACCCCCTCGAGGTCGGTCACCGCCTCGAACGAGTCGACCTGCCGGCCGAACGCGTTGCGGCGCACGGTCATGTCGATGCCGCCGAAGGTCTGCTGGTCCGGCCGGCCGTCCAGCACCTCGGCGGCCAGCATGATCATGCCGGCGCAGGAGCCGTAGGCGGGCATGCCGGTCTTGATCCGGTCCCGGACCGGCTCCAGCAGGCCGAAGTCGACCGCCAGCTTGCTCATGGTGGTCGACTCCCCGCCGGGGATCACCAACGCATCTACCACGGCCAGCTCGTCGGGCCGCCGGACCGGGCGGGCCGTGACCCCGACGGCGGTCAGGGCACGCAGGTGCTCGGGGACGTCCCCCTGGATCGCGAGCACCCCGACCACCGGGGGCACCGGGCTCACCAGCCGCGCTCGGCCAGCCGGTGCGGCTGCGGCACCGAATCCACAGTTATCCCGACCATCGGCTCGCCGAGCCCCCGAGAGACCTTCGCGACCACGTCCGGGTCGTCGTGGAAGGTGGTCGCCTTCACGATCGCGGCGGCGCGCTCGGCCGGGTCGCCGGACTTGAAGATCCCGGAACCCACGAACACCCCTTCGGCGCCGAGCTGCATCATCATCGCCGCGTCGGCGGGAGTGGCGATCCCGCCGGCGGTGAACATTACGGTTGGCAGGGCACCAGCTTCCGCGACCTCGCGGACCAGCTCGTAGGGGGCTTGGAGGTGCTTGGCCGCCGCGAACAGCTCGTCGGCCGGCAGCGACGCCAGCCTGGCGATCTCGGCCCGGATCTGCCGCATGTGGCCGGTCGCGTTGGACACGTCGCCGGTGCCGGCCTCCCCCTTCGAGCGGATCATGGCCGCGCCCTCGGCGATCCGGCGCAGCGCCTCGCCGAGGTTGGTCGCCCCGCACACGAACGGCACCGTGAACGCCCACTTGTCGACGTGATGGGCGTAGTCGGCCGGAGTGAGCACCTCGGACTCGTCCACGTAGTCGACACCGAGCGCCTGCAGCACCTGCGCCTCGACGAAGTGCCCGATCCGGCACTTGGCCATCACCGGGATCGAGACCGCGCCGATGATCGCGTCGATCAGGTCCGGGTCGCTCATCCGGGCCACCCCGCCCTGGACCCGGATGTCGGCCGGCACCCGCTCCAGCGCCATCACCGCGACCGCCCCCGCGTCCTCGGCGATCTTCGCCTGCTCGGCGGTCACGACGTCCATGATCACGCCGCCCTTGAGCATCTCCGCCATCCCCCGCTTGACCCGGGCGGTGCCGGTCTGGGCAGTGCCGGTCTGCGGGGTGCCCCCAGTGGTCGTCTCGGACACGGTGGTTCGCGCTCCTTACGTCGAGGTTCCACCCCGAAGCGTACGCGGGCCGCCGGCCCCTCCCCACGGCCAATCAGGCCCGGGTGGCCTGGTCCGGGCGGGTCGGGACGGTGGGCCGGTGGGGGTCCGCGGCCTCGTCCAGCACCGGGTCCCCGACGTCGAAGTAGCTCGGCGCCGGGTGCCGCCGGGCCAGCCCGAGCAGCCGGACCGGCACCCGCCGCCGCACCGCCAGCGCGTCCCGCACCACGTCGGTGTGCACCTGCCGGGCCAGCCCCAGCCGGCGGCTCGCGGTCACCACCCCGGCCCAGGCCGGCACCGGGTCCGGACCCCGCGGCGGCAGCCGGCGCAGGGCGCCGGTCAGGTCGTTCTCGGCCGCCTCCCGCCCATCCGGGGCGGCCTCGATCGCCGCCCGGGCGGCGGCGGACAGGCCGGCCGCGGGCGCCGGCGCGGCCGGGGCCAGCTCATCGGCGAGCAGCGCCGCGGCCGCCGCCCGGCGCACCAGCGCGGCGTCCAGGGCCGCGGTCGCCGCCTCGGCGCGCCGGTGCAGCCGGCCCACCCGACCGGCCAGCCAGCTGACGTAGAGCACCACCAGCAGCAGGACGACCGCCGCCCACGCCCCCCACCACCACACATCCGGCATCGTAGACCCCCTCACAGCACCGGCGGCGCCTCCGACAGGTCCTCGTCGACCACCGGTTGGCCGCCGCCGGTAGCTTCAATGGCGCTCTCGTAGACCTCCACCACCCGCCGCGCCAGCACCGGCCAGTCGAAGCCGGCCACCACCTCCCGGGCCCGGGCCGCCAGCGCCGCCCGCGCCGGCTGGTCGTCCAGCAGCCGGCCGAGCACCGCCGCCAAGGCCGCCGGGTCGCCGGCCGGGAACAGCTCCCCGGCCCCGTCCAGCACCCGCCGGAACGCGTCCAGGTCGGTGGCGACCACCGCCGTACCGGCCGCCATCGCCTCGGTCAGGATCATCCCGAACGACTCGCCACCAGTGTTCGGCGCCACGTAGAGATCCACGCTGCGCAGCATCCGGGGCTTGTCCGGCTCGGCCACCCGGCCCAGGAACGTGACCCGGTCGTGCAGCGCCGCCGGCACCGCCGCCAGCGCCTCGTCGATCTCCCCCGGCCCGGCCACCAGCAGCCGCAGCCCGGGCCGCCGCGGCGCCAGCCGTACGAACGCGTCCCGCAGCACCGGGAACCCCTTGCGCGGCTCGGAGAACCGGCCCAGGAAGCCGAGCGCTCCGCCGGTGCCGGGGTGGCACGGACCGGGCCAGCCCGGCAGCGGCTGCGCCCGCGCGTACCGGGCCACCGCCACCCCGTTCGGGATCTCCACCGCGCCCCCGCCCAGGTGCTCCACCTGCACCTTCCGGGCCAGCTCGCTGACCGCGATCCGGGCGGTGATCCGCTCCAGGATCAGCTGCAGCGCCCCCTGCGCGGCGGCCATCGTCCGGGACCGGGTCATCGCGGTGTGGAAGGTCGCCACCACCGGGCCGCGGGCGGCCCACACCGCCAGCATCGACAGGCTGGGGGTGAACGGCTCGTGCACATGCAGCACGTCGAACCCGCCGGTGTGCAGCCACCGCCGCACCCGGGCGGCCGACAGCGGACCGAACGTCAGGCGGGCCACCGACCCGTTGTACCGGACCGGCACCGCCCGGCCGGCCGGCACCACGTACGGGGGCAGCGGCCCGTTCTCATCCGCGGGTGCCAGGACGCTCACCTCGTGCCCCAGCGCGATCAGCGCCTCCGCCAGGTCCTGCACGTGGTTCTGCACCCCACCGGGCATATCCAGCGAGTACGGGCAGACGATGCCGATCCGCATCCGGTCCCCCTACCGGTCAGGCCCGCTGCGGCTCGGGCGTGGGCCGCTCCCGGTCTGGGTCCGCCTCGCCCAGCCCGGTCGGGTCCAGCCACAGCCGCTGCAACATGTGCCAGTCGGCCGGATGAGCCGCGATCCCGGCGGCGAGCTGGTCGGCGATCTGCTGGGTGAACTCGCGCACCCGCTGGTCCATCGGTCCGGCGGCCGGCGGCGGCTCCAGCGGGCCGTGCAGGTGCCCGTGCGGCCCGTCCGGCTCGTACCACATCGACGCCACGAACAGCGGCGCGCCGGTGCGCAGGGCGAGGATCGCGGGTCCGGCCGGCATCCGGGTCCGGCCGCCGAAGAACCGCACCTCGATCCCGCGGGTGGACAGGTCCCGGTCGGCCAGCAGCGGCACGATGTGGCTGTGGCCCAGGCTGTCGGCCAGCACCTCCAGCGGCGGCCGCTCCCCACCCCGCTGCGGGATGATCCGGATCCCCAGACTCTCCCGGTAGGCCACGAACCGCTCGTAGAGCCGCTCCGGTCGCAGCCGCTCGGCGACCGTGGTGATCGGCCAGCCGCTGGCCACCCCCCACGCCCCGGCGGCGTCCCAGTTGCCGGCGTGCGGCAGCGCCACCACCGCGCCGGTGCCGGCCGCCACCGCCTCGCCCAGCAGGTGGCCGTGGGCCATCCGAAACCCGGTGCGCAGCTGCTCCGGGGTCCGCCCGGGCAGCCGGAACGCCTCCATCCAGTACCGGGCGTACGAGCGCAGCCCGGCCCGGACCAGCCGCTGCAGCTCCGGCTCCGGCAGCTCCGGGCCGACCACCCGGCGCAGGTTGGCCGCCAGCCGACGGACCGCCGGACCACCCCGCCGGTACGCGGTGTCGGCGGCGGCCCGGAACCCGGCCCGCGCGACCCGCTCGGGCAGCGCCCGGGTCAGCCGCCAGCCCGCCGCGTACCCCAGCTCCACCAACCGACCGCTACTCATCGCCTCTCCTCGCTGCGGCCCTGCTCCGGCGCGCCGCGCTCCGGTGCGCCACGCTCCGGTGCGCCACGGCGATCGACCCGGCGGACGTGGACCACCCGCTGCGCCACGGTGACCAGTGACAGTATGGCCAGCGCCCACAGTGCCACCGGCAGCGCCCAGCCGGCACCCAGCCCGGTGCCCAGCGCACCCAGCCCGACCAGCAGCAACCGCTCCGGGCGCTCCACCCAGCCCACGTCGCAGTCGATGCCGAGGCTGCCGGCCCGGGCCTTGACGTACGACACGACCTGGCCGGCGACCAGGCTGATCAGCGCGGCCACCACGGTCGCCCGGTCGCCGGTCGTGGCGTACCAGTACCCGATCGCGCCGAAGATCGCACCGTCGGCGACCCGGTCCATGGTCGAGTCGAGCAGCGCCCCGAAGCGGGTGCTGTAGCCGCGCGCCCGGGCCATCGCCCCGTCGACCATGTCCACCGCCGCGAAGGCGGCCACCACCAGCGTGCCGGCGACCAGCTCGCCGCGCGCGCCGAACCCGACCGCGCCGGCCAGCACGCCGAGCGTGCCCAGCAGGGTGACCGCGTCCGGGGAGACTCCCAGCCGCAGCAGCCCACGGGCCAACGGGTCCACAAGGTGCGCCACGCCCGTCCGCGCCGCGCCGCTGAAGATCTTCGCCATGGCGCTCTCACGATAGCCCGCGGGCGAGTTGGGGTTGTGCTGCGCGCCGCTCGGGTGTGGGATCGGAACCAGTAGGTAACCATGCCGTGAACACGCCCGAGGAGGTGCGCCCGGATGGCGCAGAAGAGCCAGGAGAAGGGAGTCACCGGTCCCGCGCCGGTGGTGAAAGAACCCGGCAGGGTTCGCAATGTGGTGCTCGTGGGACACTCCGGCGCCGGGAAGACGACTCTGGTGGAGGGGTTGCTGGCGGCGACCGGCACGATCAGCCGGGCCGGCTCGGTGACCGACGGCACCACGGTCAGCGACCACGATCCGGCGGCCGTCAAGCAGCAGCGCTCGGTCAGCCTGTCCGCCGCCGCCCTGATACACGGAGACATCAAGGTCAACCTGCTGGACACCCCGGGCTACGCCGACTTCGTCGGCGAGGTGCGGGCCGGGCTGCGCGCCGCCGACGCCGCCCTGTTCGTGGTCTCGGCCGCCGACGGCATTGACGGCATTGACGAGGCGACGGCTGCCTTATGGGAGGAGTGCGCGGCGGTCGGGCTACCGCGGGCGGTGGCGATCTCCCGGCTGGACCATCTGCGCGCCGACGTGGACGAGACCGTGGCCGCCTGCCGGCGCGCGTTCGGCGACAACGTGCTGCCGCTCTACCTGCCGATGCACAGCGACGACGGCGAGTCGGTGGTCGGCCTGCTCGGGCTGATCAGCCAGCGGGTCTACGACTACACCGGCGGGCACCCGGCCGAGGTGCGGGACCCCGATCCGGAGCACCTGAGCGTGATCGAGCCGGCCCGCAACGAGCTGATCGAGGGGATCATCGCCGAGAGCGAGGACGAGACGCTGATGGAGCGTTACCTCGGCGGCGAGGACCTGGAGGAGTCGGTGCTGGTCGACGACCTGGAGACCGCGGTGGCCCGGGGGGCGTTCCACCCGGTGGTCCCGGTCTGCGGCCCGACCCAGGTCGGCCTGGACGCGCTGCTGGAGGTGCTGACCCGCGCCTTCCCGACCCCCGGTGAGCACGCTCTGCCGGCGGTGACCAAGCTGGACGGCTCGCCGGGTGAGCCGTTGAAGGCCGACCCGGACGGCCGGCTGGCAGCCCAGGTCGTGAAGACCACCATCGACCCGTACGTGGGGCGGGTCTCGCTGGTACGCGTGTTCTCCGGCACCCTGCGCCCGGACAGCACTGTGCACATCGCCGGGCGCGGGATGGAGAGCCGGGGCCGGGCCGACCACGACGCGGACGAGCGGGTCGCCCATCTCTACTCCCCGCTGGGCGCCAACCAGCGGGAGGTGCCGGTGTGCGTGGCCGGCGACATCTGTGCGATCACCAAGTCCGCCGCGGCCGAGACCGGGGACACGATCTCGTCCAAGGACGACCCGTTGCTGGTGGCGGCGTGGGAGATGCCCGAGCCGCTGCTGCCGGTGGCGATCGTGGCCAAGAGCCGGGCCGACGAGGACGCGCTGGCCAAGAACCTGGGCCGGCTGGTGGCCGGCGACCCGACGATGCGGCTGGAGCGCAACTCGGAGACCCGCCAGCAGGTGCTGTGGTGCATGGGCGAGGCGCACGCCGACGTGGTGCTGGACCGGCTGCGGGCCGGCGGCGCGGAGGTGGAGACCGAGCCGGTGCGGTTGGCGCTGCGGGAGACGTTCAGCGTCACCGCCACCGGCCACGGCCGGCACGTGAAGCAGTCCGGCGGCCACGGGCAGTACGGCGTGTGCGACGTCCGGGTCGAGCCGCTGGAGCGGGGCGGCGGCTACGAGTTCGCCTCCGAGGTGGTGGGCGGCTCGGTGCCGACCAACTACATCCCGTCGGTGGACAAGGGGGTTCGGGCCCAGATGGAGCGGGGCCTGGTCGCCGGCTACCCGGTGGTGGACATCAAGGTGGTGGTTTTCGACGGCAAGGCGCACAGCGTCGACTCGTCCGACGCGGCGTTCCAGACCGCCGGGTCGCTGGCGTTGAAGGAGGCCGCTGGCGACGGCCAGATGGTGTTGCTGGAGCCGGTCGACGAGGTCTCGATCCGGATCCCGGACGGGTATGTCGGGGCGGTGATGGGCGACCTGTCCAGCCGGCGCGGCCGGGTGCAGGGCACCGAGCCGGACCCGGCCGGCGGCGACCGGACGCTGGTGCGGGCCGAGGTGCCGGCCACCGAGCTGACCCGGTACGCGGTCGAGCTGCGCGCGATGACCTCCGGCACCGGCACCTTCAGCCGCCGGTTCGTGCGCTACGACCCGATGCCGACCCACCTTGCCGAGGAGGTCAAGAAGGAGGCAGCCAACAGCTAGCTGCTGGACGTCGGCTAGCTGGTCGACGCCGGCTCCGGCCAGGCCTTGGCGAGCAGGTCGCGGGTGTCGGCGAGCAGCTGCGGCAGCACCTTGGTCATGCCGACCACCGGCATGAAGTTGGTGTCGCCGCCCCACCTGGGCACCACGTGCTGGTGCAGATGGGCGGCGATCCCGGCGCCGGCGACGCCGCCCTGGTTCATCCCCAGGTTGAACCCGTGCGCGCCGCTGACCTGCCGGATCACCCGCATCGAGGTCTGCGTGAACGCCGCCAGCTCGGCGGTCTCCGGGCGGTCCAGGTCCGGGTAGTCGGCCACGTGCCGGTACGGGCAGATCAGCAGGTGCCCGGGGTTGTACGGGTAGCGGTTCAGCATCGCGTACACCCGCTCGCCGGTGGCCACCACCAGGCTGTCACCGGGCGGCGCCTGCGGGGAGGTGCAGAACGGGCAGCCCTCCGGTGCCTCGTACCCGCCGGGCGGCCGGTCGGCGCCGCTGATGTACTGCATCCGGTAGGGCGTCCACAGCCGCTCCAGCTCGTCCCGCATCGCCCCTCCCGGACCGCGCCGCGTTGTCAGCGCGATGCTACCGGCCGGATCGCCCCCTGCCGGAGGCGCGGGGCGGCCGCAGCTGGACCACGGTCGGGTCGCCGGTCATCGGGTCCGCGGCGGTGCCGGGCCGGCCGCCGACCCCGGTGGTGAGCGCGGCCAGCAGCCGCTCGGGCGGCTCCGCCCGGGCGAACAGGTGGCCCTGCCCGGCCGCACAGCCCAGCTCCCACAGCAGCCGCCGCTGCGACTCCGCCTCGATCCCCTCGGCGACCACGGTGAGATCCAGCGTCCGGCCGAGCTGGACCGTGGACCGGACCACCGCCTTGGCCTGTGAGATCGTGTCCGCGTCCGCCACCGGGTCGGTGCCGGCGCTGATGTCGAGGTCCCGCAGGGCGAGCACGAAGCTCCGGTCGATCTTGAGCTGGTGCACCGGGATCCGGGACAGCACGGCCAGCGACGAGAACCCGGTGCCGAAGTCGTCCAGCGCCAGCCGGACCCCGATGTCGTGCAGCCGGGTCAGCACCTGGTCGACGGTCTCCAGCTGGCTCAGCGCCAGCGTCTCGGTCAGCTCCAGGCACAGCCGCTCGGGCTCGGTGCCGTGCCGGTCCAGCGCCTCCAGCACCTGCCGCGGCAGGTTGGTGTCCAGCAGGCTGCGGGCGGAGATGTTCACCGACACCGACAGGTCGTGCCCGGCCGCCCGCCACATGGTCGCGGCCGACAGCGCGTCGTCGAGGACCGCGGCGGTGAACGCCGGCAGCTGGGCGGAGCGCTCCAGCAGGTCCAGGAACCAGCGCGGCTCCAGCTGGCCGCGGGTGGGGTGCCGCCACCGGGCCAGCGCCTCGGCACCGAGCACCTCGCCGCTGGCCAGGTCCACGATCGGCTGGAAGTGGAGGATGAACTCGCGCTCCGAGACCGCCCGGGGCAGCTGGCCGGCCAGCGTCAGCCGCTCCCGGTCGGCCGGGTCCCGGGCCATGGTGTAGCAGACCAGCGGCTGGCTGGTGCGCTTGGCCTGGTACATCGCCACATCGGCGCGGCGCATCAGCTCGGTCAGCCAGGCCTGCGGGTCGCTCCGGAACGCCGGGCCGGGGGTGGTGTCCGCTGCTCCTTCGTGAGCTGCTGGCGTGGACGAAACGGGGGTGGCTTCGCCGGTCCCGGCGGCCGGCCCCGGCTCGTCCTGCGGATCGAGCGCCAGCGCGAGCCCGCCGTTGGCCTCCACCAGGATCGGCAGCCCGTCCACCTCCAGCGGCTCGGCCAGCGACTTCAGCACCCGCCGGGCCCGCGCCTCGACCCGGGCCGGTCGGAACGCGCTGCGCAGCAGCACCGCGAACTCGTCCCCGCCGAACCGGGTCACCAGGTCGTTCGGCCCGGCCGCGCCGCTCAGCCGCTCGGCGACCTGCACCAGCACCCGGTCCCCGGCCAGGTGCCCGAGCGCGTCGTTGACCTCCTTGAAGTGCCGCAGGTCCAGCAGCATCACCGCGATCCGGGAGTCCAGGCTGGCCGGGTTGGCCAGCGCGGCGGTCAGCTCCCGCTCCAGCTCCCGCCGGTTGGCCAGGCCGGTCAGGGCATCGTGGGCGGCGGCATGGGCGTGAGCGGCGGTCGCCTCACCGAGCTGCCGGTACGCGGCGGCGTTGCGCACGGCCGTGTCGAGCGCGGCGGCGTAGCTGGCCACCATCGCCTGTTCCCGGTCGGAGACCTTGACCTGGTTGCGGAACCGGAGCCGCAGCGCCCCGATGTCGCGCCGTCCCTGGTATCCGTGCAGCGCCACCGCGTACACACCGCTGCTGTCCGGCGGGGCGTTCACCGGGTCCCCGTCGTAGGTGATCGTCTCGGCCCCGCGTACCAGCCGCTGGCTCATCCCGAGCCACACCTCGACCTCCAGCAGGTCGGCCGAGAACAGCTTCGTGCCGCGGATCACCGCTTCGCGCAGCACCACGTCCAAGTCCACTCCGGTGAACTTCTCGGTCGCCGCCGCCAGGTTCTGCCACGCCTCCCGTTCCTCCCGGGTCCGCACCCACCGCTCGTGCCACAGGTGGCCGAGCAGGACGAACAGCGGCAGTGCGTAGATCAGCGTCTGCACCGCCTGCAGCGCCAGGATCGCCAGCACCGCCACCACAAACCGGCCGACCGCTGTGACCAGGCGGATGTCCCAGTTCGTCCTGAAGCGTTCAACCACACCAGTACGTGAGGCCCAGGCGATCACCGGCGTTATCAGCAGCTCATCGACCATTGTCATGGTTACGAAGGCCACAGCAAGGTATGCGACACCTTCGGCGTCTCCGGCGCCGACCGAGCCGAACAGCACCAACACCTGACCGCCGATGAAAGCGACTACCGATTCCTTCGCCGCAGCGAAGCCAAGCTTCAACACGGAGCGCCGGCGAACCACATTGGCGGCAACCGTACCGACAGCAGTAGCGAGGACCACCCATGGCGTGGGTATGATCGCGAGTCCAACTAGGATCGTAGCGTCAGCCCAGGAAACACCGTGCAGCGTCGACCTGACCCTTACCTCGACGTTGACAAGGTTGCCCACCGCCACCAGTAAGAGGAGCGCAGCAACAGTCGCCCACGACGGGCTGGGCCCGGGGTTGGCAACCGCATCGAGCACCGAGTAGCCCGACACGGCGACAACCCCGACACCTGCGGAGACCACAAGACCGACCAGCAAGTACAGCCGCTGGTCGGTCCTGTCAGTTGCTTGCTCCACGCCAACGCCCGTCATCTCGGCGAGAATGGTCGCTGGCTAGCCTACGACGGTCGAGCGCCTTGCGCTCGAGTTACCCCCAGGTACCGCTACGCATGATCGTCTCCTCGAAACTCGCTTGAAGTCCCAACCCTCCGCCCTGCCGTGGAGGTCGGTGCGCTGCTGAGAACGCTAGGCGTAGCAGCGAGTGTCGGGCAGTTCCAGAAGGGTAGATCCACGCAGTCCATGAATCGAGACCTTTTGCGCACTCTGTCCGTATTCGGAAGGTAGACGGATAGTGGCGAAAACGGAGAGTCGCCCGTCTCGTACGCCAGGTCTCTGATTGTGCCGCGCCGCGGGGGCCAATCGCTACCGGTGGCGTTCCAGCGCGGCCAGCCGGAGCTCGAGCTGGTCCACCCGGTGGCGGAGCAACGCCACCTGGGCCTCGAGACCCACCTCACGCTCGGCCCGGAGCCGGATCCGTGGCGACTGGGCGGCCCGTTCCACCACCGCATCAAGCGGCACCAGCCGTTGCGGTCCGTTCGGCCCGTCGACCAGCCGGGACGGTATCTCGCCGTTGCGATACCACGCACGCAACGCCGACCGGGACACCCCGGTTTCGGCCTCGGCACGGGCCAGCGGCACCCAGGCCGAGTCCTCGAGCTGCGCGAACAGCTCCAGCTCGGTCTGCCAGCGCTCCAGCCGCTCCTCCCACTCGTTCGCCATGCCAACCTCCTGGCACAGCAGCCTATCATTAGCAGGGTATTGACAGGGCTGTCACCATGGAACCATGTTCGAGCGTTTTACTGACCGAGCCCGCGCCACTGTCGTCCACTCTCAGGAAGAGGCGCGCCTGCTCCGGCACAACTACATCGGCACCGAGCACCTGCTGCTCGGGCTCATCCGAGAGGGCGACGGCATCGCGGCGCGCGCGCTGGAGAGCATGGGTGTCTCACTTGAGGGCGTGCGTGAGCAGGTCGAGCAGATCATCGGGCAGGGAGAGCAGGCGCCAACGGGCCACATCCCGTTCACCCCCCGGGCGAAGAAAGTGCTCGAGCTTTCGCTCCGGGAGGCGCTGCAGCTCAAGCACAACTACATCGGCACCGAACACATCCTGCTCGGGCTCATCCGGGAAGGCGAGGGCGTGGCCGCACAGGTGCTGGTACGGCTCGGTGCTGACCTAGACCGGGTCCGGCAACAGGTGACCCGCATGCTCGGGCAGATGAAGGAAGGCGGATCGCCGCAGGTGCCGCCTTCACGGCGGCGAACCCCGGCGGCCGAGCAGGTGGTGGCCGCCGCGGAGCAGCTGGCCGGCGGTTCACCGATGGGAAGCCACCACCTGCTGGAGGCGCTGGTCCGGTCCGAAGACAGCGCGGCCGCGAAGGTGTTCGCGACCCTTGGCGTGGAACCCGACACGCTCGCCGCCACGATCGACGAGGTAGGGATCGACGGCACATCCGACCTCACGGACGAGGAGGCGGCCGCCCGTCAGATGGAGATCCTGGTAGCGGATGGCGAGGTACGGATCATCCTGCGCAACGCCACGGCGGTGGAGCTGGCGGAGACCATCACCGAACACATAGGCGGACCGGTACGCGGCGACGACCCGCTCGCCGGCGGACTGGTCGGCCTGCACCAGGAGATCGTCCGCTTCCTGACCGACCTACGGGTCCGGGTAGCACCGTCCCCCGAGGACGCTCCCGACGCGGAACGCTCAACCGGAATCTCCGCCCTGATCGAACGCGCCATCCACAGCCGCCTCGGCCGTCGCGGCCGACCCTATCGGCGCGGTGAACCGCTGTGAGCATCTGCTGGCACTGACGCCAATAGAAGCTCGATCAGCGGATCCCTGAAAGCGCGGGACGCTCCCGCGAAAAGCTGCTGCGCACAGTCACTCGCACGAGCAGCCTCGACCTCTTCGCCCAGAGTAGACAGGACCGTCGACCGCTGCTGCTCGGCCGCCGCGAGGAGGTAGCGATAACTCGCGGCATCAGCCAGTGAGCGGGCCCGCTTTACGTCAATGTATGCGGCACGAAGATGCCCTAATCGTCGGAGAGCCTCGGATCGGATGATTAGCCCTGCTTATTCACGGGGGATGGTCAGGTAGGCGGTCGTAGCGGCGTGGGAAGATGAAAGTGCCTGCCCTGTAAGGGAAACTGGGATTGTGACATCCACCGGGTTCTCTTCACAGGGAGGCACTTCCAACGTGGGC
>WHTQ01000056.1 GCA_009377645.1 Micromonosporaceae bacterium | reverse complement strand
GCCAGCTGATCGGCTCCAGCTCGGTGGTGGCGTTCAGCTTCATGGTGCACGACCCGAGCGGGATCATGCCGCGGTCCAGCGCGTAGTCGGCGTCGGCCAGCCGGCGCAGGTAGCGCAGCATCCCGGTCTCGCTGCGGTGGGCGTGGAAGACCGGGTGGGTCAGGAACTGGCTGGTGCGCCGCAGCGGCTCCGGGATCGCCGGGCCGGGCTCATCGGCCGGTGGCCCGGCGCCGAAGGCGGTCCAGACGGTGCGCAGATGCTGCTCGGTGGTGGTCTCGTCGCAGGCGATCCCGACCCGGTCCGGGTCGACCAGCCGCAGGTTCACCCCGGCCGCCTCGGCGGCAGCGACCAGCTCGGCCGCCCGGCCCGGCACCACCGCGGTGACCGTGTCGAAGAACGCCTCGTGGGCCAGCTCCACCCCGGCGTCGCGCAGCCCGGCCGCCAGCCGGCGGGCCGCGTCGTGGGTGCGGGTGGCGATCGCGGCCAGCCCGTCCGGGCCGTGGTAGACCGCGTACATGCCGGCGATCACCGCCAGCAGCACCTGCGCGGTGCAGATGTTGCTGGTCGCCTTCTCCCGGCGGATGTGCTGCTCCCGGGTCTGCAGGGCGAGCCGGTACGCGGGAGCGCCGTCCGCGTCCCGGGACACGCCGACCAGCCGGCCCGGCAGCAGCCGGGCCAGCCCGTCCCGGACCGCCAGATAGCCGGCGTGCGGCCCGCCGAAGCCCATCGGCACCCCGAACCGCTGGGTGGTGCCGGCGGCGATGTCGGCCCCGATCTCACCCGGCGGACGCAGCCGGGTCAGCGCCAGCAGGTCGGCGGCGACGGTGACCAGCGCGCCCCGCTGGTGGGCGGCGGCGACCAGCGCCGCCTGGTCGGGCACCGCCCCGGAGGCGCCCGGGAACTGCAGGTGCAGCCCGAAGCATTCGGCCGGCAGCTCGTCGGTGGTCAGGTCCACGATCCGGACCTCGATCCCGAGCGGCTCGGCTCTGGTCCGCAGCACCGACACGGTCTGCGGCAGGATGTCCGCGTCCACCGCGTACACGTTGCTGGTTGCCTTGCTGGCCCGCCGGGCCAGGGTCATCGCCTCGGCGGCGGCGGTCGCCTCGTCCAGCAGTGAGGCGTTCGCCACCGGCAGCCCGGTGAGGTCGCTCACCATGGTCTGGAAGTTCAGCAGGGCCTCCAGCCGACCCTGGCTGATCTCCGGCTGGTAGGGGGTGTAGGCGGTGTACCAGGCCGGGTTCTCCAGCACGTTGCGGCGAATCACCGCCGGGGTGTGGGTGCCGTGGTAGCCGAGCCCGATCATCGAGACCGCCACCGTGTTCCGGGCGGCCAGCTCGCGCAGCTGCGCGATCGTCTCCGGCTCGCTGGCCGCCGGCGGCAGGTCCAGGCTGCCGTGCCAGCGGATCGACTCCGGGATCGCCGCGTCCATCAGCTCCTCGACCGAGGAGTATCCGACCGCCTCCAGCATCCGGCGCTGCGCGGCCGGGTCCGGTCCGATGTGGCGACGCTCGAAGGAGTGTCCGGTGCTGGTCATGGGGCCGCTCCAGTGGGTAGGGTCCTCGGCCCTCCCCCT
Organism: Micromonosporaceae bacterium; assembly: GCA_009377645.1. GTDB lineage: Bacteria > Actinomycetota > Actinomycetes > Mycobacteriales > Micromonosporaceae > Natronosporangium. The sequence goes on along the minus strand of WHTQ01000056.1, from coordinate 28,689 downwards.
CTGTCGTACCCGCGGCCCTCCAGAGGTGCCTACCCGTGCGCGGTCCCTGATGCCTGAGAGGTTCCGGGGAGGATTTGCCCCTTCGGCGCCGCCCGACTGTTGGTCCGGCGGTCTCTCCCGCGCGGGAGTTCGGCGCAGCTTGCAAGCCGAACCAGCATGTCTAGCGGCGTAGCCTGCAAGCCGAACCAGTATAGCTACCGGCTCGGTGCCAACGTTACCAGTCCCCGGAAACCGGGCCGGCCTCAGCTCGCTCGGCGGCGGGCGGCGCGGCGGGCCGCCAGCTCGTCGGCCAGCCGGGCGGCGGCCGCGGGCTCCGCAGCGGCGGCGGCCGGGGCGGCGGGCTGCGCGTGGGCCCCGGCCGGCTCCCCGCCGTCGGCCGGCAGGTGGGACAGGCTGCCCTCGATTTCCTTGAAGGCGCCGCCGATCGCGATCCCGAACACCCCCTGCCCGCCCTGCAGCAGGTCCACGACCTCCTCGGCCGAGCGGCACTCGTAGACCGTGGTGCCGTCCGAGATCAGGGTGATCCCGGCCAGGTCCTCCACCCCGTGGGCGCGCAGCGTGTCGATCGCCTTGCGGATGTTCTGCAGCGACACGCCGGCTTCCAGCAGCGACTTGACCACCCGCAGCACTACCAGGTCCCGGAACGAGTAGAGCCGCTGGCTGCCCGAGCCGGCGGCGGGCCGGATGCTGGGCTCGACCAGGCCGGTGCGGGCCCAGTAGTCCAGCTGGCGGTAGCTGATTCCGGCCGCGTGCATCGCGGCCACCCCGCGGTATCCGACCGCCTCTGCCGGCAGCTCGCTCGCCTCCGCGGCACCGGCTGGCTCGTGCGGCTCCGGCATGGCCCTCGAACCTCCCGGCGGGTATGTGATGTCGGCCCCGTTCTGCTCCAGCTTATAGCCGGCGGCGGGGCCGGCTCGGCGCGAAACGCCGTACGCCGTCACTGCCCGGTCTCAGCCGGCGAAGTCCTCCGGGCGGACCTGGTCCAGGAACTCCCGGAACTTCTCCACCTCGTCCTCCTGCTCGTCCGGAATGATGATCCCGGCCTCATCGAGCACCGACTCGGAGCACCGGATGGTGGCCCCGACCCGCAGCGCCAGCGCGATCGAGTCGCTGGGCCGGGCGGAGACCCGCAGCCCGTCCCCGATCAGCAGGTCGGCGAAGTAGACGCTGTCCTTCAGCTCGACGATCTCCACCGCGTGCAGCGGAGCCTTCAGCGCGGACAGCACATCCCGCAGCAGGTCGTGGGTCAGCGGGCGGGGCGGCTTGACCCCCTGCTGCTCGTACGCGATGGCGGTGGCCTCCACCGCGCCGATCCAGATCGGCAGATACCGCTCCCCGTCGACCTCCCGCAACAGCACGATCGGCTGGTTGGTCGGCAGCTCCACCCGAACCCCGACCACACTCACCTCGCGCACGCCTACCTCCGACCGGGTTGTGCTCTCATCGCAACGGTACACGCCGGCCGGCCGCCGGACTCACGACTGGTCGACCCCCCCGTCCGGGCGTGGCCCGGCCACGAACACCAGCCGGAACTTGCCTATCTGCACCTCGTCGCCGTTGCTGAGGGTCGCCGCCTCCACCCGCTCCCGGTTGACGTAGGTGCCGTTGAGGCTGCCCACGTCGCGCACGGTGAACGTGCCGGCGTCCCGGTGGAACTCGGCGTGCCGCCGGGAGACGGTGACGTCGTCGAGGAAGATGTCGCTGTCCGGGTGCCGGCCGCTGGTGGTCACATCATGGTCGAGCAGGAACCGGGCGCCAGCGTTCGGCCCCCGCCGCACCACCAGCAGCGCCATTCCCGGGGGCAGCGATCCGGACATCCGGCCCGGCGCGACCTCGGTGTCGGGGCCCTCCAGGACATCGTCGAGCGACCCCATGTTCAGGGTAGACGTGACGTCGAGCGGGGGGAACTCGTCGTCTGGGCGGGTCATCTGACCACCTCTCAGGTCTGGCACAGCAGTCTGGCACGTCGGGTGCGCGGCCGCCCGCACGTCGCCGTGACGTTAAGCATCGGTCAGCTTACGGTAACCCGCGGCATCGAGCAGCCCGTCCAAGGCATCCGGGCCGGCCGGCCCGGTTTCCAGTAGCTCGATCTCCAGCAGCCAGCCGGCGCCGTACGGGTCGGCGTTGACCCGCTCCGGCGCGTCCACCGCGGCGTCGTTGACGGTCGCGACGGTCCCGGCCACCGGGGCGTAGATCTCCGAGACGCTCTTGGTCGACTCCACCTCGCCCAGCACGTCCCCGGCGGCGACCACCGTGCCGACCTCGGGGAGCTGCAGGAAGACGATGTCGCCGAGGGCCTCCTGCGCGTAGTGGGTGATACCGACCCGTACCCGGCCGTCGTCGCCGGTGGCCACCCACTCGTGCCCCGCGGTGTAGCGCAACTGCTCCGGAACCACTGCCGACCCTCCGCTCTGCGCCGCTGCTCAGGAGTCAGGACGCGCGTGCTGGAGTGCCTCCGGCTGCCGCACCGCCGACACCTCGACCCCGCCCGGCTCCTCGTGCACGGTCACCGTACCGCCATCCTGCTGCACCGACTCGACCACCCCGCCGGGGATGTGCAGGGCCGGCGTGAGGGTCTCCGGCTCGCCGATCACCACCAGCGTGTACGGGCCGCGCAGCGTCCTCCCGTCGACCACGATTCCGTCCGGCCCGTCCACGAAGTAGCTGCTGGCGACCACCCGTACCGGCGCTCTGTCCGCCCCCTGGACCTGGATCGCCTCGCCGCCCGCGCCGCGCAGCTCCTGCACCGCGTCCAGCAGGGTGTCCGCGGTGACCGCCCCGCCGGCACCGCGCAGCGTGACCGTCACCCCGGGCCCCTCGGCCGGCAGGGTCCCGGCCAGGATCCCCAGCTCGTCGGCCCGGCGGGCGGCTTCGGCCAGCGCCTCCTGCTGGCTCTCGCCGGTGGTACGCAGCCGCTGGCTGGTCTCCTGCAGCTCCCGGATGTCCTGCTGGAGCCGCTCCTCGTGGGCGTCCAGGTTGGCCAGGATCCGCACCAGGTCCTCCTCGCCGAGCGCGGCCACGGTCGGATCGTCGGCCACGCTGCGGACCTGGATGGCGAACGTGAACCCGAGCAGCCCCAGCAGCAGCGCCACCACCAGCCGGGTCCCGCCGACTCGCCGGCGACCGGCCGGCTCCGGCGCCGCCGCTTCGACCTCCGCTTCGACCGCCGGCGCCTCGACCTCCGGTTCGGGCGCCGGCTCCGCCGAAGGTTCCTCCGCGGGCGGCTGGGGCTGGTCGGTCTGCTCGTCGGTCATGACCGCCCCCTCAGGCCCGGAACAGGTGCCGGCGGATCGCCGCCAGGTTGCCGAAGATCCGCACCCCGAACACCACCACCACACCGATCGACAGCAGGCTGCCCACCCCGAGCTGGTCCCCCAGATAGACGATCAGCGCCGCCACGAGCACGTTGGAGATGAACGAGACGACGAACTGCCGGTCGTCGAAGATCCCGTCCAGCCGGGCCCGGACCCCGCCGAAGACCGCGTCCAGCGCGGCCACGACGGCGATCGGCAGGTACGGCAGCAGCCAGATCGGCACTGTCGGTTCGACCAGCACCCCCAGCACCACCCCGGCGGCCAGGGCGAGCACCGCGACCATTCAGTCACCTCCGATGGATGTCGCGTGGTGCAGCTCCGGCTCGCTGGCCGCCGGCAGGGTCAGGCCCCCGGCCGAGCGCACCTGGTACGTGACGCCGAACTCGTCGACCAGCAGCCGCAGCAGGTCGGCGGTCGGCGAGGCGGCGAACTGGTCCCGTAGCCGGTCCGGCCCGATCGCCGCGATCCGGTACGGTCCGGCGACCGGCTGGCGGTCGACCAGGATCGCCCCGCTGGCGTTGCGGATGGTGGAGCTGGCGGTCAACCGCCGGTCGTTGACCGCCACCGCCTCGGCGCCGGCGGCCCACAGCGCGTTCGCGATCTGCTGCAGGTCCCGGTCGAGGATCCGGGCCTGCGGGTCCAGCTCCGGGTTGCCGGTCTTCGGGTCGACGCCGGGCGGGCCGTCGGCCACCTCCACCACCACCCCGTCGCCGCGGACCCGGCCCAGGCCGGTGGCGGCCTCCAGCTCCCGCAGGTCGCGCACCAGCCGCGGGTCCGAGATCTGCCGGTCCCGCAGCTGGGCTACCTCGTCCCGAAGCGTCTCGGCCTCCCGGGCCAACCGGTCGGTCTCCGCCTGCCGCTGGTGGATCTGGTCCTCCAGGTCGGCCCGCACCTGCGTGCGGGTCGGCTCGTCGGCGACCACCTGCCGGTAGGCCACGGCCAGCAGCAGCCCCACCACGACCAGCGTCACGACCGTCCCGGCACGCATCCCGCGGCGCCAGCGGGGCGGCGGCGTGCCGGCCGCCGCGCTGGCGGCGCGGCGCTGCGCCGCCTCCGCGTAGCCCGGATCCAGCGGCTCCCGGAACAGGTCGGTCAGGAAGGTCGGCTCCAGCGGGCGGTACGGGTTGCGAGGCTCGGTCACGCCCTGCCTCCTTCCCGTCGCAACAGCTGGGCGGTCTGCGCCAGGTACAGCACCCCGGCCGCCCAGTAGAGCACCAGCCCCCACCACGCGAGCGCCCAGCCGAGCGGGTCCGCCCACCCGGTCGCCGTCGGCACCGCGGTTGCCAGCAGCAGCGCCGGGAACGCCGCCAGCAGCACCAGCGTGGCGGTCTTGCCGAGGTAGTGCACCGGCAGTGGACCATAGCCCACCCGGCGCAGCAGCGCCAGCGCGACCAGCAGCACCAGCTCCCTGGCCAGCAGGGCCGCGGTCAGCTGCCACGGCACGATCTCCCGGGCGGTGAACGCCGCCAGCGTGGCCAGGATGTAGAGCCGGTCGGCGACCGGGTCGAGCAGCTCCCCGATCCGGCTCTGCTGGCCCAGCCGCCGGGCCACCCACCCGTCCAGCCAGTCGGTGCCGCCGCCGAGCACCAGCACCACCAGCGCGGCCAGATCCTGGCCGCTGACCAGCAGCAGGTAGAGAAACAGTGGGATCCCGAGCAGCCGGAGCACGGTGATCGCGTTCGGGAGGGTCAGGAACACCCGCGCCTCCCTCCGCGATGATCACGTAACCTGCTGCCGGCCGGTCAGGATAGCCGTCCCGGCTGGTCAGCCGATGAGGAGGGCGACCAGCCCGCCCCCGACCAGCCCGCCGGCCAGGAAGACGAGCAGGTACGGCAGCAGCCGGAACGCGGTGGCCCGCACCCCGGTGACGCCGAGCAGGTCGATCGGCTCCACCACGGCCGGGCTAGCTGCGGCGCCCCCGGTGCCGGTTGCGGTGGCCGGCGCCGCTGGGGCACCGGCAGTCGCTGGGGCACCGGCCAGCTTCTCGGCGAGGCAGTCGGTGAACTGGCCCAGCAGGCGGTTGCTCACCTCGCCGAGCATCCCCCGCCCGAACTGGGCCGCCCGCCCGGTGACCACCAGGTCCGTGTGCACATCGACCACGGTGGACCCACCGTCGTCGCGCAGCGTGGCCAGCACGGTCGCCCGGGCGGTGCCGCCGCCCCGGCGGTCCTTTCCGGAGGCCTCGATCACCATCCGGCGGGCCGCCGCGTCCCGTTCCCGGAACCGGCCCTGGCCGGCGAAGGTCAGCACGACCGGGCCCAGCTTGACCCGCACCGTCCCGGCGAACTCGTCCCCCTCATACGAGGTCAGGGCGGCACCCGGCATGCAGGGCGCGATCCGCTCCAGGTCCTGCAGCACCTGCCAGGCCTGCTCCACCGGCACCGCCACGGTGAACGAGTGTTCCAGCTCCATCCCTCGGTCCGATCGCTAGGTCCGGTCCAGGTTCTCGTGGATACTACCGTCCACCTGCGACAATGGCTGGCCGCCACCGCCCCACCGGGCGGCGATGATCTCCGCCGCGATGCTCACCGCGGTCTCCTCCGGGGTCCGGGCACCCAGGTCTAGCCCGATCGGCGAGGCGAGGCGGGCCAGCTCCGACTCCGCAACCCCGTCGGCACGCAGCCGGGCGACCCGGTCGGCGTGGGTGCGCCGGGACCCCATCGCCCCCACGTACGCCAGCGGCTGGGCCAGCGCCACCCGCAGCGCCGGGACGTCGAACTTCTGGTCGTGGGTGAGCACACACACCACCGTCTGGCCGTCTACCCGTCCGGCCGCCACCTCACCGGCCAGGTAGCGGTGCGGCCAGTCCACCACCACCTCCACCCCGGGGAAGCGGCGGCTGGTCGCGAACACCGGCCGGGCGTCGCAGACCGTCACCCGGTAGCCGAGGAACCCGCCGATCCGGGCCACCGCGGCGGCGAAGTCGATCGCCCCGAACACGATCATCCGCGGCGGTGGGGCGAGCGCCGAGATGAAGACCGTCACCTCCTCGCCGAGCCGCTGCCCGTCCGCCCCGTACCAGACCGGTCCGGTGCGGCTGGCCGACAGCGCCCCCCGGGCGTCCTCCAGCACCACCCGGTCCAGCCGGTCGCTGCCCAGCGTTCCGGTGTGCCGGTCCGGCCACACCACCAGCCACCGCCCCGGCGCCGGCCGGCGGTCCGGCTGCTCGTCCACCCCGCGCGCCGGCGCCCGGACCACTGTGGTGACCGCCACCGGCTCGCCCGCCGCGACCGCCCCCGCCACCTCGGCCAGCTGCGGATGGCTGGCCTGGTCGACCCGTTCCACGAAGATCTCAATCGTGCCGCCGCAGGTCAGCCCGACGTCGGCCGCGTCCTCGTCGCTCACCCCGTACCGCGCCAGCACCGGCTGGCCGGTGCTGGCGACCTGCCGCCCCAGGTCGTAGACGGCACCCTCCACGCAGCCGCCGGAGACGCTGCCGACGGCGGTGCCGTCCGGGCCGACCAGCATAGTGGCTCCCGGCGGCCGGGGGGCACTGCGCCAGGTGCCGACCACGGTGGCCATCGCCACCGGCTCACCAGCCTGCCACCACCCGAGTAGGTCGTCGATCACGTCACGCACGGCCGGTCCACCTCGCAACCGTTCAATGCCACCAGTGTCACCCTGGCCCGGGGTCCCGCGCCAGCCGTTGCGGCAACCGCCTGCCCGGTGCGCCGATCGCCACCAGCAGGTCGTCCAGTGCGGCCAGGTGGTGGGCGCTGACCACCGCGTCGCAGTACGGCCAGGCCGCCGCCATCCCGCCGGCCAGCGGCCGGTAGCCCGAGCGGGCGGTACGCGGGTTGGCCCACACGATCCGGTACGCGAGCCGCGCCAGCCGGCCCAGCTGCCGTGTCAACGACCTGCCGGCAATAGTGCGAACGGTCCTACCTGGGCGGCAGGTCGACGTCCCGGTCGTCGGCGACGTCGCCGCACGGCACCACCTGTACCTCGGCTGCATGCGCCTGCAGATAGGGACGCGCGCCGGTGTCCCCGACCGCCAGCTCCACCACCCCCGGCCAGTGGTCCCGACCCAGCAGCACCGGATGCCCCCACCGGTGGCCGGCGGCGCCGTAGCCGGCCACCACCAGCGCGTCCGGGCTCCCCCGCCCGGCGACCCGGCGCACCGCCTCGGGGCCGACCCCCGGCAGGTCGACCAGCGTCACCACGGCGGCGCTCACGTCCGCCCCGGCCAGCGCCGCCAGCCCGACCCGCAGGGACGAGCCCATCCCGCTGCCCCAGCCCGGGTTCTCCACCACCACCGAGCCGGCCAGCACCGCGGCCGCCCAGACCTGCTCGGCGGCCGCCCCGAGCACCACCACGACCGGCGCGCACCCGCCGCGGTGCTGGGTGTCCGCCGCCCGCTCGACCAGCAGCCGCCCCTCGTACTCCACCAGCGCCTTCGGCATGCCGTACCGCCGGCCGGCCCCGGCCGCCAGCACCACCCCCGCCATCGAATCGACCATCCGGCTCAGCCCCGGTGGTCGTCCACCCACGCCTGCACGACCTGCGCCAGCACCCGCAACGGCAGTGGTCCGCTGCCCAGCACCAGGTCGTGGAACCCGCGCAGGTCGAACCGGCCGTCCAGCACCCGCGTCGCGTCGGCCCGCAGCCGTTCGATCTCCAGCCGGCCGACCAGGTAGGCCAGCGCCTGCCCGGGCGTGGCGATGTACCGGTCGACCTCGCTCTCGATCTCCACCGTCGACATCGGGGTGTGGGACCGCAGGTAGTCCACCGCCCGCTGCCGGCTCCAGCCGTGGGCGTGCAGCCCGGTGTCCACCACCAGCCGCCCGGCCCGCATCGAGTCCAGGCACAGCATCCCGAGCCGGGCCAGGTCGCCGGAGTAGAGCCCCATCTCGTCGGCTAGCCGCTCGCAGTAGAGGCCCCACCCCTCCGTGTACGCGGTGACCCGGGCCAGCCGGCGCAGCAGCGGAAGGTCGGTCAGCTCCTGGGCGATCGTGCGCTGGAAGTGGTGACCGGGCACCGCCTCGTGGAACGCGGTGGCCTCGGCGTTGTAGCGGTAGCGCTCGGCCGCCCGGTAGGTGTTGGCGAAGTAGGTGCCCGGCCGGGTCCCGTCCAGCGCCGGTTGCAGGTAGTACGCCGGCGGGGCGCCCGGTGCGTCCGCGTCCGGCACCGGCGCCACCCGGCACCGCTGGCTGGGCAGCCGGCCGAACCAGGCCGGCGCCGCCTGCTCCGCCCGCTCGACCGCCGCCCGGGCCGCCGCGAGCAGCTCGTCGCCGTCGCTCCACCGCAGCGCCGGGTCGTCGCGCAGCCGCCCGAAGACCTGGTCGACCTGGCCGGTGCCGAAGACCCGGGAGCCGATCTCGGCGTACTCGTCAGCCAGCTTCGCGATCACCGCCAACCCGGTCTCGTGCAGCTGCTGCGGGGTCAGGTCGGTGGTGGTGTGCAGCCGGACCAGGGTCGCGTAGTGCTGCTCGCCGTCCGGCAGCCAGCACAGCCCGGGCTGCTCGTCCGGCCGGCCGTGCGGCACCACGTCGGCGGCGAGCGCGTCCCGGTAGCCGGCGAACGCCGGATGCACGACCTCGTCGAGCAGCCGGTCCCGCGCGGCCCGGAACCCGGCCAGGTCGACGTCCCCACCGGCCGCCGGCTCCGGGCCCCGCAGCGGGTCCCCCGCCGGGTCGGCCAGGAACCGCTCCAGCTGGTCGACGGCGGCCTGGGCGGAGCGCCGCACCGGCAGCCGGCCGGCCGCGATCCCGGCCCGGTGCCGCTGCGCGACCGCGGCCAGCGCGGCCGGCAGCGCCGCCAGCCGGGCCAGGTAGCCCTCGGCGTGCGCCGGCTCGCCGATGCCGACCATCGGCAGCAACCGCAGCAGGTCGGCGGCCGCCCCGCCGAACGCGTCGGTCACGGTGTACTCGACCGCCCGCAGGTCCACCTCGTCCCGCGCGTCCGCGGCCTGCTGCCGCACCACCGCCCAGGTGACCCGGTCCTGGGCGGTCAGCGCCGCCGGGTCGAGCGCCTCGACCCGATCCAGGATCCCGCCCGCCCGGGCCCGCGTGGCCGCACCGCCCGCCTCGGTGTAGTCGGTCAGCCGGTCGTCGCGCTCCCGCAGCCCGACCAGGCTGAAGATCAGCGGGCTCGCGTCGAGCTGGGCGTCGAGCAGCTCGTCGGCCAGCTCTCGCAGTGCCGCCGGGGCGGTCTGGTGATCGTTGCTCATCGCGCGACCGTACCCGAGCCGCGGCGCCGCCGGCCGGTCACCAGCAGCGTGACCAGCGTGACCAGGCCGCCGGCGGCCAGGGCGGCGCCGGCCACCGCGGTGAAGCTGATCGTCTCGGCCGGAGTCGCCGCGGACGCGCCCGGCGGCCCGCCGCCACCCGGACCGGTCGCCGGCGACGGGCTCGGCGAGCCGGCCGAAGAGGTGGCCCGCTCGGCCAGCTCGTCCGGCTCCACCAGCCGGCCCACCGACGCGTCGGCCGGCAGCGAGAACCCCCAGTCCAGCAGCGCGGCCCCCTGCTGCCAGCCGGGTTGCGGCACCACCTCCGCCCCGAGCAGGGTCACCACCAGCCGCCGGCCGTCCTGCTCGGCCGCCCCGACGAAGCTGTGCCGGGCCAGGTCGGTGAACCCGGTCTTGCCACCCAGCGCGCCCGGATAGCTGGCCAGCAGGTCGTTCTGGTTCTGGATCTGGAACCCGGGGGCGTTCTGGTCCGGCTGCGCCGGGATGCCGACCCGCTCGGTCGCCACGTACCGCCGGAAGTCGCTCCGGTCGAACAGCACCCTGGAGATCAGCGCCAGGTCGTACGCGGACGTGAACTGGCCGGGACCGTCCAGCCCGGACGGTGTGACCGCCTGGGTCTGGTAGGCCCCGAGCCGCCACGCCTGCTCGTTCATCGCCCGCAGGCCGCCCTCGACGCCGTCCTCACCGCCGCCGACCCGGGCCAGCACGTTGGCGGCGTCGTTGCCCGAGTTCAGCAGCAGTCCCAGCCACAGCGTCTCGATCGGGTACTCTCCACCGACCACCAGGCCGACCGCCGAGCTGCCCGGCTCGATGTCCACGTCCTTCCGGGTCACCTCGACCACCTGGTCCGGGTCGAGCTCCGGCAGCAGCGCGGCCGCCAGCAACAGCTTCTGGGTGCTGGCCGGGATACCGTGCTGGTGCGGGCCGCATCCGCCCAGCACCGCGCCGGTGTCGAGGTCGGCCACCAGCCAGGAGGTGGCGCTCAGGTCGCCCGGCACCGCCGGCGCCCCGGACGGGACCACCAGCCCGGCGGTGTCCAGCCGCGCGCCGCCCAGCTCCTGGTCACCCGGCCGGTGCGCCGGAGGTGCCGGCGGCGACGGGAGCTCCGGCTGGTCGGTCAGCTCCGCGACCGGGCACGGCAGCTCGTCCGGTTCCGGCTGCGACAGTGGCGGTCCCGCCACTGCGCTAGCCGGTACCGCCAGCACGGTGCTCGCCATCGCGGCGATCAAGCGCCAACCACCCATGGCCATGCTACTAGACGCGGATGCGAGCGACTGTCACCCCAACCGGTCAACCCGCCGCCGGAGCTGCGGTACAGTTCCACCAGCCGGCAGGTTGCCGGCATCGGGCCGTGGCCTAGCTTGGTAAGGCGCCACACTGGGGGTGTGGAGACCGCGAGTTCAAATCTCGCCGGCCCGACGGTGCGAGTGGCCGAGCCCCGGCCTGGCTGTCGTGGCTGGTTCGACGCTATCCCTGGTTGTCCTTGACCTGAGGGCTTCGCGTGGTTCGCACGCTCACCGCAGCTGTACACCAAGAAGAGGACTGGTACGTGTCCCGGTGCCTAGAGCTGGATGTCGCCAGCCAGGGAACGTCGGTGGACGAGGCGCTGGCGAATCTTCGCGAGGCGGTCGAGGCCATCTGCGCGGCGAAGGTCGCCACGTTGCCCAAGGCCGCGACCACCAGGCCACCACCCTGAGTGAGCGGCCTGTGCAAGACGGCCAGCGGGTCCAGGCCACTCAGCGCGGCGATGGGCGCGGCCGCACCGACGGCCATCGCGCCACCGCCGCCCAGCCCATCAACCCACCATTGGACCGGCCCGCGCCGGATGGTCAAGCGCCGATCACCGGTGTCACCGGTGCGACGCCATTGAATCCCCGCGCGCACGACGCCAGCGAGCATCATGAACGCGACGAACAGGATCAGGGCGGTGATCGCCATCGGTGTTCGGCCCTCCTTTCGATGCATCGCCTCGCCCAGCCGCCGATAAGGCTCGCCATCTTGACTCGGACTCCGCCAATCATCCGCCATCCTGACCTGGACTCCGCCACCTTCGCCTGGACAGGGAATTCGATGACGCCACGCCCGAACGTTGAACCGGACCAGCCCGTATGGCGTTGCGCAAGTTAGACACTCTGCACGGGAGGAGGCAGTACGTGATAACCAGGCGGGCACGGCTAATAACGGTCGCCGCGGTGCTAGGTGCCACGGTGGCCGCCGTCGCCACCGGCAGTGCGGCAACCGCGCGCGGCGAGCAGAGCGAGTTCCGCGAGCAGCTCACCGGCTACCAGGAGACGCCGCTGGCCATCTCGACCAGCGGCAACGGGCAGGTCCGGCTGCACATCGAACACCGGCGCGACGAGATCTCGTACCGGGTCTTTTACAACCGGCTCGAAGGAGACGTCACGCAGGCGCACATCCACTTCGGCGCTCCGGCCCAGACCGGCGGGATCAGCGCCTTCCTCTGCACGAACCTCGGAAACGGGCCGGAGGGCACCCAGGAGTGCCCGGCCGCCCCGGCCACCATCAGCGGCACGATCCGGCCCGACGACGTGGTCGGCGCCGCCGCCGAGCAGGGCATCGCCGCCGGCGAGTTCGACGAGCTGGTCGACGCGATCCGGGCCGGCGCAACCTACGTCAACGTCCACAGCACGCTGCACCCGGTCGGTGAGATCCGGGCCCAGCTGGAGTCCGGCCACCACCACTGACCCGACCCGCGCCACCCGGCGGCGGCCGCGGCGCCTCACTTGGCGTTGAAGTAGGCCGCCTCCGGGTGGTGCACCACGAAAGCGTCGGTGGACTGCTCCGGCGCCAGCTGAAACTCCTCGGACAGCTGCACCCCGATCCGTTCCGCCCCGAGCAGGTCCACCACCTTCGCGCGGTCCTCCAGCTCCGGGCACGCCGAGTAGCCCAGCGAGTAGCGGCAGCCGCGGTAGTCGGTGCGCAGGATGCCGGCCAGGTCCGGGTCGGCGTCGCCGATCGTGCCGCCGCCCGGCAGCACCAGCTCGGAGCGCACCCGGGCGTGCCAGTACTCGGCCAGCGCTTCGGTCAGCTGCACCGACAGGCCGTGCACCTCCAGATAGTCCCGGTACGCGTCCTGCGCGAACAGCTTCGCGGTGTATTCGCTGATCGGCTGGCCCACCGTGACCAGCTGCAGCGCCACCACGTCGAGCTGGCCCGTCTCTCGGGGCCGGAAGAAGTCGGCCAGACACAGCCGGCGCTCGGCCCGCTGCCGGGGGAAGCTGAACCGGGCCCGCTCGCTGTGCCCGTTCTCGTCCAGCACCACCAGGTCGTTGCCCTCCGAGTAGCACGGGAAGTACCCGTACACCACCGCCGCCTCCAGCACCTGGTCGGCGGTGAGCTGGTCCAGCCAGGCCCGCATCCGCGGCCGGCCCTCGGTCTCCACCAGCTCCTCGTACGTGGGACCGCCGGTGCCCCTGGAACCGCGCAGCCCCCATTGCCCGAGGAAGGTGGCCCGCTCGTCGAGCATCGCCGCGTAGTCGGCCAGCGCGACCCCGCGTACCACCCGGGTGCCGAAGAACGGCGGGGTCGGCACCGCCACGTCGGTGGCCACGTCCGAGCGCACCGACACATCGGCGGTCTCGGGCAGCGCGTCGGCGGCCAGCGCCTGGTGCCGGGCCCGGCGCTCCCGGCGCAGGGCGAGCGCCGCCTCCCGCTCCGGGTCGACCACCGGCCCTTCGCCCCGTCGGGCCGCCATCAGCCGGTCCATCAGCGACAGCCCCTCGAACGCGTCCCGGGCGTAGTGCACCTCACCGGCGAACGCCGAACGCAGGTCGTCCTCCACGTACCCGCGGGTCAGCGCCGCCCCGCCCAGCACCACCGGCCACCGTTCGGCCACCCCGCGGGTGGCCATCTCCTGCAGGTTCTCCTTCATGATCACCGTGGACTTGACCAGCAGGCCGGACATCCCGATCACGTCCGCCCGGCTCTCCTCGGCCGCGTCCAGGATCGCGTTGATCGGCTGCTTGATGCCGATGTTGACCACGTCGTAGCCGTTGTTGGACAGGATGATGTCGACCAGGTTCTTGCCGATGTCGTGCACGTCGCCCTTGACCGTGGCGAGAACGATCCGGCCCTTCCCGCCGGAGTCGTCCTTCTCCATGTGCGGCTCCAGGTGGGCCACCGCGGTCTTCATCACCTCGGCCGACTGCAGCACGAACGGCAGCTGCATCTGGCCGGAGCCGAACAGCTCGCCGACCGTCTTCATCCCGGACAGCAGCGTGTCGTTGATGATGTCCAGCGGCGAGCGGGTGTGCATCGCCTCGTCCAGGTCGGCCTCCAGGCCGTTGCGCTCCCCGTCCACGATCCGCCGCTCCAGCCGCTCGGTCAGCGGCAGCGCGGCCAGCTCCTCGGCCCGGGTGGCGCGCGCCGAGGCGGCGTCCACCCCCTCGAACATGTCGATCAGCTCCTGCAGCGGGTCGTAGCCCTCCCGGCGCCGGTCGTAGACCAGGTCCAGCGCCACCTTCCGCCGGTCGTCCGGGATCTTCGACATCGGGAGGATCTTCGAGGCGTGCACGATCGCCGAGGTCAGCCCGGCCTGCACGCACTCGTGCAGGAACACCGAGTTGAGCACCTGCCGGGCGGCCGGGTTGAGCCCAAACGACACGTTCGAGACGCCCAGCGTGAAGTTGATCCCTGGATACCGCTCGGTGATCCGGCGGATCGCCTCGATCGTCTCGATCCCGTCCCGGCGGGTCTCCTCCTGGCCGGTGGAGACCGGGAAGGTCAGCGTGTCCACGAAGATGTCGCTGACCCGCATCCCCCAGCTGCCGACCAGGTCGTCGATGATCTGGGAGGCCGCGCGCACCTTCCACTCGGCGGTGCGGGCCTGGCCCTCCTCGTCGATGCACATCACGACCACCGCGGCGCCGTGCTCCCGGATGATCGGCATCACCCGGGCGTACCGGGACCCCGGGCCGGAGCCGTCCTCGAAGTTCACCGAGTTGACGACGCACCGCCCACCGAGCATCTCCAGCCCGGCCTGGATCACCGGCGGCTCGGTCGAGTCCAGCATGATCGGCAGCGTGGACGCGGTGGCGAACCGGCCGGCCAGCTCCCGCATGTCGACCGCCCCGTCCCGGCCGACGTAGTCGACGCACAGGTCGAGCAGGTGCGAGCCGTCCCGGGCCTGACCGCGGGCGATCTCCACGCACGCCTGCCAGTCACCGGCCAGCATCGCCTCCCGGAACGCCTTGGAGCCGTTCGCGTTGGTCCGCTCCCCCACCATCAGCACGCTGGCGTCCTGCGCGAACGGCACGTGGTGGTAGATCGACGCGACGCCCGGCTCGACCGCCGGCGTCCGGTCCGCCCGGCGTACGGCGGCCAGCCGGTCCCGGACCGCGGTGATGTGGGCCGGGGTGGTGCCGCAGCAGCCACCGACCAGCGCCGCGCCGTACTCCCCCACGAACCGGGCCAGCGCCTCGGCCAGCTCGTCCGCGGTCAGCGGGTAGTGCGCACCGTCGGCGGTCAGCTCGGGCAGCCCGGCGTTCGGCATCACCGAGATCGGCACCCGGGCGTGCTGCGACAGGTAGCGCAGGTGCTCGGTCATCTCGGCCGGCCCGGTCGCGCAGTTCAGCCCGATCAGGTCGATGCCCAGCGGCTCCAGCGCGGTCAGCGCGGCCCCGATCTCGCTGCCGAGCAGCATCGCCCCAGTCGTCTCGACCGTCACCTGGCAGATCAGCGGTACAATCCGGCCGGATCCCTGGTGTTCAGCCATCGCCCGGCGGGCCCCCAGCACGGCCGCCTTCGCCTGCAGCAGGTCCTGGCAGGTCTCCACCAGGATCGCGTCCACCCCGCCCTCGAGCAGCCCGGCGGCATTGTCCTGGTAGGCGTCGCGCAGGGTCGCGTACGGGGCGTGGCCGAGCGTCGGCAGCTTGGTGCCCGGCCCGACCGACCCGATCACGAACCGCGGGTGCTCCGGCGTCGACCAGCGGTCGACCACCTCCCGGGCGATCGCCGCGCCGGCCACCGACAGCTCCCGGATCCGGCCGGTGATGTCGTACTCCCCCAGGTTCCCCAGGTTCGCGCCGAACGTGTTGGTCTCGACGCAGTCCGAGCCAGCGGCCAGGTAGGCCTCGTGGATCCCGCGCACGATGTCCGGCCGGGTGACGTTGAGGATCTCGTTGCACCCCTCGTACCCGTCGAAGTCGTCCAGGCTCGGATCGGCCTCCTGCAGCATCGTGCCCATCGCCCCGTCGGCGATGAGCACTCGGTCGGTCAGCGCGTCGAGAAATGAGGTCGGCATCCACCCCAGGGTAACCGGTGCCACCCCCGAGCCCGGATGGCGTTCCGGCTCGGGGCGGATCTTCCCTGGTCAGGTGCGGTCCGGCACAGCTCGGCGCGGCCGGGCGAGCCGGGCCGGTCCTGGGCCGTAGGCTGAGTCGGTGACCGAGTTCGACGGCCTGCCGGTGCTGCGGGCTCCCGTGGCGATCGCCGCGTTCGAGGGGTGGAACGACGCCGCCGACGCCGCCACCGCGGTGGTCGAACACCTGGAGCAGGCGTGGCAGGCCCGGCCGGTGACCACCCTGGACCCGGAGGAGTTCTACGACTTCCAGGTCACCCGGCCGGTCCTGACCCTGGTCGACGACACCCGGCACATCGAGTGGCCGACCACCCGGTTCGGCGCGGCCAGCCCGTCCGGAGCCGAGCGGGACGTGGTGCTGATCCGGGGCATCGAACCGAGCATGCGCTGGCGCACCTTCTGCGACCAGCTGCTGGAGGTGTGCCACGCCCTGGAGGTGCGCCGGCTGGTGCTGTTGGGGGCGTTGCTGGCCGACGTGCCGCACACCCACCCGCTGCCGGTCAGCGGCAGCGGGTCCGGCGGCGAGACCGCCGAGCGGCTGCTGCTCACCCCAACCCGGTACGAGGGACCGTTGGGCATCGTCGGGGTGCTGCACGAGGCGGGTGCCCGGGCGGACCTGGAGACCGTCTCGTTCTGGGTGCACGTCCCCCACTACGCCAGCAGCCCGCCCTGCCCGAAGGCGACCCTGGCGCTGCTGCACCGGGTCGAGGAGGTGCTGGACCTGCCGGTGCCGACCCTCGACCTGCCCGAGCAGGCGGCCGAGTGGGAGGGCCGGGTCCGAACCGCGGCCGAGCAGGACGCCGAGCTGGCCGAGTACGTCCGCGAGCTCGAGGCCCGGTCCGGCGACACCGACCTGCATCCGCTGTCCGGCGACGAGATCGCCAGCGAGTTCGAGAAGTATCTGCGGCGCCGCGGTCCTCGCTGAGCGCGCCTGGTTCTGGTTGTTGCTGGGTTTTGCGAGCGTGTTGCGCGGTGCGTTACGTTGCGTAGTGCATCCTAGGAAGCTAGGTTGTAATCATGACCACCGTCAACCCCGGCGCCACCGAGTTCCCGCATCGCCAGATCGCCGACGCGCTCCGAGCCCGGATCCGTGGCGGTGACTGGGCCCCGGGCGAGCGGCTGCCGTCCATCCCGGCGATCGCGCAGACCTTCGGGGTGGCCAAGCAGACCGTCCAGCGTACGATCGACCAGCTCCGGGTGGAGGGCCTGCTGATCACCAAGCCCGGCTCCGGCACCTACGTGCGCGGCACCCGCCGCCGGCTGAACCGGCTCTCCCGCGGCCGGTACGGCGCCCACCGCGGGTACCACTCCGACCTCGCCGCCCGCTACCGGCAGTACCTCACCGAGGTCGGCCGCTCCCCCGCGCCACCGGAGGTCGCCGACGCGTTCGGGGTGGCCGACGGAGCCGAGCTGGTGGTGCGCCGGCACGTGGTCAACACCCAGGAGGCGACGGTCGAGGTGGGCGCCTCCTGGTTCCTGGTCGCCGACGCCGGCGGCACCGACCTGGAGCGGGAGCGCGGGTTCGGCCGCCCGCTCTACCAGGAGGTGGAGGAGGTCACCGGCCGGCGGTACGCACACGCGACCGACCAGATCACCGCCCGCCAGCCGACCCGCGCCGAGGCGGAGCTGCTGGCGATCCGGCCGGACACGCCGGTGCTGCACCTGTTGCACGTCGCGTCCGACGCCCGGCACCGGCCGATCGAGGTGGCGCAGGCCACCTGGCCCGGCCCGATGACCGCCCTCACCGAGCGGTACGCGGTGCCGGCGCCCCGCCCGGACCGCCCGCCCGACGACGACCCCGGCCTGGCCCTCGGCTGACCGCTGGTGGCAGCGAGGTAGCATATATGTCATGACGATGACCCGGACCACCGTCTACCTGCAGTCCGACGTGAAACAACGACTCGGTCGGGCCGCTGCCCGCCGGCGCCGCAGCGAGGCAGAGCTGATCCGGGAGGCCGTGGATCGGTTGCTCGCCGAAGAGCCACCGCGGCCACGCCCCCGGCTGCCACTGTTCACCAACGTCGACCACACGCTCGCGGACCGGGCGGACGAGGTGCTTGCCGAGGGCTTCGGCGCCGACGGACTTACCCAGTGAGCCGCGGCGTGCTGATTGCGGACACGTCTGCGCTCTTCGCGGGCATGACCGACACCCATCCGGCAGGCAAGCGGATTCGGGACCTGATCCTCGACGCCGACGCGCCGCCCATCGTCTCACCGATGGTCATGGCCGAGCTCGACTATCTGGTCTCCACTCGGCTCGGCGGGCAAGCCTCGCTCACCGTCCTGGATGAGCTCACCGGTGGTGCGTACGAGGTCGCCGCCATCGCCCTGTCCGACCTGATCGAGGCAAGGGAGGTCGTGGCGCAGTACATCGACATGAACGTCGGCCTGACCGACGCTGTCAATGTCATCCTCGCCGCGCGGGTGGGAACGGACGCGATGTTGACGCTCGACGAGCGGCATTTCAGGGCCCTTCGGCCGAGGGGCGACCGGTTTTCCGCGTTCCGGGTACTGCCCGCCGACTCCTGACCAGCCCGCCGCCCACCCGGCCGGCTTAGAGCCGGACGCCGAGCAGCGCGTCGACCGCGGACCGGACCAGCCCCGGTGCCGCCGGGTCACCGCCCGACCCGGACCCAGAACCGACGCCGGCGCCGGTCAGCGCCGCCTCGGCCCAGCCGTCCACCAGCGCCAGCGCCCCCGGCGTGTCCAGGTCGTCGGCGAGCCGGTCCCGCAGCCCGGCCAGCAGGTCCGCGGCCGGCGGGCCGGCCGGTGCGGCCACCGCCGCCCGCCACCGCGCCAGCCGCTGCTCCCCCTGCTTGCGCAGCTCGTCGGTCCACTCCCGGTCGGCCCGGTAGTGCTCGGCCATCAGCGCCAGCCGCAGCGCCATCGGGTCGAGGCCGTCTGCCCGCAGCCGGGACACGAACGCCAGGTTTCCCTTGGACTTGCTCATCTTCTCGCCGGCCAGCCCGATCATGCCGGCGTGCACGTAGTGGGAGGCGAACGGAGCCAGCCCGGTGAGCCGCTCGGCGTGCGCGGCCGAGCACTCGTGGTGCGGGAACAGCAGGTCGTTCCCGCCGCCCTGGATGTCGATCGTCTCGCCGAGCCGGTCCAGCGCGATCGTCGCGCACTCGATGTGCCAGCCGGGCCGGCCCGGGCCGAGCGGCCCGCCCTCCCAGGCCGGCTCGCCCTCCCGGGCACCCCGCCACAGCAGCGGGTCGAGCGGGTCCCGCTTGCCGGGCCGCTGCGGGTCACCGCCCCGCTCGGCCGACAGCGCCAGCATCTCGGCGCCGGCCAGGCCGGAGACGTAGCCGAACCGCGGTGCCGCGGCCACGTCGAAGTAGACGTCCCCGGTGCCGTCGGCCATCCGGTAGGCGGCGCCGTCGGACAGCAGCGCCGCCACTCGGGCCGCGATCAGCGGAATCGACTCCACCGCCCCCACGTACGCCTGCGGCGGCACGATCCGCAGCGCCTCCATGTCCTCCCGGAACAGCGCGGTCTCGCGCATCCCGAGCACGATCCAGTCCTCGCCGTCCCGCACCGCCCGCTCCAGCAGCGGGTCGTCGATGTCGGTCACGTTCTGCACGTAGCTCACCGCGACGCCGGCGTCCCGCCACATCCGGACCGCCAGGTCGAAGGTGATCATCGTGGCCGCGTGCCCGAGGTGGGTGGCGTCGTAGGGGGTGATCCCGCACACGTACATGGTCGCTCCGGCCGGACCCGGCCGGACCGGCTGGACCGATCGCCGGGCCGAGTCGTAGATCGCCAGCGGCCGCCCGGCGCCGGGCAGGGTCGGCACCCGGGGTGCCATCCAGGTCTCCATCCCGACCAGGGTAGCCAGGATCAGACCGGCGGCCACGGGACCGCCGGCCACTGCCGGCTGGGCCCGGTGAACCGGCCGCCGGACCGGGTCGCCGCCACCCGTTCCGCCAGCGCCGCCACCTCCGCCCGGGTGAGGTGCCGGGACAGGGCCTTGCCGAGCGGCCCGTCCACCGCCTCCGCCAGCCGGGCCAGCACCGAGTCGGCCTCCGCCGGCAGCGGCTGGCCGGCCCACCCCCACAGCACCGTGCGCAGCTTCGGCTCCACATGGAAGCAGACCCCGTGGTCCACGCCGTACAGCCCGCCGTCGCTCGCCGCCAGCACGTGCCCGCCCTTGCGGTCGGCGTTGTTGACCACCGTGTCGAAGATCGCCATCCGGGCCAGCCGCGGGTCGTCGGCGTGGGCCAGCGTGTACGCCCGACCGTCGTCACTGCGCGCGCTGGCGATCGGGTGCCAGTCTGAGGTCAGCTCCTCATCCGGCAGGAAGCCGACCACCGGCTCGGCGAGGTCCTCGACCCACAGCTGGCAGGCGCCCGGGCCGAGCGGCCCGTCCCGGTGCACGGTGGCGGGCACCAGGTCCCAGCCGGTCTCGGCCGAGACCAGGTAGGCGGACACCTCCCGCCCGGCCAGGGTGCCGTCCGGGAAGTCCCACAGTGGGCGCTCGCCGGCGACCGGCTTGTAGACACACCGCACCGACACCCCGTCCAGGGTCGCCCAGCACCGCAGGGTGGTGTTGGACGCGTCGACCAGTCGACCCTCCGGCTCCAGGACCCCGTGGGTCAGGACCTCGGTCGGATCGCTCACTCGGTGCTCGGCCGCCGGTGGTAGCCGTTGTGGCGCGGGCAGATGTGACCGCTGGCGTCCAGTGGCTGCCCGCACAGCGGGCAGGGTGGCCGGCCGGCCGCCACCACCCGGCGGGCCCGTTCGATGAACGCCCGGGTCGCCTCCGGGGTGATCCGCACCCGCAGCCGGTCCAGGTGCTCGGCCGGCTCCGGCTCCTCCTCGTCCTCACCGCCGTCGGCCTCCGGCTCCGGCTCCGACTCCGACTCCGGCTCCTCCTCGCCGACCTCGATCGCCTCGATCACCACGGTCGAGGTGTCGACGTCGTAGGCCAGCCCGAGCGTGCCGACCCGGAACTCCTCCTCCACCGGCGCGGACAGCGGGTCGTTGTCGACCACCCCGGTGGCCGGCTCGGCCGCCGCCGGCACCCCGAACCGCCGGTTCGCCTCCCCCAGCAGCTCGTCCAGCTTCTCGGCCAGCAGCGACACCTGCAACTTCTCCAGCACCACCGACACCAGCCGGCCCCCGCCGCTGGCCTGCAGGTAGAAGGTCCGCTCGCCAGGCTCGCCGACCGTGCCCACGACGAACCGGTCCGGCGGCTCGAACGCGTACACCTGGTGGCTCATGCTTCGACACTACCGAAAGAGCCGCCGAAGGAACCGCCCCCGGCGCCGCCGCCGACCGCGGCGTCCGAGCCCGCACCGGTGGCCGGCGGGTCGAACCGCAGCTCGCCGGCGTCCCCCAGCCGCAGCAGGAACGGCCGGACCGGGGTGTACCGGATCGCGGTCACCGACCCCGGATCGACCACGATGCGCTGGAACTGGTCCAGGTGCAACCCGAGCGCGTCCGCCACCACCGCCTTGATCACGTCGCCGTGGCTGCAGGCCAGCCAGACCGCCTCGGCACCGTGCGCGGCGGTGACCCGGGCGTCCCAGTCCCGCACCGCCGCCACTGCCCGGGCCGCCATCCCCGCCATCGCCTCCCCGCCCTCGCCCGGGAAGGTCACCGCGGACGGGTGCTGCTGCACCACCGGCCATAGTGGATCGTCGACCAGCTGTTTGAGCGGCCGGCCCTGCCAGTCGCCGTACCCGCACTCGATCAGCCGCTCCTCCACGGCCGCCGCGAGCCCCGGCACCGCCACCGCCACCGTCTGGCGGCAGCGCGGCAGCGGGCTGGTCACCACCGCGGCCAGCGGGACCGCCCGCAGCCGTTCGGCCAGCGCGGCGGCCTGCGCCCGGCCGGTCTCGTCCAGCCCGACCGGGCTGCGCCCGGCCAGCCCGCCGTCGGCGTTCGCGGCGGTGCGGCCGTGCCGCACCAGCAGGACAGTAGCCATCAGCGGGGACCCTACCTCGGCGGTCCCGCCGGTCAGGTGGCGGTGATCGTGCCGGTAGCGAGCAGCCCGATCACCAGCCCGCCGACCGCCAGCCGGTACCAGACGAAGGTGAGCAGGCTGTGGCCGGCCACGAACCGCAGCAGCCAGGCGATCGACGCGTACGCCACGACGAAGCTGACCACCGTGCCGACCACCAGGTTCGCGACGCCGATCGACTCCGACAGCGCCGCGGGCAGCTCGTAGATCCCGGCCGCGGTGAGCGCCGGGATGGCCAGGAAGAACGACAGCCGGGTAGCGGTGACCCGGTCGAAGCCGCGCAGCAGGCCGGCTGAGATCGTCGCCCCGGACCGGGACACCCCCGGCACCAGCGCCAGGCACTGCGCCAGCCCGATGATCAGCGAGTCCCGCAACCGGAGCTCCCGCTCCCCGCGTACCTGGGTGGCCAGCCACTCGGCCAGCACCATCACCGCACTCCACAGGATCAGCGACCCGGCCACCCACCAGAGGCTGCGCAGCGGCCCCCGGATCAGGTCCTGCCCGAGGTAGCCGGCGATCCCGACCGGGACCGACCCGGCGACCACGTACCAGGCGAACCGGTAGTCCGGCTCGCGGCGGGCCGCCGCCGAACCGATCCCCCGGAACCAGGCCGAGGCCAGCCGGCCAATGTCCCGCCGGAAGTAGACGAACACCGCGGCGATCGCACCGACCTGGATCACCGCCGTGTACGCAGTGATCGCCGGATCGTCGATCGGCAGCCCGAGCAGCTTCTCCACGATCGTCAGGTGGCCGGTGGACGAGACCGGCAGGAACTCGGTGACGCCCTCGACGATGCCGAGCACGATCGCGTGCCAGATCTCCACCGGTCAGCCACCCACCCCGGCCAGCTCCGCCGCAGCCGCGACCGTGCGCAGCGTCGCCCGCCCGGTGTCCGGGTCGGCGGCGAACGGCAGGACCGACAGGGTGGTCACCCCGGCCTCGGCGTAGGCCCGCAGCCGGTCGGCGATCCGGGCCTGATCGCCGAGCAGCGAGGTCCGGTCGATCAGCTCCAGCGGCACCGCGGCGGCCGCATCCCGGTGCCGCCCGGCCAGGTAGTGGTCCTGGATCTCGCGGGCCGCGTCGGCGTACCCCATCCGGCTCACCCAGGCGTGGTAGAAGTTCTGCTCCCGGGAGCCCATCCCCCCCACGTACAGGGCCACGTACCAGCGCACCAGCTCGGCGCAGGCCGGCACGTCCTCGCCGACCACCACCGGCACGCTCGCGACCACGTCGAACCCGGCGAGGTCCTCGCTGCCGGTGACCGCCGCCCGGCCGGCGGCTACCGGGGCGAGCTGCTCGGCGGCGTGCTCCGGCGACAGGAAGGTCCCCAGCCAGCCGTCGGCGATCTCGCCGGCTAGCCGCAGGTTCTTCGGGCCGATCGCGGCCAGGTAGATCGGGATCCGCTCCCGGGGCGGGTGGAAGCCGAGCTTGAGCGGCTTGCCCGGCCCGTCCGGCAGCGGCAGCCGGTAGTGCTCACCCTGGTACGCGACCCGGGTCCGGGCCAACGCCATCCGCACGATCTCCACGTACTCCCGGGTGCGGGCCAGCGGCTGCCCGAACCGCACCCCGTGCCAGCCCTCCGAGACCTGCGGACCGCTCACCCCGAGCCCGAGCCGGAACCGGCCACCCGAGACCGCGTCGATGGTGGCGGCGGTCATCGCGGTGGCCGCCGGGGTACGGGCCGGGATCTGCATCACCGCACTGCCCAGGTCGATCCGCGCCGTCTGGCCGGCCAGCCAGGCGAGCGTGCTCGGCGCGTCCGACCCGTACGCCTCGGCGGCCCACACCACCGCGTAGCCGAGCCGGTCCGCCTCCTGCGCCAGCGCCAGGTGGTCGGCGGGAGTGCTCCACGCCGTCTGGTAGCCCAGGCTCAACCCAAGCCGCATCCGCCCCTCCCGTCCCACGACGACCCGCCACAGGGTACCGGTCGCCCGAGGTTTGAGGAGGGGTCCCCTGCGGGGGCTCCGGTCCCTGCAGGGGACCCTCCTCAAACCGCCGCCGGGGGTGGCGAACTCCAGGCGAAATGGGCAGGATGATGCGATGAGCTACGAGTACGCGCCGCTGCGGTTGCCGGCGACGGTCGACCGGCCCACCGCGACGGCGCAGCTGACGGTCCAGGCAGAGTTCGCCGGCTGGGAGCTGGCCCGGGTGCGGCTCTATCCCGACGGCACCCGGCAGGTCATGCTCCGCCGCTGGCGCAGCACCCGGCCGCAGCCCGGCCTCTCGTACTAGCTCGGCTCGGCCGCAGCCCGGCCTCTCGTAACAGCTCGGCTCAACGCTCCGCCACCGCCGCGGCCCCGGCGGCCGGGTCAGGCCCGGCTGGCCGGTCCCCGCCGGCGAACGGTCGCTCGTCCCGGCGGCCCACCAGCCGCTCCCCGGCTCCGACCTGGAACAGGGCCGGGTCGGCGGCCGGCGGCAGCGCTCGGGGCGACTCCACCACGGTCACCACTCCGGCCAGCGACTCCAGCTCCGGCAGGTCCAGGCTGGCCAGCGACCAGTCCCCGGCCCCGACCAGCTCCAGCACCGCCTCCGCGACCGTGCTGGGCCGGCCTCCGTCGGCGCGACCCGACCCGGCCGCCGCCAGCAGCGCGGCCACGCTCGGCACCCGGTAGTCCCGGCGCTGCCGCACCGACACCACCGGCGGGTGCGGGTCCGGACCCGCGTCGCCGCCCGCTCCGGCGGCCAGCGGGGACTCGCCGTCCGGCGGCTCGATCGGGTCGGTGTCCCACGGCGTCACCTCGCCGAACGTATCCAGCATCAGCCGGTCGTACACGTACGACGCGTTGTTGAGCCGCAGGTAGCTGCGCCACACGGTCGGGTCGTCGGGGGTACCACCGGCGGCGGTCACCGCGGCCAGGTGCGCGCGGGCGGCAACCATCACCCGCTCCAGCGCCTCCGCCAGCGCGGCCGGCTGGTCGCTCACGCTGTGACCTCCGCTCGGGCCGCTGCCCGGCGCCGGAGCCGGCCGGCGGCTCTGCCGCTCGGCTCCGCTGGCGCTCCGCCTCGCTGGCCGCCCTCGCTCATTGGCGGCTCCTAGCTCGCCCGCAGGAACCGGTCGAGAACCCGTACGCCGAACTGCAGCCCGGCGATCGGAACCCGCTCGTCGATCCCGTGGAAGAGCGCGGCGAAGTCGAGATCCGGCGGCAGCCGCAGCGGCGAGAACCCGAAGCAGCGGATGCCGAGGGTGGCGAACGACTTCGCGTCGGTGCCGCCGGAGAGCATGTACGGGATCGGGCGGGCGGCCGGGTCCTCGGCCCGCAGCGCGTCCGTCATCGCCGCCACCAGCGGACCGTCGAATGTGGTCTCGACCGCCGGCTGCCGCTGCACGAACTCGATCCCGATCCCGGGGCCGACCAGCTCGCGGACCTGGGTCAGCAGCTCGTCGGAGCGGCCCGGCAGGCTGCGGCAGTCGACCGTGGCCGAGGCCCGGCCGGGGATCACGTTCTCTTTGTAGCCGGCCTGCAGCCGGGTGGGGTTGGCGGTGTTGCGGATGGTGGCGCCGATGATCCGGGCCACCGGGCCGAGCTTGGCGATCACCTGCTCCGGGTCGTCCGGGTCCAGCGTGAGCCCGAGCGCCTCTGCCAGGTGGGTCAGGAACGCCCGCACCGCCGGGGTGACCTCGACCGGGAACTGGTGCCGGCCCAGCCGGGCCACCGCCTCGGCGATCGCGGTGACCGCGTTGTCCTCGTGCAGCATCGAGCCGTGCCCCGGCGCGCCGGTGGCGGACAGCCGCAGCCAGTCGATCCCTTTCTCGGCGATCTGCACAAGGTAGAGCCGCAGGCCATCGGAGACCGTGTAGGAGTAGCCGCCGACCTCGCCAATCGCCTCAGTGCAGCCGGCCAGCAGCTCCGGGTGCTGCTGCACCAGGAACCGCGCCCCGTAGGTGCTGCCGGCCTCCTCGTCCGCGGTGAACGCGAGCACGATGTCGCGGGGTGGCCGGTAGCCGGTGCGCCGCCAGCCGCGCACCACCGCCAGCACCATCGCGTCGAAGTCCTTCATGTCGATCGCTCCCCGGCCCCAGATGAACCCGTCGCGCAGCTCACCGGCGAACGGCGGCACCGACCACTCGTCCGGGTCGGCCGGCACGACATCCAGGTGCCCGTGCACCAGCAGCGCGCCCCGGCTCGGGTCGGTGCCCTCGATCCGGGCCACCAGGCTGGTGCGCCCCGGGGTGGGCTCGCGCAGCTGTGACTCGATGCCCACCTCGGCCAGCCGGGCGGCCACCCACTCGGTGGCCGGCCGCTCGGGGGTGGTGGTCTCCGGGTCGCCGGTGTTGGTGGTGTCAATCCGGATCAGGTCACGGCACAGGTCGATGACCTCGTGCGTGGGCTCCGGGTGCACGGCTGGCTGGATCATGCCTCCTTCATACCAGCCGGCTGGGACGATCCCGGCCAGCCGTGCAACTGCGCACCAGAACTGTTCAACTGCGCAGGGTGTGGGCTGCGTTACAGAGCCGTACCCCTCGCGGACGCCGCAAGCGATTACCGGGTTGCGGGGGATCAATATCTTGATCACCTAGGTAGATCGGCTAGCCGATGCCGTACGCGTTCCAGATTCTCGGCCCGGTCGGGCTCGCGCGGGCCGGTGAGCCGGTGCGGCCGGGCCCGCCGAAGCGACAGGCGATGCTGGCCGCGCTGCTGCTGGAGGCGAACCGGCCGGTGCCACTGCTCCGGCTGGGCGCGGCGGTGTGGCCGGGCCCGGCGCCGCGCTCGGCCACGGCGAACCTGCGCAGCCACGCCGGAGCGCTACGGCGGCTGCTGGACGGGCGGCTGGCAGCCCGGCCGGGCGGGTACCAGCTGCGGGTGCAGGACGCGGAGCTGGATGCGGACCGGTTCACCCGGCTGGCCGGGGCCGGGCGGGAGCTGCTGGCCGAGCGCCGTCCGGCGGCGGCGATGGCCCCGCTGGACCGGGCGCTGGCGCTGTGGCGCGGCGACCGTGCCGGGGAGGGGCTGACCCGCGGCGGCTGGCTGGACGCCCGGCTGGGTGCCCTGGACGAGCAGCGGCTGGACGTGTTCGAGGACTACGTGACGGCCCGGCTGCCTACTCGCGCGTACTCGGGGATCGTGGCCGACCTGCGGGAGCACCTAGCCCGATGGCCGATCCGGGAGCGCTGCTGGGAGCTGTTGATGCTGACGCTGTACCGCGGTGGTGACCCGTCCGCCGCCCTGACCGCGTACCAGCACGCCCGGGAGGTCCTGTCCGGGCAGCTCGGGCTCGAGCCCGGCCCCGGGTTGCGGCGGCTGCAACGGGCGATCCTGCACCGCGACCCAGGGCTGGACGAGGCGGCGCCGCGGGAGTCCGCCGTCCTGACCCCGGTGCCGGTAGCTGAGCTGATCGGCCGGGACACCGAGCTGGCTACACTAGCCGCCGCGCTGGGCGAGCGGCCGCCGCTGGTGGTGGTCAGCGGTCCGGGCGGCGCGGGCAAGTCGGCCCTGGCGACCCGGGCCGCGGAACCGGCCGCCGGCCAGTTCCCGGATGGGCGGGTCACCGTCGATCTGGCCAGCGGCGACGGTACCGCGGCTGGGCTGGCCGCGGTCCTACGCGCGCTTGGCCGGCCGGTCGAGCCTGGTCCGCGTACCGTGGACGAGCTTGTCGCCGCCTACCGGGCGGCGGTGAGCGGCCAACGAATGCTGATCGTGCTCGACAACGCCACCGACTCCGGGTTGGTGCGGCTGCTGCGATCAGAAGGTCTCACGCTGCTCGCCATCAGCCGGCGACACAAGCTGCTCGTCGACGCCGCGTACCGGGTCGAGGTCGCCGCGCTGGCCGACCAGGATGCAGCCGAGCTACTCACTCGGTACGCCGGAGCGGGGCGCACCGGTGCCGACCCGGAAGCGATGCAGGAGGTGGCGCAGGTGTGTGCCGGGCTGCCGCTGGCGCTGCGAAGCGCGGGCCAGTGGCTCGCCGCCCATCCCGACGTGCCCGTGGAGGTGTACGCCACCCGGCTCGCCCGGAGGCCGCTGGACGGGCTCGGCGCCGAGCACCCGTCGGTGCGCGACATGCTCGCCGCCGACCTACGGGCGATCGCCGCCGACTACCCGCTCGCGATGCGCGTGTTCCCGATTCTTGGCCCGGCGGGGGCGGTCACGCCAGAGGTGATAGCGCAACAGCTCGCCGAGGATCCCGACCGGGTCTTCTTCACCCTGGAACAGCTGGTCGACCGCTGGCTGGTCGAGTCTCCGGAACCGGAGCAGTACCAAGCGGCCCGACTCGCCCGTGCCTACGCGGTGGAGCTGGCCGATACACAGACGAATCCGGGTAGCGGTACTCTGTAGCACAAACAGATATCGTCGACCTCAGACCCCTTCGGGTTGGCCGCCCGATGCGGCGACTCGCCATCCGGCAGCCGCTGATGTCGACCGGTCGGCTCGCGAAGCCGGCCAGCAACTCGGAATGCCCGATCTCTCGACCGGTGCGCACCTGCCGCGACGTGATGGCATCAGCCACCGAAGCCAGCTCCGCTGCCGGAATCACTGCAACCCCTGGCTTACCGGCAGGTTTGCCCCCACCTGCCTGTCCCGTGACCGGGCGACCAACAGTTGCACCCCACTCCGCCCGGGCTCTCGTTCATATTCATTCCAGGGGAAAGTCGAACACTGTCTGCCCAGCCCTTCGCGCACGCTGACGGAGCTCTCCGGCCACGGTACTGGTCGCCTCTACGGGAGCGCTGCACAAGGTATCAAGGTCCCGGCGCTGCCGTGCCAGTTCTCGTTGAACCAGCGGATCAGCGTCAACCAGATCGCGGAGGTAAGGCAAGTTCAGGTCAATCACTTCACCGGCCGAGACCACCGTATCCAGCCGTCCGTACGGGTCGTAGTTGTACGACGAGGTTGTTCCCCCGACCGCGGTAGCCGACTGCAGCCGGTTCCGGTCGTAGACATAGTTGGTGGTCTGCCCATCGATG
>WHTQ01000168.1 GCA_009377645.1 Micromonosporaceae bacterium | reverse complement strand
GCGTCGAACAACCGCTCATCAACCGAGGAAATCGCCATGAACCAATTCTGGACCACACCGAACCACATCCGTGGGATTTCTGACCCACGCTCCTAGCGCCGCCTCCACCTGCTCGGGGCCGATGATCGCGACGCCGGCGTGCTGCCGCCCGGTGGCGCGTTGGAGGAGTTCGTGTTCGGCGGCGAGCAGGTCGACGGTGGAGTAGCGCCGCTCGGCCTGGGTGCAGACCTCCCGCATGACCCGGCCGTGTTCGTCGCGGGGGCGGATGACCTCCCCGGAGGTCCGCGCGGCCGGGTCCAGCAGCGGGATCACCCGGGCGTCGCGGAGGACGCGGTCGGCGATCGCCTCGAGCAGCTCGCGGGCCTCGCCTGCGGTGGCGACCAGGTGTTGGCTGTAGTGGGGCAGGATGCTGGCGGCGTGGTTGATGATGTCGCGGCGGCCGAAGCTGGAGGCCTTCTCGGTCAACCCTTCGGGGCCGACCAGGGCGGCGATCACCGCCTCCTCAACCTCGCCAAGTGACGGTTCAACCGGTCCGCCGTTTCCGGCCCGGGCCCGGGTGTGGACGTCCTGCCCGGCGACCAGGTGGAGCGTGTCCACGCCGAGCGGCCGCTCGGGCGCGGCGAGGGCGCGTGAACGCCCGAGCGTCGAGCCGATGCTGTTGGCGGCGTCGAGCGCAGTGTCCGGTTGGAGGCGGTGGAGGGTGGCGGTCAGGATCTGCTCTGGCAGGTAGCCGGCGTTGCGGGCTTCCTGTTGGAACCGGGTGTGGAGGTTCTCGCCGTGGGGGGCGGTGTCGGCCTTGGCCTTGCGGGTGGCGTAGGCGGCCTGCTGGGCGGCGCGGCCGCCGGACAGACCCTGTTCGGCCATGAGGCCGTCGATTTGGGTGCTGCGGGTGGACCAGCGGCGGCACAGCCCGGCGGGCATGCCCTCGATTTCCCATTGCTCGCCGCGCAGCGTCCAGCCGACCCCGAGCAGGCGGGTCAGCTCGGAGCGGAGGGCGGCCTTGAAGACGGCGTCGGTGGCTTCCGCGTGCCGGTACAGCAGGGCGCCGTCCAGCGCGGCACGGCGGCCATCAGGCGTTTCGGCGAGGTTGGAGATGATCGCGTGGGTGTGCAGCTGCGGGTCGGCCTCGCGGGAGGTGCGGTGGGTGAAGGTGGCGATGGCGAACCCGGTGCCGGGCTGGGCGTTGACACCTTGGCGGCCGAGGCGGGCGACGCAGGCGTGCTCGGCCAGGTAGCCCAACGCGGCGTGGATGGCGGCTGCTTGGGCCTGGGCGATGGCCTGGCGGACCTGAGGGGTGCCGATGGCCCACAGCGCCGAGACGGACTTGGGTGGGGCGAAGACCCCGTCGAAGGCGAGGACCTTGTTCGGCCACCGCTTGAGCTTCTCCCAGGTGTCGGGGTGGCGGCCGGTCAGCACCGCGCGGAACGCCTCCGCGTCGACCTGCCCCGACACGCCGAGATCCTTCGCGAACTTGCCGGTCCACACCCCTGGCGCTTCGCCGTGGCCGGCGTAGTAGTCGTGCCGCTCGGTCGCGACCTGTTCGGTGTAGTAGTCGACCCGGCCGGCGGTGATCTTGCCGAAGGTGAACGCCATCAGCGCCCACCCCCACCAGCAACCACCACCGGCGCTCTGCAGCCGCAGCCCGCGGCACCGACGCGACCTGGCCGCTGGTCACCCAGCGTCACCAGACCCGCGACCGTCCCGTTGACAGGTCCGCCCGTCGCATATGTCAACCAAATCGGCAACCCGAGGACACCCTTGCACCTTCGGTGCGTGAACAGCCGACCACGGAGCGTGCTCGCCGTGGTGCGGCCTTCCGGCGGGCAGCAGACCGGAAGGGTCACTGCCTGTGACCGCGGCGGGCTGCTTGATGGTGGCGCGGCGGGCGGCAAGCCACGGGCGCCGGCCCAGCCGAAGGGGGACCGTCGCAGAGCGCGTCCACGCTGGCCGACGTGAGCCGGGTGGTCGAGCCTGGGGCAGGGGGCGGCTGCGGGGCTCTGGCGCGGCGGCGGCGCAGTGCGACCGCCAGGGCGCCGCGGTGGCGGCCGCCCGTGGGGGCTGACCGACGGCATGGCTGGCGGCGCCAACCCTGTCCACGTGTCCGGGCGGGGCATGAGCGGACCGTGACGCGCAGGCGTTGACCGCAGGGTCGACCGCGGGGTTGTCGCCGAAGTTGGTCGGACCGTTGGGGTTGATCGGCCGGTCACCGCGCGATCCCGTCCCGGCCGTGGTCGCGGTCGGGCCACAGCTGGTCGGGGTCGACGCCGAGCCGGCGGGCGACGCGTTCGGCGAGGTCACCGGGGGTTCGGTGGCCCGCCCGCCAGTGCGCCACGGCGCTGCGGCTGACCCCCAGGTCGGCGGCGAGGTCGTCGATGGTCAGCCCTCGGGTGTTCATGAGCGCGGTCAGCCGCCGGCCGACCTGACGCCGGCCCAGCGGAGACCCCTCGTCAGTCTCAGCGCGGCCATACCGGCGGTCCCGGGGTTGGCCGTGGTCGTGGTTGCGGGTGAGGGTGAGCAGGACGCGGCCGGGCAGCCCGGCCCAGATCCCGTCGGCGCCGTGACGGCGGGTGTCGGGGTCGTCGAGGAAGGCCTGGCGGCAGTCGCGGAGCACGGGGCAGCCGCCGCACACGCGGCGGGCCTCCTCCGCCGGGTCCGCGGCCGAGGATGGCCACCAGGCGTCGGGGTCCAGGTCAGGGTCGGCGCAGGCGGCCCGCTCGGCCCAGCGGTCATCCCCGGTCGGCGGCGTGTCCAGGACCTGGTCGACCGTGGGGGCGCCGGGGACCAGAGGCAGCTCGAGGCGGCCGCCGCGGCCGCCGCGGTGGCCGAGGTGGACCCGGTCGAAGACCTCGGCGACCTCGGCGCCGAGGGCGGCGGCGG
>WHTQ01000190.1 GCA_009377645.1 Micromonosporaceae bacterium | reverse complement strand
GGCGACGCCGCGGGCCGCGCGGACCCGGTGGGGGTGGGCTGAGGTGTCGCGGCTGTGGGCGGATGAGGAGGCACGCCGGTTCCGCGAGACCCAGCAGGCCGCCCTCGACCGGGCGCGGGGCCTGCTGGCCGAGCAGGGCCGGGCCGAGATCGCCCGGCTCGCGCGTGAGGAGGCGGCGTGGCGGCTGGCCCGCGACCGGCAGCTGCGCCGCGGTCTCCAGCACGGCCGCGGTGTCGGGATCGGGATGTGACAGGCCGAACAGCCGCCCTGCGGGGTGGGTGTCTGCCGGGTGGGCCCGGCGCTGACGAGGCCAACACGAATCGACAGGAGGAGCAGCCATGACGGACCAACCACGGCCGCGGGCGTGGCCGACCGATGCGCTCC
The DNA here is from genome assembly GCA_009377645.1 of Micromonosporaceae bacterium. GTDB lineage: Bacteria > Actinomycetota > Actinomycetes > Mycobacteriales > Micromonosporaceae > Natronosporangium. The sequence continues at coordinate 1,338 of WHTQ01000190.1, read as the reverse complement.
GCCGGCTGGAGCGGACCATCGCCCACCTCGCCGCGGATCTGCACCGGGGCGAGCGGATCGGCTCGCAATGGGACGACGACGCGGAGCCGCCGCTGACCCGCGAAGACGTCTACGGCTACCTGCGGAGCATGACCTTGTCGCTGGAGCAGGCCTGGGAGGCCGCCGAGCCGCTGGAGCGCGCGGCAGGCCGCCCGACGATGACCGCAGCCGAGGCCACCGCGGACATCGCCGACCGGCTCCGCGACGGCGAAGCCCCCCGCCCGCAGCCGCCCGCCGAGGACGAGGCCCCGACCAGCCTCGCGGACCTGCTAGACGGCCTGCACATCATGCCTCTGGCGTCGAACTCGACGAAGGTCCGCGTCGACCTCGACGACCTCCGCGACGGCCACGGCGGCCTCATCCCGGGCCCGTTCGTGGTCGTGGAGAACCACCAGCTCTACCAGGGCGGCGGGGACGACGCGTGGGAGACCGAGGAGTGCCTCCACACCCCGCAGACGGCCCGCAGCCTGGCCCGGCTCCTTGACCGCGCCGCCGCCGTCGCCGACCGGCAGGTCGAGACCGGCCGGCAGCGGCAAGCCCAGCCCGGACCGCGGCCCGACGGGGGCGCGACGCCGCCCCCTGAACGCGGGGTCGGGCTGGGGATGTGACCGCCGCCCGCACTGGGACCACGACCACGACCAGCACGACGGCACCTGACCGCAGCGAAGGAGGAACGTCATGACCTCGACCGAGACGACCGAGACAACACGACTGCCGGTGGCGGAGGCCGAGGCGCGGCTGGCCGCCGCCGAGGGCCGTGTGCGCGCCGCGCAACAGCAGGCCGAGGCGGCCGACGGGCTGGCCGCCGATCTGCAGGGGATCTTCGACGCCGCCGAGCAGGATCGCTCGGCGGCCGAGGCGGAGCTGGCCGCCGCCGAGTTGCGCCTGGACCGGCTCGCCGACACCGACGGGGTCGGCGGCCAGGTGCGGGCGGTGGCCGAGCGGCGGCTGGCCGACGCGCACGAGCGGTGGAGCTGGTGCGAGCGGCGGGCGGAGGACGCCTGGGCGCTGGCCGACGACGCCGACGCCGCCCGCCGGGCCGCTGAACGGGAGCTGGATGAGGCCGAGGGTGACCGGTGGTCGGCGACCTACTTCGTGCGGGCCGCCGCCGAGCAGGCCCGCCAGACCCGCCAGGCCCGGCAGGCCGACCACGACCGCGCCCACCAGCAGGCCGCGGGGATGGCGATGTGACAGGCCGAAACACCCGCCCGTCCTGGGTGGGTGTCCGCCCGGCGCCGGCGAAGCCAAACGACGGGACAGGAGACGGTGATGGACCAGCGGTGGACCACCGGCGCGTTG
>WHTQ01000076.1 GCA_009377645.1 Micromonosporaceae bacterium | reverse complement strand
CGCCGCCGAGCTGGGCTGGTCGGCCGCGGACGTGGACCGGGAGGTGGCCCACTACCTGGCCCGGGTGGCGGCCGAGCGGGAGTCGCAGCGGATGCCGGACGACCGGACCGCCGACGCCGCCCGGCTCGGCGCCCCGGACGTGCGCGGCGCCGCCGACCTGGCCGGCCGGTCATGATCGGGCCAGCGCGAGCAGGATCGAGGCGGAGACGGCGATTCCCTGGTAGAACCGGTCCAGCGCCAGGTTCTCGTTCGGGGCGTGGTTGGCCTGGTCGACGTTGCCCAGCGGCAGCACCAGTGCCGGCAGTCCGAGCGTACGGGTGAACACCCACATCGGCAGGCTGCCGCCCATGGTCGGCCGGTGCACCGGCTCCTGCCCGGTGGCGCCCCGGATCCCGCCCGCCACCGCCGCCGCGTAGGGGGTGTCCATCGGGGTGCGGGCCGGGTGCATGGCGCCGTGCCAGGTCGCGGTCACGTCCGGGGCGTGCCGGCGGACGTGCGCCTGCACCAGCTCCCAGGCGGTGTCCGCGTCCTGCCCGTCGACCAGCCGGATGTCGCACTTGGCCAGCGCCTGGTGCGGGAGCACGGTCTTGTTCCGCGGTCCGCCGTACCCGCCGTGCAGGCCGTTGATGGTCAGGGTGGGCCGGGCCATCTGCCGCCGCGCGACGCCGGCCACCGGCGCCGGCGCCAGCCGGGGTGCGCCGATCGAGGCCAGCAGCTGCGCCGGGTCCGGCTCCAGCGCGGCGATCGCCGCCTGCTCCCGCTCCGGCAGCGGGGTGGCCAGCTCGCCGAACCCGTCGATGGTGATGTTCCCGGCCTCGTCCTTCATGGAGGCCAGCAGGTGCACCAGGGTCCACAGCGGGTTCGGCGGGATCTCGCCGTAGTGCCCGGAGTGCAGGTCCCGGTCGGCGCCGGTGGCGGTCAGCTCGAAGGCCAGGATCCCGCGCAGCCCGTAGACGAGGTCGAGCCGGTCGTCCCGGGCGGTCGGGCCGTCGCTGACGATCACCAGGTCGGCGGTGGCCAGCTCCGCCCGCAGCTCCCGCACCGCCTGGTCCAGGTGGGGGCTGCCGACCTCCTCCTCACCGTCGAGCACGAAGGTCACCGGGCACGGCAGCTCGCCGGCCAGCTCGACCAGCAGCTCGGTGGCGATCACGTGGGCCAGGTGCTGGCCCTTGTTGTCGGCGGTGCCGCGGCCGAACATGCGCCCGCCCCGGACCGCCGGCTCGAACGGCGGGCTGTCCCACAGCTCGTCCTCGCCCGGCGGCTGCACGTCGTAGTGCCCGTAGATCAGCACGTGCGGCCGGTCCCGGGCACCGCCCCGATGGGCGACCACCACCGGCTGGCCGGCGGTCTCGTGCAACCGGGCGTCGAACCCGCCTGAGCGCAGCACGTCCCGGATCTGCACCCCGGCCGCCCGGACCGGCTCGCCGCCGACCGCCGACACCGAAGGCAGCCGTACGTAGTCGGCCAGCCGGCCCAGGTACGCCTCCCGCCGTTCGCCCACCAGCCGGGTGACCTGCGCCAGGTCAGATTGCTCGCTCATGTCGACACTCCTCGTGGTCGTGGTCAGTCCGCATAGAGCCGGTCGAGCGGCACCAGCAGGACCCCCGGGTCTGCTCCGGCGGCCGCGACCAGGTCCTGGTCGAAGCCGGCACCGCCGAAGCACGCCAGCCGGGTGTCGCGGGTGTCGTAGCCCCGGGACGCGAGCAGCTCGCGGGCGCGCCTCAGCCGGTCCAGGTGCCGGACTTCGATCGTCGCCCCCCATTTCGCCTCGCCCAACGCCAGAACCCGGCGGGCGGCGCCCGGCTCCGGCTGGCCGAACACCACCACGTCCACCTGGATCTGTTCGCGCCTACCCGGGTCGCCGACCACCCCGCTGGTGACCTCGGCCGGGGTATCACCAAACAGCTCCGGCCCGACGGTCGTGGCGAACACCCGGCACAGATGCTCAAAGTGCGGCCCCACGACTTGGGCAGCGAATCGCTGGGCGGACTCCCGCCAGACCTGGCCGCCGAGGCCGAGCTCCAACCTGGTCCACTGTAGCCGCATGATCGCGTGATAGAAGGTGACCAGGGGTTCGGTGATGCGGTACTGGTGGCGCCCGGCCCGGAACGCTTCCGGCTCCCGGGCAAGTAGACCGCTGTCCTCGAGCACGGCCAGGGGATGGGCGATCTCCGGGGTCCGGCGTCCGACGAAGTTGGCGATCCCACCGTAGGTCGCGTTGCCGGTGGCGACCGCGGCCAGTACGGAGTGGTAGAGCGCCGGCTCCCGGATGTCTGGTTCCTCGGCGAGCAGGTAGCGGGGCTCCCGGAACAGCGGGGTGGCGGGTTCGAGCACCGTCCGGATCACCCAGTCGTCGAAGTCGGCCCGGTCTCGGGGGGCGTCATCGCGGACGAACTCCCGGCGGTAGGCCGGGGTTCCGCCGACCACCGAGTGCAGCAGCACCGCCAGCCCCGGATCGCTGACTCCCCAGAACCGCGCCGCATCGCGGTAGTGCAGCGGCCGCAGCACCAGCTCCAGCCCGGCCCGACCGCGCAGCGGAGCGGTGCCGGCGAGCAGTCGTCCCATCACTGACATCGCCGACCCACACAGGAGCAGGCGCACGCGGCTGCCATGTCGCGCCTGCGCCGGGGCGTCGAGCTCGCGCTGCAGCAGCGAGGGTAACGACGGCTCGACCCGAGCCAGGTATGGAAACTCGTCCAGGACGACGGTCCGCGGCCGATCGCCGCCGAGTGAGAACAGTCGTTCCACCGCCGCCGACCAGTTGTCTAGTCGCAGCGGGGCGCCGGCGCCGGACCAGTCTCCCAACGCCTCGCCGAGCAGCCGCAGCGACTCTCCGGCCGACCCCTCGGTCGCGCCGAAGTAGCAGCCGCCCACCGCCTCGGTCAGCGCGTTGAGCAGGTAGGTCTTGCCCTGCCGACGGCGCCCGCTCACCACTCCTAACGTCGCCAGCGGGCGCTGATCGGTGACGAAGGCGTCCAACGCCCGCCACTCCCGATCGCGGTCGAACAGACTAGGCGGCTTCTGCATCATCCTCACTCGCTAAACTACACTTTAGTAAAGCATAGGTTAGCGGCATGGCCTCCGGCTCAGCGGTGCGACAGCACCTCTTTGAGGGCATCGTCCACGGCCCGCATCGCGTCACGGGAGAGCGCGCCGGCCGGGGCGGCGAACCAGCCCCGGCGTAGCTGCATCACGGTGCCGGCCAGGACGCAACCGGCCAGCGGCTCGCCGGCGCCCAGCGGCACCACGGTCGGGAGGTGCCGGTGCCGGGTAGCGGTGGTGATCCGGACGGCGATGACCTGCTCCAGCGCGGAGTTGCGGTTGATCGCGTTGTTCGACACCACCAACCAGGGCTTCCGGCCGATGCCTGGGATGTCGAGCCAGTAGACCTGGCCACGGTGCGGATGGCGGTTCCGGTGGGCCGCCAGCGAAGCGACGTTGGTCACGCCTCGGCCTGACCCGCCGGCTGGAGGCTGTCGCCGCGGAGCGCGTCGATCTCTGCCGGCACCCCTTCTTCCTGGTAGAACGCCGCGAGCTCGCTGTATGCCAGATCGAGTGCCGGCGCGCGCAGGTGCTCCACGCCGGCATCGATCAGGACCCGCACCAGCGCCGCCTCCGCGGGTGAGTCGCTCAGCTCGATCCCGCGCTCGGCTGCCCAGGCGCGGGCCGCGTCCTGAAACGCCCCGGGCTGGCCCAGCGCGTCGAGCGCCCGCTGCTGCTCGCTGGTCAGGGTGACCGTCGTCCGCTTCATGCCTGCCATTCTGCATCAGCATTGCGATGCAGGCAAGTGATGCGCTAACCGAGCTTGGCCGGAGCTGGGGTCGGGCGGGACCTTGCGCGGGGTGATCCGTTCGCCGAAGAATCGAGTTCGTTGATCCTCGTTCCCCTCGGAGGTCCCGGATGGCTGGGCGCATCGACGTGCGGTCTGTGCGTGAGCCGGGTGGGTCCGCGTCGGTGCTGGTGGGCCGGTCGCACGAGCTGGCCGCGCTGACCTGGGTGCTGGCCCGCCCGCCGGCGGTGGCGGTGGTCGAGGGCGAGGCCGGGATCGGGAAGACCCGGCTGGTCACCGAGCTGCAGGCCGGCCCCGCCGCGGCTGGTCGCCGGTTCGTGGTCGGCGGGTGCTGCCGGATCCGGGACCCGTTCCCGCTGGGTCCGGTGGTCGAGGCGGTGCGGGGTCTGGGGAAGGCGCTCGCCGCGGCGCCGCTGTCGCCGGTGGCCGGGGCGCTGCAACCGCTGCTGCCGGAGATCGCCGTGCACCTGCCGCCGCCGCTGGCGCCGCTGGCCGACCGGGCCGCGGAGCGGCACCGGGTGTTCCGCGCGTTGGCGGAAGTACTCGGCTCGGTGGGGCCGGCCGTGCTGGTGCTGGAGGACATGCACTGGGCCGACGCGCAGACCGTCGACTTCCTGAGCTACCTGCTGGGCGGCCAGCCGCGGCAGCTGTCGGTGCTGCTGACCTTCCGCGGCGAGGAGGTCGCCGCGGGGGTGCGGGCGCTGGCCAGCAAGCTGCCGGCGCCGGTACGCCGGGTCCAGGTGCAGCTGCCGCCGCTGGACGCGTCCCAGACCGGCGCGCTGGCCGCCGGGGTGCTCGGGTTGGAGCGGGTGTCCGAGGAGTTCGCCGGCTACCTGTGCGAGCGGGCCTCCGGGCTCCCGTTCGCGGTCGAGGAGCTGCTGGCGCTGCTGCAGGCGCGGGGCAGCCTGATGCAGCACGGCGGGCGGTGGTCCCGCTGGACGCTGGACGAGCTGGACGTGCCGGCGGGGGTACGCAACCACGTGCTGGAGCGGGTGGACCGGCTGGGCCGGGATGCCCGGTCGGTGGCGGAGGCCGCCGCGGTGCTCCAGGTGCCGGTCTCGGTGCCGGTGCTGGTGGCGACCGGCCGGCTGAGCCGACCCCGGGCCCGGCGCGGGATGGAACAGGCGCTGGAGTCGGGCGTGCTCACCGAGCGCGAGTCCCAGGTCGGCCTCCGCCACCCGCTGGCCGCCCAGGCGGTCTACGAGGCCATCCCGGGTCACCGACGGCAGGAACTGCACGAGCGCGCGGCGGCCGCGTTCGGCGGGCTGGACCCGGTCCCACTTGGCCAGGTGGCGCACCACCTCCGCCACGCCGGCCGGCTGGCCGACTGGGTGGACGCCGCCGAGCGGGCCGCGCAGCGGGCGACCGAGCTCGGCAACGAGGACGAGGCTGCCCGGCTGCTGACCGCGCCGCTCCGGCACGCCCCGCTCGGTCCGGAGCGGCGCGGCCGGCTGGCGGTCAGGCTGGGGCGGATCGCGCTGGAGACCAGCGGCGCTGCCGAGATCACCGGGCTGATCGGCGAGGTGCTGGAGCAGCCGCTGCCCCGATCGGTGCGGGGGGAGCTGCGGTTCCGGTTCGCGGCCCTCCGGGAGCTCGGCGGCGCCGACCCGGGTCAGGTGCGGGCGCTGCTGGCCGAGGCGGCCGGGGAGCTGGACGACCAGCCGGACCTCAAGGCATGGGCGATGATCGCGGTGGGGTGCATCCCGGTCCTGGGGGAGGACCCGGCCGAGCGCCGCGCCCGGCTGGACCTGGCGCTGGAGATCCTCCCGACGGTCCAGGACCCGGGCCTCGAGGTGCTGCTGTGCGGCAAGGCCGCGATGGTGCTGACGAGCCTCGGCGACTCGCGCTGGCGGCCGCTGGTCGAGCGGATCCTGGAGCTGACTGGCGGGGTGCCCCGCCAGCAGGACGAGACCAGGGCGTACTGGTCGGTCGGGATGGAAGCCTGCTATGTGGGGCACCACGAGATCGCTGGCCGGCTGCTGGGCGCCAGCCTGGCGGGTGCGGTCGCGTGCGAGAGCCGGCACCTGGAGCTGCGCGCCCGCTCCACCATGGCGCTGTTCGACTACTGCCGCGGCGCGTGGGACGGCCTGGCCGAGCGGGCCGAGACCCTCATCGACAGCCCCGCCAACGACTTCCCCGGCCGGATCGAGGCGCAGGTCGCGGCCGGCTGCCTGGCGCTGGCCCAGGGTGCCCTGGACGTGGCCTCCGGCCGGCTCATGGACGCCATCGAGCGGGCGGAGCGGCGGGGCGGGTTCGACCTGCTTCCGATCCCGGCCAGTGCGCTGGTCCGGCTGGCGCTCGCCCGGGGGCGGGTCGGCGACGCGGTGGCGAGCGCCCGGCGGGTGGTCGAGACCGTGGAGTCGATCGGGCTCTGGGGGCCGATGGTGCGGGTGCTTCCCGCGGTGGCCGAGGCGCTGGCGGCTGCCGGGCAGGTTCGCGAGGTCCGCGCGCTGGTCAACCGCTGCGCCCGGAGGCTGCGCGGGCTCGACGCACCACTCGCGGCGGCCGCCCTTGCGCATGCCCGAGGCTTCCTCGCGGCGGCCGGTGACCGGTGGTCCACGGCGGCCGGCCAGTTCCGGGCAGCGGCGGAACACTACGAGCGGCTCGGCTGCCCGTACGAAGCCGCTCAGGCCCGGGAGCAGGCGGCCTCGGCACTCCTCGCCGCCGGCGGCCAGGAGGCGCCGGGCGAGGCGGCGTTGCGAGCGGTGCTGGCCACCTACCAGGAGCTGGGCGCGACCTGGGACGCCGCGCGTGCCGCCCAGGCGGCGCGCGAGCGAGGAGTCTCGCTGCCGTCCCGCCACCGGGGTGGCCGGCGTGGGTACGGTAGCGACCTGTCCCCCCGGCAGCGCGAGGTCGCCGAGCTGGCGGCAACCGGGCGTACGAACAAGCAGATCGGGGCGGAGCTCTTCCTGTCGCCGAGCACCGTGAACCTGCACCTGGTCGCGGCGATGAAGAAGCTCGGCGTACATTCCCGGACCGCGCTCGCCCACCTGCTAGCGGGTAGGCGGCCGGTCTCCGGCGAGCAAAAACAGACGATCTGACCTAGTGCAACGCTGCGCCGCACCGCCGAGACTGCAGGCGTGGGTGAGTCCGATCGTGGCCATGAGGATGGCGTGCCGCCGCCCGGTGACGTGGGCGGCGGTGATCGCGACGAGGGATCGCGAGCGGCAGACCGGCGGCCGGACATCGAGCCGCCAGCCACGCCGGAGCGCCAGCAAGCGCCAGATCGCAAGCACCGGTGGGTTCCCGTGTGAAGACCGACCGCTGGGTTGAGGAGATGCAGGATGACGAGGAGAAGGTGGAGTGTGCGCGCCGGGTTGACGGCGTTGGTGGCGCTCGGTGCGTTGGTGGCGGCGAGCGCGCCAGCGGCGGCCGAGCCCACCGACCCATCGCCGGCGGCGGGCCAGCCGCGCCCGGAGATCATCGATCCGCAGCTGCAGGCGGAGGTGGCTGCCGCGGACGCGTCGGGCGAGCAGATCGACTACCTGGTCTCGCTGCAAGCCAGACCGGACCTGGCGGGGATCGCGTTCGACCGGGAGGCGGTCGTTACGGCGCTGAAGGATGCCGCGCAGCGCAGCCAAGCGCCGGTCGTGGACCATCTGCGGGCCCACGGTCAGCAGGTTCTTAACACGTTCTGGCTGGCCAACCTGGTGCTGGCCCGCTCGTCGGCGGAGTCGATGACGGCACTGACCGCGATCCCCGGTGTCGAGGCGATCCAGCCCGTGACCGAGCTGGCGGTCCCGGAGCCGGAGCTGCAGCCCGCGCCGGCGCCGGCGGACGGCGTCGGGCCGGCCACGGTGGAGGACCGTACCTGGGGGATCGACCGGATCGGCGCGCACCGGGTGTGGGACGAGCTCGGGGTGGACGGCTCCGGGAGCCGGGTGGCGGTGCTGGACACCGGGGTGGACATCTCGCATCCGGACCTGGCCGGAAAGATGGTCACCGACGACCCGGACGATCCGACGTTCCCGGGTGGCTGGATGGAGTTCGACGCCGCCGGGCAGCCGGTGGCATCGAACCCGCGCGACTCCCAGGAGCACGGCACCCATGTGTCGGGCACGATCGCCGGCGGCGACAACTTCCAGGACGGGACCGCCATCGGCGTCGCCCCCGGAGCGAGCCTGATGCACGCAATGGTGCTGCCCAACGGCTCGGGGACCACGGTCCAGGTGATCGCGGGCATGCAGTGGGCGGTCGACCCGTTCGACCACCAGGGCAACCCGGCCGGGCAGCCAGCGGACGTGGTCAACATGTCGTTGGGACCGCGCGGCGGTGGCCTCGACAACACGATGGTCGAGCCGATCCGCAACATGTACTTCGCCGGGGTGATGCCGGTCGCATCGGCGGGCAACTGCAACAACGGATGCCACGGCAGCCCCGGCAACATCTACGAGACGACGGCGGCCGGTGCCACCGACATCGACGACAATGTCGCCTCCTTCTCCAGCGGCGGCGTCCTGGCGGCCAGCGACTGGCTGGACCCGCCGGCGGACTGGCCGCACAGCTGGACGGTGCCGGATGTGTCCGCACCGGGCGTGGATGTGATCTCCAGCGTGCCGCCGGGCACCTTCCCCACCGACCCAGAGGCGATCTACGGGCGGGCGAGCGGCACCTCGATGGCGTCGCCGCACACGGCCGGCACGGCCGCGCTGCTGCTGTCCGCCGATCCGGACCTGAGCATCCAGGAGATCAGCGACCAGCTGATCGACACGTCGTTCTTCGACGACCGCTACGGCCAGGACCGGCCGAACAGCCGGTACGGCCATGGCCGCATCAACGCGTTCCTGGCCGTCGGCCAGCTCGTGCTCGACAGCGGCGTGACCGGGCAGGTCACCGATGCCGAGGGCGACCACCCGGTCGCCGGGGTCCGGGTCGAGGCGGTGGAAGCGGCGGCAGCCGCCCGTACCGACTCGAGCGGTCGCTACGACCTGCGAGTTCCGCCGGGCAGCTACACGCTGGAGCTCTCGGCCTTCGGCTACCAGGACGCGACCGTACCGGGTGTCGAGGTGGTCGAGGATCGGCTGACGACCGTCGACGCCGAGCTGGAGCCGCTGCCGACCGGGACGATCGCCGGCACGGTCACACTCGGCAAGAGCGGCCACGGCGTGCCCGGCGTGGCGGTGCAGCTACCCGGCGCCCCGGTGCCGGCGGTCACGACCGGCGCCGCCGGCGCGTACACCATCGCCAACGTGCCGATCGGCGACCACACCGTGGCCGCGGCGGCCGAGACCTTCCCGGCGCCCGCCGCCCAGCCGGTGACGGTCGAGCCGGCCGGTCTGGCCACTGTCGACTTCGCCCTGGAGTGCGGCGACCACTGCAGCCCGGACCGGCTGTGGGCCGCCCGCTTTGACGGCCCGGGCAGCGGCCAGGACATCGCGTACGGGCTGGGAATGAGCCCGGACGGCGCCACCGTCTACGTCACGGGCAACAGCCTGGGGGACGGTACGAGCGAGGACTACAGGACCTTGGCGGTCGACGCCGGCACCGGTGCTGAGCTCTGGGCTGCCCGGTACGACGGGCCAGCCAGCGGCTCCGACGTCCCGAACGACCTGGCCGTGAGCCTGGACGGTTCCACTGTCTACGTGACCGGCCGCAGCCCCGGCGTGGACACCGGCGATGACTACGCCACGGTGGCGTACGACGCGGCGACCGGCCAGGAACGCTGGGTGGCCCGGTACGAAGGGCCGGTCGACCGGACCAGCGGGACCACCGCGCTGGCCCTGACCGTGAGCCCGGATGGCGCGACCGTCTACGTCACCGGCCAGAGCGCGGATGCCTCCCCGGCCAGCTCCTATGCGACTGTGGCCTACGACGCGGCGACCGGCCAGGAGCGTTGGGCCGCCCGGTACGCGGGCGTCGCCGCCGGCCCGAACACCGCGCTCGCCATGGATGTCAGCCCGGACGGGTCCCGGATCTTCGTGACCGGGCGGCTGTGGACCGGCGTGAACAGCGACTACGACTACACGACGGTGGGCTACGACGCGGCCACCGGCGACCAGCTGTGGGTGGCCCGGTACGGCGAACCCGGCAGTACCCTGCGCTGGGACATCGCGGAGGCGGTGAATGTGAGCCCGGACGGGTCCCGGGTGTTCGTGACCGGTTACAGCTACGGCTCCGGGGCGAACGCCGACTACGGGACGGTGGCCTACGACGCCGCCACCGGTGACGAGCTGTGGGCCGCCCGATACAACGGGCCAACCGGCGGCACCGACATCGCGTTCGCGATGGCCATCAGCCCGGATGGTTCCACTGTGTACGTCACCGGTCGGAGCACCGGCACGGGCACGGGCACGGACTACGCGACCGTGGCCTACGACACCGCGAACGGCGACGAACGCTGGGTCGGCCGGTACGACGGGCCGGCGAGCGATGCCGACATCGCGCAGGTGGTGGAGGTGAGCCCGGACGGCGCCACCGTCTACGTGAGCGGCCACAGCCCGGGCGTGGGCACGAGCTCCGACTACGCGACGGTGGCGTACCACGCCGAGGACGGCGCGGAGCGCTGGGCGGCGCGGTACGACGGGCCCGCCCACAGCTTCGACGGCGTCAACGCGTTGAGCGTGAGCCCGGACGGGTCCCGGGTCTTCGTGACCGGCCACAGCATCGGCTCGGGCACGAGCCGGGACTACGCGACGGTGATGTACGACGCCACGACCGGGGACGAGTTTCCGGTGTTCGTGCCCTGGAACCTGCGGGCCCAGCCGCACCTGGCCGTGACCGGCGCGCCGGTGCGGGTCGATGTCGACGTCGCCAACGTGGGCGTCGACGCAGGTGCGTTCACCGTCTCGCTGCTGGTGGACGGGGAACCCGAGCAGGCCACGGAGGTCATGCTCGCGCCGGGTGAGGCGACTCAGGTCGGCTGGACGGTCACCCGGCCGGAGCCCGGCAGGTACGGGATCCAGGTGGGACACCTGGCGGCCGAGCTGCGGGTGGTCGGCTGCGACGAGACGGTCACCGGCACCCGGGCGCGTCCGTTGACGGTCCGGGACGGGGTGACCTGCCTGGCGCCGGGTGCTCGAGTGCTCGGCCCGGTGCAGGTGCACGAGGGCGCCGGGCTGGTGTCCGCCGAGGCCACGGTCATCGGTCCACTGTCGGCCAACGGGGCAGACGTGGTGGACCTGGTGGACACCAGCCTGACCGGCGAAGTGCTGGTACGCGCCACCACCGGGAGCCTGGTGCTGGCCGGTAATCAGGTCCACGGCCCGGTAGGCCTGCACGACAACGCCACCGGCGGCGCCCCGATCGTGGTGTCCGGCAACGTTATCGTGGGGCCGCTGGCGTGCACCGGCAACGACCCGGCGCCGGTCAACCAGGACCAGCCGAACCAGGTCACCGGCCGTACCAGCGGCCAGTGCGACGGCCTGTGACGCGGCCGGGCGTCGACCGGTAGCGCCGGCGCGTAACGGCGGCGGGTGGCCAGGGCAACCGCCCTGGCCACCCGCCTCGCCGCGCCCGAAGCGGCGGTTCTGCGCTGACCAGGAGCCTGATGGCAAGTTTACGGGTGATCTTCGTGGCCGAGTCACCCGAGCCGGTGGAGGACCCGGACGGAAAGGTTCGGTGGCGGGTGGACACCTCCTGCGTACCGGCGGCACTGACCGGCCTCGCCCGGCCGAACGCCAACCGAGTCCTCAACGGCCTGGTCGGCGACCTGCTGGAGCGGGGGACGGCGCGCGGCCGCAGCGCCCACTTCACCAGCCGATGACCTTGCCGGGGTTGAGCAGGTTCTCCGGGTCGAGGGCCTGCTTGATCGCCTGGTGCACCTGGACCCCGACCGGGCCCAGCTCCTGGGCCAGCCAGTCCCGTTTGAGCAGCCCGATCCCGTGCTCGCCGGTGCTGGTGCCGCCGACCGCCAGCGCCACCTCCAGGATCTCGTCGAACACCGCCCGGCCCCGCGCCACGCTGTCCGGGTCGGCCCGATCCACCAGGATGTTCGGGTGCAGGTTGCCGTCGCCGGCGTGCGCGACCACCCCGACCGTCACCCCGTGCCGGTCGGCGATCCCGGCTATCTGGTCCAGCACCTCGGCCAGTGCGGTCCGGGGGACCGCGACGTCGTCCACGATCACCCCGCCGTTGCCGCCCGGGAACGCCGCCGCGGCCGCGTGCTCGATCGCCGGGTACGCCAGCCGGCGGGCGGCCAGCAGCGCTTCCGCCTCGGTCGGGTCGGTCGCCGCGTACACCTCGCCGGCGCCGGCCGCCCGGCACTGCGCCTCGATCTCCGCCAGCTCGGTGGCCGCCCGCGGCCCGGTGTCGGAGGCGGCGACCAGCAGCGCGGCGGCGTCGGTGCGCAGCCCCAGCGTCCCGCCTCGCCCACCCACCGCCCCCGCCAGGTACGCCTCGATCGCGGCCAGGTGCACCCGGTCGACCAGCTCCAGCAGGCTCGGCGTACTCCCGGCGGCGGCGATCCCGGCCACCGCCGCCCCGGCCGCGGCGGTGGTGTCGAACACCGCGACCAGGGTAAGCGCCGGCTCCGCGACCGGGCGCAGCGCCAGCGTGATCTCGGTGATCACGCCGAGCGTGCCCTCGGCCCCGACGAACAGCCGGGTCAGGTCGTAGCCGGCCACCCCCTTGGGGGTACGCCGGCCGGTGCGCAACCGTTCCCCGCTGGCCAGCACGACCTCCAGGCCGAGCACGTGCTCGCTGGTCACGCCGTACTTGACGCAGCACATCCCGCCCGCGTTGGTGGACACGTTGCCGCCGATCGTGGACGACTCCCAGGAGCTAGGGTCGGGCGGGAACCGCAGCCCGTGCCCGGCCAGCTCCCGCGCCAGGATGGCGTTGACCACGCCCGGCTGCACCACCGCGATCCGGTTCGCCGGGTCGATCTCGAGGATCCGGTCCATCCCGGTCAGCGACAGCACCAGCGCGCCGTCGGTGGCGTTGGCGCCACCGGCCAGCCCAGTCCGGGCGCCCTGCGGCACCACCGGCACCCGGTGCGCGGCGGCGATCCGGACCGCGGCCGCCACCTGGTCGGCGTCGGTCGGCCGGACCACCACCGCGGGCGGCCCGGACGGGCACAGGTCGGCCTCGTCGTGCTGGTGGCCCCGGCGCAGGTCCGGGTCGGTCAGCACGGTGCCGGCCGGCAGCGCCGCGGCCAGGTCCGCGATCAGGTCAGCGCCCACAGGCGAAGCGTACGCACGCCGGCGCTCTTGCAACGACCTACCGGGGCGGCGAGGTGACACCTCGCTGGCGCAGCGGCCCGCCACCATGCCCACAGCGCAGCGTTATCATCCTCTACGCTCAGACGGGTGAGCGCCCAACCGCCCGCCGCCCCGCCGTTCGGCACCCCGCCGCCGGCTGCCCCGGCCCGGCGGTCCCGGACCCGGCGCGGGCTGCAGATCGGCGCCGCGATCACGGTCATCGCGGCCTGCGCGATCGCGGTGCTGGGGTTGATCGGCTGGAACATCGGCCCGGCCGCGCTGGCGGTGGGGCTGGCGGCCGCGATCATCCCGGTGCCCGTACTGGTGCTGGTCTTCCTGTGGCTGGACCGGTATGAGCCGGAACCGATCCACTACCTGATCCTCTGCTTCGCCTGGGGCGCGTTCTCGGCCACCCTGCTGGCGCTGGGGGTCAACTTCGCCGCGGCCGAGCTGGTCGGCCTGCCCGACGCGCTGGTGGCGGTGCTGGTGGCGCCGGTCGTCGAGGAGATCGGCAAGGCGGCGTTCCCGCTGCTGCTGGTGGTGTTCCGGACCCGAGTGCTGTCCGGGATCACCGACGGGATCGTCTACTGCGGCCTGTCCGCGACCGGGTTCGCGATGGTCGAGAACATCCTCTATCTCGGGGGAGTGGGCTTCCGGGCCGGGCTGGACGAGTTCGGCCCGGCGACCGGGCTGTTCATGCTGATCGTTATCTTCCTCAGCCGGGTGTTCATGTCCGGGTTCGCGCACCCGCTGTTCACCTCGGCCTCCGGGGTCGGGATCGGGCTGGCCGCCCGCGCCTCGTCGGGCGCGGTGCGGCGGCTGGCCCCGATCGTCGGGCTGCTGGTGGCGATGGCGCTGCACGCCAGCTGGAACCTGATGGCGGTGCTGAGCTCCGAGACCGGCCAGCCGCTGTTCTTCCTGTACGGGTACGTGGCGGTGATGATGCCGGTCTTCCTCGGGATGGTGGGGCTGGCGATCTGGCTGCGCGCCCGGGAGGGGCAGGTGACCCAGCGCACGCTGCCGGACTACGTCCGGGCTGGGTGGCTGTCCCCGCCGGAGGTGGCGGCGCTGGGGACGCTCGGTGCCCGGCACAGCGCCCGGCGCTGGGCGCGGCGGGTGGCCGGCGAGCCGGGGGCGCGGGCGATGCGCGGGTTCCAGTTCACCGCCACCCGGCTGGCCCTGCTGCGCGACGGGGTCCAGCGGGGGCTCGACTCCCGGCCGGCCGAGCTGGCCCGGGTGGCGGCCGAGGAGCAGGAGCTGCTCCGGCAGATCTCGGCGCACCGGCAGGTCTACGTCGGGCGGGACCCGGCGGTGCCATCGGCCCGCTGGGACGGGCTCCGGTACGAGATCAGGTTCCCGGACGGGTCGGCCCGGCTGGTCGCCCCGCCGGCCGAGCCGGTGCTGCCGCTCCCGGTGCCGCTCCCGGCGCCGTCGCCGGCCCCGGTGCCGCCCCCGCCGCCGCCCCCCGACCCGTACCGCTACTACAGGTAGAGCCCGGTGGCGTCGGGCTTCACCCGGCGGGCGGCCACGGCGTGCACGTCCCGCTCCCGGAGCAGGACGTACTCCTGGCCGTGCAGCTCCACCTCGGAGCGGTCCTCCGGGTCGAACAGCACCCGGTCGCCGGTGACGATCGTCCGGACGTGCGGCCCGACCCCGACCGTCGTGGCCCAGGCCAGCCGCCGGCCGACCGAGGCGGTGGCCGGGATCACGATGCCGGCGGAGGAACGGCGCTCGCCCTCGACGCCGTCGAGCTGCACCAGCACCCGGTCGTGCAGCAGGCGGATCGGCAGGCCGGTGTCAGAGTGAGGCGCGGCGGTCACGACGGTGACGCTACCCGCTAGCGGGGGTTGACTACCGTAGGAGGCCTGGGGTGTGAAAGGGGATGCCGGTGGGACGGTTCGAGAACGCGTGGGCCAACGTCCGCCACGCGTACGAGGTGAGCCGCAGCACCGTGCGGGCGGCCCGGTCGAAGGCTGAGGAGCCGAACGGGCCCGGCCCGGACCTGCCGGCGCCGGGCGCGGACGAGGCGGCGGCACCGCCCCAGCCGGTGACGGTCGACGAGGCGGTGCCGCGCAGCCTGCGGATCGCCGCCGCCTGGTCCTGGCGGCTGATCGTGGTCGCGGTGGTGGCGTGGGGGCTGCTCTACCTGATCGACCGGTACCTGATCCTGGTGGCCCCGTTGATGATCGGGCTGCTGCTGGCCGGCCTGCTGGCGCCGGCGCTGCGGTGGGTGCTGCCGCTGGTCCGGAACCGGTCGCTGGCCGCGCTGCTGGTGCTGGTGGCCGGGCTCGGGGTGGTCGTCGGCACGATCACGCTGGCGGTCAACCAGCTCCTGGCCGACCTGGACAAGCTGGTCGCCAGCGCCGAGCAGGGCATCGCGGACATCCAGGACTGGGTGCAGGGTCCGCCGCTGAACCTGACCGAGGCCGACCTCGAGAACCTTGTCGAACAGGGCACGGCCTGGGTGAACGAGAACACCGAGACGCTCACCACCGTGGGCCTCTCGGCGGTCACCGGTACGGTCCAGTTCATCACCGGGATGGTGCTGGCGCTGGTGGCGACGTTCTTCTACCTGCGCGACGGGCGGCGGATCTGGACCTTCCTGATGGGCACCCTGCCGGTGCGGGCCCGGGCCCCGATGACGTACGCCGGCGACGGTGCCTGGCGCAGCCTGACCGGCTATGTACGGGCGACCGTGCTGGTCGCTTTCATCGACGCGGTCGGGATCGGGCTCGGGCTGTGGCTGCTGCGGGTCCCGCTGTTCCTGCCGCTGGCCGCGCTGGTCTTCCTGGGCGCGTTCGTGCCGATCATCGGTGCCTTCCTCTCCGGCACGGTGGCGGTGCTGGTGGCGCTGGTCGACGCGGACCTGCCCGGGGTGCTGAACGGTGGCGGCCCGATCAAGGCGCTGCTGGTGCTCGGGTTGATCATCCTCGTGCAGCAGATCGAGGGGAACATCCTGCAACCGGTGATCATGAGCCGGGCGGTCCAGATACATCCGCTGGCGGTGATCATCGCGGTCACCGCCGGCATCCTGGTCGCCCAGATCATCGGCGCCCTGGTGGCGGTGCCCGCGGTGGCGGTGCTGAACAGCGTGGTCCGGCGGCTGAACCAGTATCACCGGCCACCGGTGAGCACCCATCCGGCGCCGGCCACACCCCCCGGGCGTCCGCCGCCGCCCCCGCCGCGCCCGCCCGCGCTGCAGGCCGACTCCTGACGGCGGGTCAGGTGGTCGCGGCGGTGTCCACGGCGGCCAGCCGGGACAGTGCGGCGACCACCGCCTCCGGCTCGGTGGTGTACCAGAACGGCGGCAGCGAGCGGCGCAGGTAGGTGCCGTAGCCGCGGGCGGTGTGCAGGCGGGAGTCCAGCACCGCCACCACACCCCGGTCGGTGGTCGAGCGGATCAGCCGGCCGGCGCCCTGGGCCAGCCGAACGGCCGCGACCGGCACGCTGACCGAGGCGAACCCGGAGCCGCCGGCGGCGTCCGCCGCGGCCGACCGGGCGGCGGCCAGCGGCTCGTCCGGGCGCGGGAACGGCAGCCGGTCGATCACCACCAGCTGGCACGCGTCGCCGGGTACGTCCACCCCCTGCCACAGCGACATCACCCCGAGCAGGCAGGATCCCTGGTCCTCCCGGAACCGCCGCACCAGCAGCGGCAACGACTCCTCGCCCTGCACCAGCACCGGCAGGTCGGTGCGTTCCCGCAGCACCTCGCCGGCCCGCTCGGCCGCCCGGCGGGAGGAGAACAGCCCGAGCGTACGCCCGCCCAGCGCGCCGACCAGCCGGACCAGCTCGGCGGCCGAGGCGTCCGGCAGGCCGGACTCGCGCGGCCGGGGCAGGTGTGCGGCCACGTAGAGGATGCCCTGCCGCCGGTAGTCGAACGGCGACCCGACATCCAGCGAGGTCCACGGCGGCTGGCCGTCCACGTCCTCCGCCGGCCCGGCCGGGGCGAGGCCCAGCGTCCGGGCGATCGTGTCGAACGCGCCGCCCAGCGCCAGGGTGGCCGAGGTGGCCACCACCACCCGTTCCCGGTAGAGGTGGTCGGCCAGGGTGCCGGCTACCGACAGCGGCGCGACCACCAGCGCCGGCCGCCCGCCGCCGGGCCGGTCCAGCCGCTCCGGCCGCTCCACCCAGGCCACGTCCGCGTCGTCGGCCGAGACCAGCCGCTGGGCGGTGACCGACAGCTCCTCCAGCACCGCCCGGGCCGGCTGCTTGGTCACGCCGTCCGGGTCGTCGGCCTTCACCTCCCCGATCCCGGACAGCGCCGCGCGGGTGGCCGCGTCCAGCAGCGTGCACGCCTCCTGCAGCGGACCGGGCAGCGGCCCCACCAACCGGCCCGCCGCGGTCTGGCCCAACCCGACGGTGAGCGCGTCCCCGGCCTCGGTCAGCGCGTCGTGCACCTCCGGCTCGACCAGCCGGCGCGCCCGCCGGGCCGCCCGGTCGACCGCGTCGGCGGTCAGCTCGGCCTGTGCCGCCGAGGTCACCCGGTCGGCCAGCTCGTGCGCCTCGTCGACCACCAGCAGCTTGTGCGGCGGGAGGATGTACCCGCCGGCCAGCATGTCGATCGCGAGCAGGCTGTGGTTGGTGACCACGATGTCGGCCGACCGGGCCCGCTCCCGGGCCGCCTCGGCGAAGCACTCCGCCCCGTAGGCGCACTTCGCCGCGCCGACGCACTCCCGGGCCGGCATCGACACCTGCCGCCAGGCGGTGTCGTCCACGCCCGGGTCCAGCTCGTCCCGGTCGCCGGTGGCGGTCTCCAGCCCCCAGTCCCGCAGCCGCTGCAGCTGCTTGCCGAGCCGGCCGAGCTCGCCCAGCCACCGCGTACCGCCGCCGCCGCTGTTGTCGAACAGGGTGTCCGGCGGCTCCTCCTCGGAGCTGCCCTCCAGCTTGGCCAGGCAGAGGTAGTGGTGCCGGCCCTTGAGCACCGCGAACGACGGGCGGCGGCGCAGCAGCGGCTCGGCGGCGTCGGCCAGCCGGGGCAGGTCGTGGTCGACCAGCTGCGACTGCAGCGCCAGGGTGGCGGTGGAGACCACCGCCGGACCGTCCACCTGCAACGCGGGGACCAGGTACGCCAGCGACTTGCCGGTTCCGGTGCCGGCCTGCACCACCAAGTGCTCGCCGGTCGCCGCCGCCTGGGCGACCGCGGTGGCCATCTGCTCCTGGCCGGGGCGCGGCACGCCGCCGGGCACGGCGGCGACCGCAGCGGCGAGCAGGGTCGGGAGGTCTGGCTGGCCGGGCGGGGACCGGTCCGGCGCGGGGGCGGTGGGGGTGGTGGTCGGGGCGGTCACCCGGGTTACCGTACCCGCCGGCCCCGCCCCGCCGGTGGTTATCCACACCGCCTCAAGTTATCCACAGGTACGCGTTATCCACAGGTACGCGGGAGCGGGGTTGCGCCGCCACCCGGGTAGCCGCCAGGGTGGCGCACATGCCTATCGGGGAGGAACAATGGTCGTTGCTATGCCAGTCGCACCGGTCGAGATCATGGGTCGGCGGTTCACCCGCGCCGACCTGGAAGGCATGCCCGACGACGGCCGGCGGTACGAGCTGGTCGACGGGGTGCTCATCGTGAGCGCCGCGCCCGGGCGGGTGCACCAGCGGGCCGTCGGTCGGCTCTATCGGCGGTTGGATGATGCCCGCCCGCCGGAGCTCGAGGTGCTTGTCGCGCCGTTTGCGGTCGGGTTGGCCGAGGACACCGAGCTGCAGCCGGACATCGTGGTCGCGCGGGTGGCCGACCTGACCGACAAGGACCTGCCGGCGGCGCCGGCGCTGGCGGTGGAGGTGCTCTCGCACAGCACCAAGCTGATCGATCTGAACGTGAAGAAGGAGCGGCTGCGGCGGGCCGGCACCCCGGCGTACTGGGTAGTGGATCCTGTTGTCCGGCCGGCCGAGGCAAGGCTGATCGCCTGGCAGCTCGCCGCGGATGGCGAGTTCCGGCAGGTCGCCGACGTGACCGGGGATGAGTGGTTCGAGCCGGATGTCCCGTTCCCGGTGCGGGTCGCGCCCGCCGATCTGGTCCGCTGGCCACCGGTAACGTAGGGCACCGTGACCGATCTGGTGCGGGTGCGCTACCGGAAGTTCGACGGATCGGCGCACCGGGACTATCCGGCGCGCCGGCTGGCCGACGACCGGCACGGGACCTGGCTGGGCGTGGGCGCCGGGACCGAGTCGATCTACCACGGTCAGCCGTCGGTGGAACGGATCCCGTTCGTGCTGCTGGTTCCGCGCGAGGTGTGGTGGACGGCGATGTTCAACCCGCCACCGCGTACCAGCGAGGTCTACTGTGACATCACCAGCCCGGCCCGCTGGGACGGCGACCACGCGGTGGACCTGATCGACCTGGACCTGGACGTGGTGCGGCGGCGGGGCAGCGGGCGGGTGGAGCTGCGCGACGAGGACGAGTTCGCCGCGCACCGGGCCAGCTTCGGCTACCCGGAGGAGGTCGTCACACCGGCCCGGTCGGCGGCGGACTGGCTGCGGACCGCGCTGGCCAACGGGACCCAGCCGTTCGCCTCCGCGTTCCGGCCGTTCCTGGCCCTGGTCGACGGCCTGGACCGGGGCGGGCGGGCCGCCAGCGGGCGGAGCGAAGCGTAGCCCGCGGTCAAGCGGCCCGGGCCCGGCTTCACAGCCGGCTGGTTAGCGGGACCGCGGCCCGGCTGGATACCGTGCAGGAGATGCGACCTGACGAGCTGTGTGGGCTGCTCGCCGAGCCGGACCGGCTGGCGGTCTTCGCCGCGGTCGTGCTCGGGGCGGGCACGGTGGCCGAGGTCGCCGCCGCGACCGGCCGGCCGGTCCGGGAGGTGGCGGTCGCGCTGCGCCGGCTCACCGACGGTGGGCTGGTCAGCCAGGGCGGGGACGGGACGCTGGTGGCGGACCAGGCGGCCTTCAAGGAGGCGGTCCGGGCCGCGGCACCGGCCCCGGCGCCGGCGCCCGCCAGCGAGCTGGACCCGGACCCGGCCCGCGCGGCGGTCCTGCGGGTGTTCATCAAGGACGGCCGGCTGGTGCAGCTGCCGGCCGCCCGGGGCAAGCGGCGGGTGGTGCTGCAGCACATCGCCGCCTCGTTCGAGCCGGGGGTGAAGTATCCGGAGCGGACGGTGGACGCGGTGCTGCGGGCCTGGCATCCCGACCACGCCACCCTGCGCCGCTACCTGGTCGACGAGGAGCTGATGGCGCGGGAGGGCGGTAGGTACTGGCGGATCGGCGGCCCGGTCTGACCGGGCCGGACGGACAGGAGGACGAGGCGATGGCGACACCGGGATATCCGCACAGCGAGCGGGACGACGTGGTCGAGCTGCGGCACGGCACCCCGGTGCCGGATCCGTACCGCTGGCTGGAGGACCCGGACTCCCCGCGTACCCGGGCTTGGGTGGCGGCCCAGAACCGGGTGAGCGGGGAGTACCTGGCTGGGCTGGAGCACCGGCCGTGGTTCGCGTCGGTGGTCGGCGCGGTGCTCGGGGCGCCCCGGACCGGCGTACCCTGGCGGCGCGCCGGCCGGTACGTCGTGACCCGCAACGATGGCACCCAGGACCAGGACAGCGTGCATGTGGCCGACACCCTGGCCGAGCTGGTCGCCGGTGGGCGGACGCTGGTCGACCCGGCCGAGCTGGGCCCGGACGGTACGGTCTCGATCAGCGGGGTCGGGATCAGCCCGGACGGCCGGTGGCTGTCGTACGGCACCAGCGAGGCCGGCAGTGACTGGACTACCTGGCGGGTCCGGGACATCGACACCGGTGCCGACGCCCCGGACCGGGTGGTCCGCTCGAAGTTCTGTACGGCGCAGTGGTTCCCGGACTCCGGCAGCTTCCTCTACTGGGCCTACCCGGAGCACGAGCGGACCAGCGGGGACGACGCGACCGCGCTCGGCACCGGCACGCTGCTGCGGCACCGGCTCGGCACCGACCAGAGCGAGGACGAGGTGGTCTACCACGAGCCGGCCGCGCCCCGGGAGCGGGCCACCGCGGAGATCACCGAGGACGGCCGGTGGCTGGTGCTGACGATCGCCGAGGGCACCGCCCGGCGCAACCGGGTGGCGGTGCATCGGATCGGCGCGGACGGCACGCTCGGTCCCCGGCTGGACGTGGTGCCGGAGCCGGACGCGATCTACGAGCCGGCCGGCAGCGACGGCGACCTGCTCTACCTGCGCACGTACCAGGGCGCGCAGCGGTACCGGCTGGTGGTAGCCGACCTGGCCGGGTTGCCGGCCGGGCAACCGGTGCAGTGGCGGGAGGTGGTGCCGGAGCGGGCCGCGGTGCTGTCCGGCATCCGCCGGGCCGGGGACGGGTTCCTGGCCAGCTACCTGGACGACGCGTCCCACCGGGCCTACCGGCTCGCCGCCGACGGCACCGAGCTGGGCGAGCTGGCGCTGGGCGGGCCGGTCTCGGTGGTCGACATGTCCGGGCACGCCGGCGACCCGGAGGCATTCGTCGGGGTCGCCTCGTTCGTGCAGGACACCCGGTGCTACCGGGTGGACCTGGCGACCGGCGAGGTGGAGCCGCTGCCGCTGGCCGAGCCGCGGTCGGCGGTGACCAGCCCGACCGTCACCGAGCGGCGGCACGCGACCAGCCCGGACGGCACCGTCGTCCCGTACTTCCTGGTCCGCCGGGCCGACCGGCCGGCCGGCACCCCGCTGCCCACCCTGCTGTACGGGTACGGCGGGTTCAACCAGCCGATCACGCCGGTGTTCAAGGTGGCGTGGCCGGCCTGGGTGGAGGCCGGCGGGGTGCTGGCGGTGGCGAACCTGCGCGGCGGCGGGGAGTTCGGCCACGCCTGGTACGAGGCCGGTACGCGGGAGCGCAAGCAGAACGTGTTCGACGACTTCGCCGCGGTCGCGGGGCACCTGGTGGACACCGGTGTCACCACCGGGCGGCAGCTGGCGTTGCACGGCCGCAGCAACGGCGGCCTGCTGGTCGGGGCGGTGATGACCCAGCGTCCGGAGCTGGCGGCGGTGGCGCTGCCGATGGTCGGGGTGCTGGACATGCTCCGGTTCCACAAGTTCACGATCGGCTGGGCCTGGATCTCGGACTTCGGTGACCCGGAGGTGGCCGAGGACTACGCGATCCTGCGGGCGTACTCGCCGCTGCACAACCTGCGGGAGGGGACGCGCTACCCGGCCACGCTGGTGCTGACCGGCGACCATGACGACCGGGTGGTGCCGGCGCACAGCCACAAGTTCACGGCCGAGCTGCAGCGCGCACAGGCCGGGCCGGCGCCGGTGCTGGCCCGGATCGAGACCGCGACCGGGCACGGGGTGGGCAAGCCGGCCTCGATGCTGGCGGCGGAGTTCGCCGACATGCTGGCGTTCGCCGCCCAGCACACCGGCCTGCTCCCCGGCAAGTGACCCGCGCCGAGCTACCTGCGCCACTCATGAACCAGCTCGATGGGCAGGCACGACCGCGGCGACCCTTACCGTTCTCGCTGCTCTTCACGGCGTTCCGCTTCCTCCTCACGCTGCTCTTCGAGCCGTTCGGCCTCCTCCTCGCGCTGCTCCTCCAGCTCTGGCAGGTCGTCCCGGATCGCCGGGAGCCGGGCGCCCACCACCGCGATCGTGACGGCGACGATCAGGACCGCCACCAGCACGGAGCCGAGGACCTGGGCCGCGCGCCATGCCGGGGCCGGGCGGTCGCGCTTCATCCCGCACCCACCAGGAACGCCCCGGCGGAGCTGAGCCAGGTGATGAAGAGCAGGGACAGAACCCCCAGGCCGAGTACGGGCAGCAACCGCTCGGCCCGCCGCCAGAGGTGCAGCACAGTGAGCTTCAGTGCGAGCACCCCGATGAGCGCGAAGCTGGCCACGACGTGGAGGGTAACCCGACCATCCGGGCCGGGCGCGCCGTCCTGCACGCTGTCCTCGATGCCGTAGTAGCCCAGGCAGGCCGCCCCGACCACCACCACCAGCACCACGATGGCGTCTCCGATCGCCCGGTGGGCGGCCGCCGCGCTCGCCGGGGTGAGGAACGGCGGCCGCACCTTCCCGTACCCCACGGCCATCAGCATCGCCTGGTAGACCCCGAGGGCCAGCAGGACCGACGCGAGGACGATCTTCACGGCGGTCGCATGGCCGGCGGTCACCGTCTCTACGAGATCCTCCACGGCCGCCTCCGCTACCCGCCATCGGGCACGCAGGCGCGCGCGACCCGCCAGGTGTAGTCGCGGTCCAGCGCCAGCAAACGAAGGCCCACGTCCTGCAGCGTCAGATCCCGCACGAGAGGACGGTACCCGACCCTGCTCATCCCGACGCCGCAGAACGGCCTGTCTAGCGGGTCAACGTGCCTGGCTTGCAGACGTTCCCGGCGGTCGAGCGGGCAGTGGTCAGATGCCGAAGGGCATGAAGCGCCTACGGTAGGCGTCCTCGTTCAGGTGGGCGATAGCGGCGACCACCTCGCTGGCCTTTGCGGCTACCAAATCGTCAGCGTCCTCGGAGAGGCGCTGGGCTAGGTCCGGCGGGACCGCGGTCACGTCCACTGCTGCGAGATTGAGCAACGCGGCCGCTACGTCGTGCCGGTCTGTGGCGTCCGCCGACCCAGCAAGGTGGTCAAAGATGACTCGGGCGTGCCGGCGGTGCAACATGAGCAGCTTGGTTACCGCCATCGCCGGTGCCTCGACGTACCAGTCTTCCTCGGCCGGCTTGGCCAGGCGCCCGACGATGCCCAGGGGTACTAGACCTGGTGCGGCCTCTGCGAGGTCCCACAGGACGAAGATCGCCGCGATCCGCTTGGGAACCTCGGCACTGGTGGCGAGTTCCGCGATTCTGTCGAGCGGTACGAGGTTGGGATCGATCCGGCCCATCGCCTCGATCAGGCTGGAGGTGATGTGGATGTCGGTGTCGTCCCGGGCGGCAGCGACCTGCTGCAGTGCCTCAGCGGCGATGTCCCGTTGTGCTTCTAGGGTGCTTTTGAGTGCCAGTTGGTAGGCGCGAGCGGACGCCCTGTCATCGTCACCCAAGGCGAGGCCGTCAGTCAGTTGCTCGATCGGGATGGCGGGTGCTGCCGGTATTGACGGTGACGGTGACGATGGTTCGACCGGCGTGATGTTCCAGGCACGAAGCTGGATGCGGATCTTCTCGATCGCGGCGGCGGTGTCGTCGAGGTCGAGGTCCTCGTAGACGGGGTTGATGTTGCTGGGCAGCCTTACATCCGGCGCCTTCAGCACCATGATCTTGTCGCGGAGCCTTGGCGTGCTTCGGGCGCGCTGAATCTCATCGATGATATTCGGCCGAGTCTGCATGCTGTCGTCGTCAAGCCGATTGTCGGCGGTGCACAGGGCAACCAGAGCGTCGGACGCATCCATGTACGACTGGACCTTGGCATCCGGCGTCCAGTCGGCACCGAGGAGCCTGGGTTCCTGGCTAACGATCACGGCGTGGTACCCGAGCGCGGTAAGGCCAGCACGGATCGGCTCCGCCACGGTTGCTCGAAATCTCTCCGAGCAGGAAAGGAATACGACGGTGCGCCCGTTCAGCATGGAGCATCCTTCCTCGGCAAGACCGGGTTGGCGCAAGCGAGGTCCCAACGCTTCTGATGCTAGGCAGCGATGCAGGCACCTCCGGGTGCGGCGCGCTGGTCGGGCTTGCGGGATGGGTCGCAACTTCGCCGTGGGCCGATCATGCAACGGCACCAGCGGCAATGGGCAGTCCCCGGGCGCACTCGTCGCGGCGATCATCGCGATCGTGGTACACGGGCCCGCTCGTAGCGCCCATCAGCTCCTCGAACACCGTCTGGGGCAGGGCGAGCGGGTAACCGGTCACGCAGGCGAGGCCGCGCAGCAATGCGAGCGAGGTCTCCTGGCGCGTACCCACTGCCCCGATCACGACATTCGTATCAAAGCAGATCACCGTAGGAGGGTACCCGTCGCTGGCTGAGTCGCTTGCCAGTCACCGGTCGTGAATCTTGCGCTGACGAACCGCGCGACTGCGGTCGGTAGCCGAGCAGCTCGGCGACTTCTCCCCAGCGTGCAGCCGGGATCGTACAGGCCGACGTTGACAGACTGCCCGGTTGAGACACACTCGGCCCTCCTTAGGCCGAAGTTGCGTCGGATTTGAGTGAGGAATGGCCGGCTGAGCTGGGGTTACGCCGGGTTGGGGTGGTGTGGGTTCTGGCTACCTGCAGGTCAGCGGGATGGCTGTGTCGATCAGCTCGAAGGCGCGGCGCTGGTCGGGGGT
>WHTQ01000217.1 GCA_009377645.1 Micromonosporaceae bacterium | reverse complement strand
GGGTTGTGCTGGCCGGTGACCCAGCTGTAGACGCTGTTCTCGTGCGCGCCGATGCGGCGGGCGAGGTCGCGGACGGTCAGGCCGTGGCGGTCGAGCTCGGCGCGGAGCGGGGTGCGGCCGGCCAGGTGGGGGAACAGCCGCTCGGCGGGTTCCCCGAGGGTGGCGGCGAGCCGTTCGGCGGCGGGCCCGCGCGGGCGGGCGCTGCCCGAGGACCACTTGTACAGCGTGGCGGGGTTGACCCGGGCGGCGGAGGCGACCTCGTCCCCGTGCAGCCCACGCTCGGCCATCACCTGGGCCAGCGCCGTCGGCGCGCCACCGGTGCGGCTGGTGGGGGTGTCGGTGGTGGTGGTCATCGGGCGGCTTCCCCCCGGCCGGCTGGCAGCCCCCGGCCGTCGTCGGATCGCGGGACGGGTTGCGGGGCGGCAACGCTGTCGGCAGGGGCGTCGGGCGGCTCGGACGCCGGGCTGCTGTCGCGGTCCGCCCGCTGGTTGGTGCGCTCCCGGCCGCCCTCTCCGGGCCCGTCGCCGCTGTCGCCGCGGTCGTCGCTGCGGTCGCTGCGGTCGTCGTGGTCGTGGGCGTCTTCGAGGTCGCGTGGTGCGCCGTGTCGGCTGGGATGGGGGAGGCGGCGGCCGGCCCGGGCGGGATGCGCCGCCCGCACCTGCTCCTGCTCCTGGGGGTGGGCGGGGTGTGGGCGGGTGTCGGGAGGTCCCCAGACCACGATCCGGCCGGGCGCGGCGGCGAGCGCGGTCTGCCAGCGGGGATGGGAGAAGTGGGGTGCGAGGGTGATGTGCCGCCACCCGGACCCGGACAGGTACAGCGCCTGGCCGTCGGGCATGCCGTAGATCTCGCCGGGCGGCAGCTGCCGCTGCCGGGTGGTCGACCAGTTGGTGGTGGCCGCGGTCGAGATGGACTGCGAGCGGACCTTGAACGGCTCCCGGCTGCGGCTGCGGGTGCGGGTGGTGGAGGTTTGGGGGCGGTCCCACTCCCCGCAGATCACCGACAACG
>WHTQ01000206.1 GCA_009377645.1 Micromonosporaceae bacterium | reverse complement strand
GTGGCCGCGGTGCCCAGTTGGACCGGCCAACCGGTGATCGACACCGAGGCCGGGCCGGCACGCATCGTGCCGTGCGTGTCCTCGCTGGCCGTGCGCGAGGCGCTCGCCGGCCGGGAAGACGAGGACGAGACGCTGGTGATCCTCACCGATCGGGACGAGGCCGACCTCGGCGAGGAGGTGCTCGCGCGGGTATGGCGGCAACGCCTGCTGCGCCCATCGGGTTGGGACGCGCTGAAGCACCAGTTCCGCGTCGACAACCTGGACCCCGCGCTGGCCGACCACCGCTGGCTCGTCGACCTGCTGGTCGATGTCGCCCCGGCTCGGCGCTACCCGGCACCGCCGAGCGGGTTCCTCGACCTGCCGACCGCGTGGAGAACGCTGCTGCGGCACGCCCTGCGCCTGGACACGGACCGCCCCAGGGCCGACGACCTGGTGCGGTGGGGACAGACCGAATGGGCGCGCACCGCGCTGGCCGGCCCCGCCCGCGCGCACGCGGACCGCATCGCCGAGCGTCTCGCCGCCGACGCCGGGCCGCTGGCCGGGCATGTGCTGCGCCTCGTCGCCGAGGGCCGGGGCTCCGAGTTGGTGCCGTTCGGTCTGGTCTGTGATGTCCTGTGGGCATCCGGGGCGGCAGGCGAGGCCGGGGTGGTCGCGGCACGGGCGCGCTTCGAAACGCCGCTGGGCGCCCGGAACCTCGCCGAGACCATCGCCCGCGACTGGGCGCACGCCGCCAGCGAACTCGTCCGCCGCGCCACTGAGGCCGGTGACGATCCCGCCGTCTCCGGCTGGCTGGCCAGAGCCGAGCACCTGCTGGCCGAGTTCGGCGCCCTCGGGTTCGCCGCCTCCTCCGACGTGCTGCCCGCCGCCTTCGGCCAGCGTCTGGAGTCCGCCGGGCGCCGGCTCAGCGCGTTCCTCGACCGGCCCGGTGCGGAACGACTCGCTGGGTTGGAGGAGGCTGCCGTGTCGGTCCAGCGGCACCTGCGCGCGGGCAAGGAGCCCGAGCGGGCGCGGATCCTGCAGATGGCGGTCCGCCTGGCCCGGCGACTGACCGATCCACCGACCACGCCTCCAGCCGACCTCGCCCAGGCCACCGCGGCGTTCGCCGAGGACGGGGCATGGGTGGACGCCGCCCGCGATGCGCTCGCCGAGGGCGAGACCGTGCAACCCCTCGGTGCCGCCTACGGCCGCCTGGCCGCACTCGTCGACGGCGAGCGTCACCAGCGGGATCGGGCGTTCGCCGCCGCGTTCGCCGGGTGGAGCACCGTTGCGCCCACGGCTTCGCGCCCGC
>WHTQ01000159.1 GCA_009377645.1 Micromonosporaceae bacterium | reverse complement strand
GCAGGTCGCCGCCCTGGTGGACCGGATCGAGCGGGAGCAGGGCGCCCTGCACGTGCTCGTCAACGACATCTGGGGCGCCACCACCATGGAGTGGGACAAGACCGTGTGGGAGTCGTCGCTGCAGATCGG
Organism: Micromonosporaceae bacterium; assembly: GCA_009377645.1. Classification (GTDB taxonomy): domain Bacteria; phylum Actinomycetota; class Actinomycetes; order Mycobacteriales; family Micromonosporaceae; genus Natronosporangium. The sequence continues at coordinate 3,960 of WHTQ01000159.1, read as the reverse complement.
GCTGCGAACCCTGCGACTGGCCGTGGACACCCACGCCATCACCGCCCACTTCGCCCTCCCCCTGCTGATCCGGTCACCGGGCGGGCTCGTCGTCGAGGTCACCGACGGCACCACCGAGTACAACGCGACCAACTACCGGGTGTCGTTCTTCTACGACCTGGCCAAGGCCGCCAACCTCCGGACCGCGTTCGCGCTGGGGCACGAGCTGGCGCCCTACGGGGCGACCGCGGTCGCGCTCACTCCTGGCTGGCTCCGCTCAGAGGCCATGCTCGAAGGCTTCGGCGTCACCGAGGCGAACTGGCGCAACGCCACCGAGCACATCCCCCACTTCGCCATCGCCGAGAGCCCCGCGTACGTCGGCCGCGCGGTCGTCGCCCTGGCCAGCGACCCGGACGCGACCCGCTGGAACGGCCAGTCCCTCTCCAGCGGGCAGCTCGCCAGGGTCTACGGTTTCACCGACCTCGACGGCAGCCAACCCGACGCCTGGCGCTACCTGCCAGAGGTCCAGGACGCCGGCAGGCCCGCCGACACCACCGGCTACCGATGACCCCTCCTCCACCCACCCGGTTGGCTCCGGGCACATTCTGGCAGGCGGCCGGCCGCGCTTCCCGCGTACCGCGAACGACCGGTCGACGACTCCGGTAGCACAGCCAGTAGCTGCGCAGACCCGCCCCGCAGTTTCTCATCCGTAAGTGCCACGCCGGGTCGGCTGTGCACCCCGTCACGATCTCCCGACGGCTATGCTCGGCCACCGGTAACGACGACGGGTTGGGCTGCCGGAGTGCTGGAGGTGACATGACCCTGCTGTCCCCGCAGGACATGCTGGTGGTCCACGGCGGCAACCCGCTGCACGGTGAGGTCCGGGTCCGGGGGGCCAAGAACCTGGTCTCCAAGGCGATGGTCGCGGCGCTGCTCGGCGACGGGCCGAGCCGGCTGCACAACGTGCCGCGGATCCGCGACGTCGAGGTGGTACGCGGGCTGCTGGAGCTGCACGGCGTCCGGGTGCGCGACGCGGACGGCGCGGGCGACGCGCTCGTGCTCGACCCGGCCAACGTCGAGCAAGCCGCGGTAGACGAGATCAACGTGCACGCCGGCTCCAGCCGGATCCCGATCCTGTTCTGCGGCCCGCTGCTGCACCGGCTCGGCCAGGCGATCATCCCGGACCTGGGCGGCTGCCACATCGGGCCGCGGCCGATCGACTTCCACCTGCAGGCGCTGCGCGAGTTCGGGGCGGTGGTCGACAAGACCGACGCCGGGCTGCAGCTGACCGCCCCGAGCGGGCTGCGCGGCTGCAAGCTCGACCTGCCCTACCCGAGCGTCGGCGCCACCGAGCAGGTGCTGCTGACCGCGGTGATGGCGCAGGGGGTCACCGAGCTGCGCAACGCCGCGGTCGAGCCGGAGATCATCGACCTGATCTGCGTGCTGCAGAAGATGGGCGCGATCATCACTGTGCACACCGACCGGGTGATCGAGATCGAGGGCGTGCCCCGGCTCGGCGGGTTCGTGCACCGGCCCATCCCGGACCGGATCGAGGCCGCCAGCTGGGCCGCGGCCGCGCTCGCCACCGGCGGCGACGTGACCGTGCGGGGCGCCCGGCAGGTCGACATGATGACCTTCCTGAACGGGTTCCGGTCGGTCGGCGGCGCGTACGCGGTCGACGACGCCCCCGACCCGGAGGGCGGGATCCGGTTCTGGCATCCGGGCGGGGAGCTGCGCGCCACCGCGATCGAGACCGCCGTCCACCCCGGGTTCATGACCGACTGGCAGCAGCCGCTGGTGGTGGCGCTGACCCAGGCCCGTGGCCTGTCGATCGTCCACGAGACCGTGTACGAGCAGCGGCTGGGCTACACCACCGCGCTGAACCAGATGGGCGCCACGATCCAGGTCTACCGGGACTGCCTGGGCGGCACCCCGTGCCGGTTCGGCCGCCGCAACTTCACCCACTCCGCGGTGATCGCCGGCCCCGCCAAGCTGAACGGCGCCGACCTGACGATCCCGGACCTGCGCGCCGGTTTCAGCCACCTGATCGCCGCGCTCGCCGCCGAAGGCATCTCCCGGGTCTACGGGGTCAACCTGATCAACCGCGGGTACGAGGACTTCGAGGCGAAGCTCGCCGCCCTCGGCGCCCACGTCGACGCCTAGCCCCGAGTGGCGTTGATCATGGAGTTGCCTGGGCGTGTCGTCGGCGTGTCGTGCCGCAACTCCATGATCGACGCACCGGCAGCCGGAGGGTCCGGGCGTCGGCTACCCTTTGCCACGTGCCATCGTTGTTTCGCCGCAAGCCCACCGAGCCGATCGCCGGGGCCACCGCCGTAGAGACGGCGGGGGCCGACGAGCTGACCACCGACGACTCTCGGGGCGACTCCGGGGACGGCTCTCCGGACGCCGAGCCGGAGTCGCGCCGTCCCCCCGGCTACACCCCGAGCAAGAAAGAGCTCGGCATGGCCACCCCCAAGCGGCCCAACACGCACGTGCGCCGGCCGGGCGCCGCCCCGGTGGCCCGGTCGCGCAAGGAGATGACCAAAGAAGAGCGCCAGGAGGTGCGGGAGCAGCGGCGGGAGCGTCGGCGGGAGGTCACCGAGGGGATGCGGCGGGGCGACGACCGCTTCCTGTCCGCCCGGGACCGGGGACCTGCCCGGGCAATCGCCCGCGACGTGGTGGACTCCCGCCGGACCGTCGGCACGTTCTTCTTCGGCGGTGCCCTGATCGTGCTGCTCGGCTCCTCCGCGAGCATGCCGGCCCAGGTGCGCCTGGTCGCGAACCTGCTCTGGGCGGTGCTCGCCGCCGCCGTGATCCTCGACGTGTTGCTGCTGTGCCGGAAGGTCAAGCGGCTGCTCCGGGAGCGCCACCCGGACTCCACTGGGCGGATGGGCGGGCTCTACCTCTACGTCGCGATGCGGTCGATCACCTTCCGGAAGCTGCGCATCCCACTGCCCCGACGAAAGTTCGGCGACCGGGTGTAGCGATCGGTCACGGCACCCCGAGCAGGCGCAGCCCGGCGGCGGTCGCCGCCGCCGCGATCACCACCACCGCGAACGGCAGCCGCCGCCAGGCCAGGATCACCCCGACCAGCACTCCGGCCGGGCGCGCCACCCCGGCCGCCCGTCCCGCCTCGGTCAGCGCCGCGGTGACCGCCAGCGCCGCCAACAGCGCCACCGCCGCCAGCGGCAACAGCCGGCGCAGCCAGTCCGGCGGCGTCACCCGGTCGGCCAGCAACACCCCGCCCAGCCGCAGCGCGTACGTCCCCACCGCCAGCACCGCGACGACCACCACCGCCGCCGTCATGCCCGCAGCCTCTCCCGGCGCGGAGTCCGGCGCCGCCGGGGCAGCGGCGCGGCGGCGGCCAGACCGACCAGCCCCAGCAGCACCGGTGCCCCGGCCGGCAGCAGCGGCGCGGTCAGCAGCGCCACCGCCGCCCCCAGCACCGCCACCCGGCGGGCGACCGGGTCCCGCAGGCTCGGCCACAGCAGCGCCAGCAGCCCGGCCGGGAAGGCGGCGTCCAGCCCGAACGCCTCCGGGTCACCGACCGCGCCGCCGACCAACACCCCGGCCGTGGTGCCGACGTTCCAGGCCAGGAACAGCGCACCGCCGGTCAGCCAGTACGCGGTGCGGCGGCGGCCGGGATCGGTCTGGGCGATCGCGAACGCCACCGCCTCGTCGACCATCAGGTGGCTGCCGACCAACCGGGCCGGCCAGCGCCCACCGAACACGTCCAGCGGGCCGCCCACGGCCTGGCTCGCTTCGCTTGACCGCTCCGACCCTGAGCCACCCACGGCGTCGCTGCCTTCGGCGACGCTCGCGAGCCGATGCGACATCTCAGCGCTTGACCGCTCCGACCCTGAGCCACCCACGGCGTCGCTGGCTTCGCTTGACCGCTCCGACCCTGAGCCACCCACGGCGTCGCTGGCTTCGCTTGACCGCTCCGACCCTGAGCCACCCACGGCGTCGCTGGCTTCGCTT
>WHTQ01000127.1 GCA_009377645.1 Micromonosporaceae bacterium | reverse complement strand
TCAACAACCAGCGGCCACACGAGTACCTCGACGACCTAACCCCCGTGGCCGCAGAAGAGCTGCACTACGCTCACAGACAGACCCCGGCAGCCGTTGGGTGACTCAAGAAACCGAGTCCCCGGACACGCCGGGACGGCTCACTGCGTCGTCTATCACGAAGATGTCCTCGACCAACGCTTGAGTGTGCGCGAGCGTCCGGTCGGTCACAATCGGGGCGCCGAGAGTGGAGGCGATCGACGTGATCTCAACCGGTACCGGCCGGCCGGCGGCGACCGCCCGGGTCATCGCCTCGGCGCCGACGGTCTCCACCCCCCAGATCCGCGCCGACGGCTTCGCCGCCTTTACGGCGGTGGCGACCCCGGAGATCAATGCCCCGCCGCCGATGCTGACGAGCACGTCGGTCAGGTCGGGCGCGTCGGCGATGAGCTCCAGGCCGAGCGTGCCATGCCCGGCAAGGATGAGCGGGTCGTCGTAGGCATGAATGTAGGTCAAGCCGCGGTCGCGCTCCTGGTCGGCGATGTCGAACGCGGCCGCGACATCCGCGACCAGCCGCAGGGTGGCGCCGTTGGCCCGGACGACGGCTCTCGATCGGGCGGGCGCGGACTCTGGCATCACCACGGTCGCCCGGATGCCCATGGCCGCCGCGATGCGGGACAGGGCAAGGCCGTGGTTTCCGCCGCTGACCGTGACCAGCCCGGCCTCCCGTTCCGCCGACGACAGCGAGAGGATCTTGTTGGTGATTCCACGCGGCTTGAAGCATCCGCAGTGCTGGAGAGTCTCGAGCTTGAGAGCCACCTCGACGCCGAGCAGGTCACTCAGCCCGGGGCTGGAAACTGTAGGAGTACGCAGGACATGTGGGGCGATGGTTGCCGCTGCATCCCGGATCCGCTCCACCGCGATCAGGTCAGCCACGCCGCACAGTCTCCCGCTGCCGGCCCACCCCGCGCAAGGCTGCTTGCTGGCGACGGGCACACCGTTGGTCGACCATCCGGTGGGCGCCGCCCCGCGACCCCGGTGCTTGCCGGGGCCGGTCGGCGAATGACTACTTGTTGAGGATTGCGCGCGCCGATATCGCAGCCGTTCAGTGCGTCCCCGAGCCGAGTGGCGCCGGCGCCGCGCCCGAGCCGGCCAGGGATGCCGCGTCCCGGGTGCGGACCAGCGTGTCCGCGACGTGCGCCAGGTGGTTGCGCATCTCGGCGTCGGCCTTGTCCGGATCGCGGGCGACGATCGCGTCGACGATCGCCGTGTGCTCTGCGAGAGACCCGTTCGCCCGGCCGCGCACGAGGATCGTCCGGTACTGGAACCGGACCATCTGTGCCCTCAGGTTCGTGATCAGCCGCTGGGCGGTGGTGTGTCGGGAGGCGGTCAGGATCCGTTGGTGCAACCTGCCGTTGCACTCGGAGTAGGCAAGCAGGTCATGCTGGCTCAGCAGCTCCCGCATCTCGGCGAGCAGGTCGCGCATCACCTCGATGTCCTCGGGTCCGGCGTTGATCGCGGCGTGGCGGGCCGCGAGCGCCTCAAGCACCGCGCGGGCCTGTGTGATCTCGATCGCCTCGTCCTCGCTGACCATCCGGACCCGCGCGCCGCGGTTCGGCTCCTTGTCGACGAGGCCGTCGTGTGCCAGCCGCGACAGGGCGGCCCGCACCACCGCGCGGCCCACCCCCAGCGCATCCACGATCTCGGTCTCCACCAACCGCTGCCCCGGCAGCAACCGCCCGGCCAGCAGGTCCTGCCGCAGCCGCTGGTACGCCTCATCGCCCGCGTTGGCGGCCGCCTCCGGCCTGGTCACGGCCCCCTCCGGGCTAGTCACGGCCGCCTACCGCGGTGGCCCGAATCTCGCCAGCGGCACCCTCCCAGACGACGGCTTCGTAGGTTTCGTGCGCGATGTCGTTGAGCACATGTCCTCCGTTGGTCTACCACTGCCTGCGCATCAAGGCGCGAGTCCGGTCGGTGAGTACTGTCGGCAAGATTAGTGACAATCCTACTACTCAGTCAACTCGGCGTGGGGGCGACGCGTTGACTGGCAGCCGAGTTGCGGCGTACCCTGTGACCAATCTTGTGCACAGCATTGGAGCAAGGATGCGAGCGGCGGTGCTAGGTCTCGGCGAAGCCGGGCGTCGCTACGCCGGTGATCTCGCCGCCGCCGGGGTCGCGGTCACCGGCTACGACGTACGCACGATGGAACCTCCGAGCGGGGTCCGGCTGGCCGCCAGCATCCCGGAGGCGGTCGAAGGGGCGGATCTGGTGTTGAGCCTGACCACCGCGGCTGGCTCGCTGGATGCGGCCCAGGCGGCCTCCGGGCACGTCGCGACAAGCGCGGTCTTCGCGGACCTCAACGCCGCGTCGCCGGCGCGGAAGGTGGCGGTGGCGCGGGAGCTCGCCACCGGCCTGTTCGCCGACGTGGCGGTGCTCGCCCCGGTCACCCGCCAGGGGCTGCGGACGCCCGTGCTCGCCGCCGGTCCGGGAGCCACGGCCTTCGCCAACCTGCTCCGCCCGCTGCGGGCGCAGGTCGAGATCGTTCCGGGGGAGCCCGGCGCCGCGGCCAGCCGCAAGCTGCTGCGCAGCGTATTCATGAAGTCGCTGGCGACCACCATCCTCGAGTCACTCGCCGCCGCCCGGGCCGCCGGCTGTGAGCAGTGGGTTCGGGCCCAGATCGCGGGCGAGCTCGGCGAGCGCGGCGAGGCGCTGGTAGACCGGCTGGTCGACGGCACCCACCAGCACGCCGGGCGGCGACGGCACGAGATGGAGGACACCCGTGTCTATCTGGAGGAGCTGGGCACGCCGACGGACATGACTTCCGCGGCCATCCGCTGGCTGGGTTCCATCCATGCCGGTCGCCGGTCCTGAAACCGGTCCTGAAACCGGTCCTGAAACCGTGGCCGACCGAATCGAGCGGGTCACGGCGACCGTGCTGGAGGTCCCGCTCGACGCGCGGATGCGCGCCTACGGGTCGGCGCGGGTCAGCGTCGTCCTGGTCACGGTGACCGACCGCGGCGGCGGAGTCGGGACCGGCTTTACCTACACCCTTGGTCAGGGTGCGGTGGCGGTCCGGACGATGGTCGCCGAGGTGCTCGGTCCGCTGGTCACGGGCGCCCGGGTCGCCTGCTGGGACCGGGCCTACGAGGACGCCCGCCGGCAGACCCGGCGGCTGGGGCCGGCGGTGTTCGCGCCGGCCCTCTCCGCACTCGACATCGCGGTCTGGGATCTGTGCGCGATCCGGGCGGGGTTGCCGCTCTACCGGCTGCTCGGCCGGGCACGCACCGAGGTGCCGATCTACGGGTCCGGCCGGGCCAGCAACGCGCTGACCGGCCCGGAACTCGTCGAGGGAAGCTGCTCGTACGTCGCGGAGGGCTATCCGGCCGTCAAGCTGCGCATCGGCGCCCGCGCCGCCGAGCTGGACCTGGCCCGGGTCGCGCAGGTGCGGGAGGCGGTCGGAGACGGGGTGCGGCTGATGGTGGACTGCAACGAGCAGCTCGAGCCGGGCGGCGCGGCGGTCCCGCTCGCGAACGCGCTGGCAGAGCTCGGCATCTACTGGATCGAGGAGCCGTTCGTCGCCGAGGATGTCGCGGCTCATGCCGCGCTGGCCAGCCAGAGCGACATCGTCGTCGCCGCCGGTGAGCACCTCGTCGGGCAGTACGCGTTCGCCGGCTATCTGCGCGAACGGGCGGCCGGCGTCCTGCAGCCCGACGCCGCCCTGACCGGCGGGATCACCGAGGCGCTCCGGATCTCCACCGTGGCGCGGGCCTACCGGGTGCCGGTGGCCTTCCACTCGTTGCCGGAGCTGCATGTGCAGCTGGCGATGGGCGATCCGAACGTTTGCTATGTCGAGCACTTCCCGATCCTTGACCCGCTCCTGGCGGCCCCGGTGCGGCCCCGGCACGGCCGCGTCACGGCGCCGGACACCGCCGGGCACGGCATCGCCTGGGACCAGGACGCGGTCGCCGCGTTCACGGTCGCCGGCTGAGCCGGCGCAGCCGGACTGGCCCAGCCGACCCGCCAGTCTCGGCTTGTGACGACAAGATCATCAACAATTCTGCCACCCGTACATCCGAGGGGTTGACTTCTGTACACCGAAGTGTCAATAATCCTGGAACCAAGATTAGCCACGCAGAGGTCCGCCTCGCCGGACGGGCCGGCAACAACCTCGAAACCCTGGAGAGCACATGGACCACCCTCATCCCTCCGCCCGCGCGCGTGAGATCGTCGCGGGCGGCTACGACACGCACGTGCACGTGGCGCCCGACGTCGTTCCGCGGCTGATCGACGACCTGTCACTCGCGCGGCGTTTCCGGGATGTGGGGCTGGCCGGGTTCGTGTTGAAGTCCCATTACGTGCCGACGGCCGAGCGGGCCGCGGTGGTCCGGGCCGCCGTCCTGGGGGTGGACGTGCTCGGTGCCGTCACGCTCAACCGGCCGGTCGGCGGCATGAACGCGGTGGCCGTCGAGATCGCCGCCCGCGGCGGCGCCCGGGTGGTCTGGTTTCCCACGGTGGACAGCGTCAACCAGCGCAGCTCCCGGGCCGAGGCGCCAGCCGGCGCAATCCCCCCGATGTGGGCCGCGCTGCAGGAGGAGCTGCGGGCGGAAGGTATCGATCCGCCGCCGGTCGCGGTGATGGACGAGTCCGGTGGGGTCCGGCCCGATGTGCGCGATGTGCTCCAGATGATGGCAAAGCGCGACCTGGTGCTCGCGACCGGACACCTCTCGGCCTCCGAGATCCTGCTCGTGGTGCGCGCCGCCCGGGACGCGGGGGTGCGCCGCATCATCGTCACCCATCCCGAGTTCACCTCGCAGCGGCTCACCGTGGCGCAGCAGCAGGAGCTCGCTGGGCTCGGCGCCTTCCTGGAGCGTTGCTTCACCACCCCGCACACGGGCAAGGTGGCGTGGGACCTGATGATCGAGAACATCCGCCAGGTCGGGCCACGGCACTCGGTGCTCTCCAGCGACCTCGGACAGCCGTCCAACCCGCCGGTCGAGGACGGCCTGGCATTGATGGCCGACCACCTCCTGGCGGCCGGAGTCAGTGCGGATGACATCCATCAGATGGCCGTGACCAACACCGTCCACCTGGCCCGAGACACCACCGCGGCGGTTGGGAGCACCGCATGAGCTCCCGCCGGATGCTGGTCGTGGGTGCCCACAGTGCCGACTTCGTCTGGCGTGCCGCGGGTGCCATCGCCCGCCACACCACCGCCGGTGGCCGGGCACGAGTGGTTGCGTTGTCCTACGGGGAGCGTGGCGAGTCCGGCGAGCTGTGGAAGGAGCCGGGCCAGAGCGAGGAGAACGTCAAGCGGATCCGGCACGATGAGGCGACCGCGGCCGCCACGGCGGTCGGTGCGTCCTTCGAGAGCTTCGACCTCGGGGACTACCCGCTGCGCATCGACTCCGCCACTATCGACCGGCTCGCCGAGCTGATTCGCGAGTTCGCACCCCACGTCATCCTCACCCATCCGGAGCACGACCCGTTCAACCCGGATCATCCGGTCGCCTACCAGGCGACCGCGCAGGCCCGGCTGCTCGCCACCGGCGCGGTGGTCGCCAGCGGGTTCCGGACCACCCCGCCGGCCGAGTTTCTCGTCTTTGAGCCGCACCAGCCCGACCTGTGCGGCTTCGTGCCGTCGGTGTTCGTCGACATCACCCCGGTGATGGCCGCCAAGCGTGCGGCGATGCATGCGATGGCCGCGCAGAAATACCTGCAGACCTACTACACCCAGCGCGCCGAGCACCGCGGCAACCACGCGCGCAAGGTGAGTGGGCGCAGTGAGATCCAGGCTGCCGAGGCTTTCCAGCGACTCGTCCCCAATGTGGTGGGAGGACTGTGAGCATGACCTCGACCCTCGAAGGGCTGCGCGATCTGGGCGTGGCCACGGCCTACGAGGCGTCCGGCCGCAGTGGCCTGGTCGACGCCGACCTGATCCAGGTGCTGCCGGGCTCCCGAGCCGCCGGACCGGCCCGGATCGCTCGCTGCCACCAGGGCGACAACCGGGCCGTACATGCCGTGATGACCGTGCTCCAGCCCGGTGAGGTACTGGTGCTGGCGATGCCGCAGCCCGAGCCGGTTGCCCTGGTCGGCGCCCTGCTCGCGACCCAGGCCGCGGTCCGGGGGGCCGCGGCGGTGCTGGTCGACGCGGCGGTCCGCGATGTCGACGAGCTGCGGGAGCTCGGGTTGCCAGTCTGGAGCCGCTGGGTGCGGGTGGCCGGCGCCAGCAAGGAGCACCGCGGCCGGCTCGACGCTTCGGTCGAGGTCGGCGGCGCCCGGATCAACCCGGGCGACATCGTCGTACTCGACTCCGACGGGGCGGTGGTGGTCGCGAGCGAGAACGCCGACCAGGTCCTGGCCAATGCCCGGCAGCGGCACGACCGGGAGGCCGCGATGCTGCCCCGGCTGGCGGCCGGGGAGCTCAGCTACGACATCCACGGTCTGCGGGCCCGGGACCAGCACGAGGCGGTCGGCTGATGGGCGCCGTGCTGGAGGTCGTCGACCTGGAGAAGTCGTTCCTGAAGGACGAGAAACGCATCGTCGCGCTGCGCGGGTTCAGCCTCGAGGTGGTGGAGGGCAGCTTCGTCACCATCCTCGGCCGCAGCGGCTGCGGAAAGACGACGCTGCTGAACATAATGGCCGGCCTGCTCGCCCGGAGCTCCGGGCAGGTCGCGTATCGAGGCCAGCCGGTGACCGGCCCCCGGACCGAGATCGCGTACCTCACCCAGCACGACACCCTGATGCCGTGGCGCGATGTCCAGCGCAACGTCGAGATGCCGCTGGAGATGCGCGGGGTACGCCGGGCGGAGCGCCGGCGGATCGCCCGGAACTTGATCGAGACGGTCGGCCTGGCCGGGTTCGAGCGGCACTACCCGCGCGAGCTGTCCGGCGGGATGCGGCGGCGGGCCGGCCTGGCCCGGATGCTGTCCACCGAGCCGGAGACATTCCTGCTGGACGAGCCCTTCGGCGCCCTCGACGCGCAGCTGCGTACCGAGCTGCAGGCTGAGCTGCTGCGGCTGTGGCACGGCTCCGGCAAGACCGTCGTGTTCATCACCCACGACCTCGAGGAGGCGCTGCTGCTCGGCGACCGGGTGGTCGTCCTCGGTCCGGTCGGGCGGATCCTGCTCGACGAGCAGATCGGACTGCCCCGGCCGCGGGAAGACCCCGAGAACATCCGCCTCGACTCCGCTTTCATCGCGCTGTACGGGCGGGTCAGCTCCGCGCTCAAGGAGGGTGCCCGGTGACCGCCGACCTGCACCACCAGACAGACGGGCACCCGTCCGGTGCCAACCAGCCCGGCGGCCCGATCGAGCTGCCGGCCAACCGATCCTGGCTGGAGCGGCACGGCCGGACGCTGTTCACCGTGCTGGTCCGGCTGGCGCTGCTGGCGCTGTTCCTGCTGTTCTGGCAGATGATGTCGGGGCGGTACGTGGACCCGCTGTTCATCAGCCAGCCCACCGACATCTGGGCGAACCTGTACGAGTGGGCCAGGGACGGGACGCTGGCGCGCAACACCTGGCTGACGGTGCAGGAGATCGTGCTGGGCTTCCTGTTCGGCGCATCCGCCGGCATCGTCGCCGGGTTCGCGCTGTCGATCATCCGCCTGCTGGGAGACATCCTCGACCCGTACATGATTGCGCTCTACAGCATCCCGAAGGTGGCCCTCGCACCGTTGTTCATCATCTGGTTCGGGATCGACGTCCAGATGAAGGTCCTGCTCGCCGCCGTGACCGTCTTCTTCCTCGTCTACCTCAACACCTCCGCCGGCGTCCGCTCGGTCGACCGCGGCCTGATCGACGCCGTCCGCCTGATGGGCGGCAGCCATCGCGAGGTAATCACAAAGGTGCTGCTTCCGGGCTCCATGGCTGGCGTCATCACCGGTCTGCGAGTCGCCGTGCCGTACGCCCTCATCGGTGCCGTCGTCGGCGAGCTGGTCGCGTCCAACCGCGGACTCGGTTATCTGATGCTGGACTCGGCCAGCCAGTTCAACACCGCCGGCGTGTTCGCCGCGCTCGCCGTCATCACCATTATCGCGAGTGTGCTCAACCTCGGTGTCAGCGCACTCGACCGTCGCTCCTCCCGTTGGAAGCCGGTGGAGGGGTGAGTCCTGCCCGCGCCCGGCCGCGACCCGTCAACTCGAAACAGGTGGAACCATGAAGAACAGTGCCAGGCGGTTCGTAGCCGCACTTCTCGCAGCGGCCCTCACCGCAGCCTGTGGCGGAACCGGCGGGGATGACTCCGGCGGGGAGATGACGCTGCGGATCGCGCAGAGCAGTACCTCGGTCGGGTACTTCACGCTCTATGTCGCGCAGCAGGAGGGGTTCTTCGAGGACGAAGGCCTCGACATCGGGGAGCCCTCGGTGCTCGGCGGGGACTCGAAGGTCGCCGCCGCCCTGGCCGGTGGCGCCGCCGACATCGGCGGCGGGGTTGCCACCACCGCATTCCTGCTCGCCGACGGCGGCCGGGACCCGCGCATCGTGGCCAACCTGCTGAACTCGTACTACGTCGATGTCATCGTCGGGAACCAGTTCTCCCAGCCGCCGCCCGACGCCACGCTGGAAGAGAAGATCCAGGCGCTGGCGGGCGCCCGGATCGGCGTACCGGCACCGTCGGGTGGTGGTGCGGCCCTGCTCCAGTTCCTGTTCAACCAGGTCGGGTTGGACATGGAGACCGACGTGACGATGGTGAACCTCGGCGGGTCGAGCTCCGGTGCGGTCGGTGCACTGCAGACCGATCGGGTCAACGCGCTGGTCTTCTTCCAGCCGATCGGGCAGCAGGTGGAGGCGCAGCAGCTCGGCTCCATCTACATCAGCCCGAGTCGCGGCGACATCCCGGACATGACCGACCAACCGCATGCCGTGGCGATCTCCACCGCCGAGATCGTCGAGGACAAGCCGGAAGAGATGGCCGCGTTCGTCCGGGCGATCGCCCGGGCGCAGGAGCTCATCCACGTCGACCGGGCCAGGACCGCCGAGCTGTTCGGGACCTACCAGAGCTCGCTGGACCCGAACACGGTCGAGCTGCTGCTGCCGGTGCTGCAGCGGGAGGTTCCGGACACGCCGGTGCTGACCGAGGAGGGGTACGCCAAGACGCTCGACTTCCACCGGGTGGCCGGCCTGGCCGAGAACGCTCCGGACTTTGCCACCATGAGCGGCGACGACCTCGCCGGTAGAGCGCTGGACGAGTGACCTCCGCCGGGCCCTACGACCTGGTCGTGCGTGGTTCGCGCATCTACACTGGCGCCGGCGTCGTGTCCGGCCAGCTGGCGGTGCGCGGCGGGCGGGTGGTGGCCGTCCACGGACCCGACGAGACGCCGGCGGCGGTGACCACCATCGCCGCCGGCGACCGGCCGGTGATCCCCGGCCTGGTCGACACCCACTGCCACTTCCGCGACCCCGGCTTCACCGACAAGGAGGACATCGCCTCCGGTACGCGGGCGGCCGCGCTGGGCGGCGTGACCACGGTGTTCGACATGCCGAACACCGAGCCGCCGATCACCACCGCCGAGCGGTTGATCGCCCATCGTGAACACTTCGGCGCCCACACCGTGGTCGACTATGGACATAATGCGTCCGGGGTGGACCCGGAGGAGATCGCCACCCTGGCGCGAGCGGGCGCGTCCGCGTACAAGCTCTGGATGTCGTACGACCTGGAGCGCAGCTACCCGCACTCGCCGGCCACCGCGGTGACCGACCGGGCAGCGCTGTACACCATCTTCGAGCGGGTGGCGCGGACCGGACTCCCGCGTACACGGCGATCGGGACCGTCGCCGGCACCGCGTACCGGCAGTACGGCTACCTCGGCCTGCTGACCACGATCTCGGTGGCGGTGGGCGCCGGTGCGGTGGTCCTGCTGCGGCGGCGGCGGTTCGGCCGGCGCCGGCGGGCGACCACCGGTAGCGGGGTGGCTGGTGGTACGGGCGGCGGAGCCGAGCCGGCGGAGGGCGAGCCGGTGGCCGGGCTACGGTACCCGGCGTGAGCGCGGACGAGGCGGTCCGGCCGCCCGCGCTGCGAGCCGGCGACCAGGTGGCGGTGGTCTCGCCGTCCGGCCCGGCCCGGCCGGAGCTGGTCACCGCCGGGGTCGCGCTGCTCCGCTCCTGGGGGCTGCGTGCGGTGCCGGCACCGCACGCGCTGGACCGGGACGGCTATCTGGCCGGCACCGACGCGGACCGGATCGCCGACCTGAACGCCGCGTTCGCCGACCCGGCGGTACGCGGGATCGTGGTGACCCGGGGCGGGTACGGCGTGCAGCGGATCGTGGACCGCCTCGACCTGGCCGCGGTACGCGACGACCCGAAGCCGGTGGCCGGGTTCTCGGACCTGACCGCGCTGCAGCTGGCGCTGTGGCGGGGCGCCCGGCTGGCGGGCGTGCACGGGCCGGGCGCCGCCTGGCGACCGGAGCGCACCGGCCCGGCCGCAGCCGAGTCGCTCCGCAACGCCCTGATGAGTGTCGATCCGGTGGTGGTCAAGCGGGACCCGGCCGACGGCACCGCCGGGGTGTCCAGGCCCGGCATCGCGACCGGGCCGCTGCTGGGCGGCAACCTGACGATGCTGGCCTCGACCCTGGGCACCCGGGACTTCCCGGACCTAACTGGAGCGGTGCTGCTGGTCGAGGACGTCGACGAACCACCGTACAAGGTGGACCGGATGCTCACCCAGCTGCGCCGGGCCGGGGTACTGCGCGGGCTGGCCGGGGTGGCGGTCGGCCAGTTCGTCCGGTGCGCCGACCGGTGGCCGACCAGCGTGGCGGACGTACTCGCCGACCGGCTCGGTGACCTGGGTGTGCCGGTGCTGGGCGGCCTGCCGATCGGGCACGGGCAGGATCAGCTGTCGGTGCCGGTCGGCGTGCCGGCGGCGCTGGACGTGGCCGCCGGGACCCTGACCGTCGACCCGGCGGTCCGGTGACGTGACCGGGGCGCGGGTGCCGGAGCGGCTGAGCTGGGCGGTGCGACAGCTGGTGGTCGGCCCGGACGACCGGGTGCTGGAGGCCGGACCCCGACCGCGGAGCTGGACCTGATCCGGCGGATCCTGGCGCCCGGCGGCGCGCTGTACCTGTGCTACGAGCCGCCCACCGCCGGCCGGGCGGACGGGCTGGTGGGCACCCTGGAGCCGATGTTGACCGCACACGGGTACGCGTGCACCACGTCGAGCGGCACCACCGCCGGCTCGGTCGCGCTGGTGTGCCTCCGGGCTGAGCCGTCGTCGGCGTAGTCACTGGCAGTGCAGTCCGGTGGGAACCTCCGATGAGGACGCCCCGGCCCAGTCACCTAGCGCTGACCGCTCGAGTCGAGCTTGTTGTTGACGACGGCGCACCCGCCGGGCAAGCTACTGGTGTTGGCCGGGCGGGAACGGATCGGAAGGACGGACGGTGCCGGAGAGCATGGCAGGCAGGACACGGACGACGACCGAGGCCACGATCCGCGTGGTGCCGGCCAACCAGGCGAGCGGGGAGGACCTGCGGGCGATCTTCGGCAAGCGCGGCGAGGCGGCCCGGTGCCAGTGCCAGTTCTTCAAGATCCGGCACTCCGAGTGGCGGGAGGTTCCGGTCGACGAACGCGCGCAGCGGCTGCGCGAGCAGACCCGCTGCGATCAGCCCGGTGCCCGTACGACCAGCGGCCTGGTGGCCTACTTGGCCGGCGAGCCGGCTGGCTGGTGCGCGGTCGAGCCGCGCACCGAGTACGCGCGGCTGCTGCGTACCCGGGTGCCGTGGACCGGCCGGGAGGAGGACAAGACCGACGACGGCGTCTGGGCGGTGACCTGTTTCGTGACCCGCACCGGATTCCGGCGTCGCGGGGTCAGCCGCGCGCTCGCCCGGGCCAC
>WHTQ01000026.1 GCA_009377645.1 Micromonosporaceae bacterium | reverse complement strand
TACGTGCTCGACGAGCCCACCACGGGACTCCACCTGGCCGACGTGGAACACCTGCTCGGCCTGCTCGACCGGCTCGTCGACGCCGGCAAGTCGGTCATCGTCATCGAGCACCACCAGGGGGTCATGGCGCACGCCGACTGGATCATCGACCTCGGCCCCGGCGCCGGCCACGACGGCGGCCGGATCGTGTTCGAGGGCACACCCGCCGACCTCGTCGCCGCCCGCTCCACCCTCACCGGCGAGCACCTCGCGGTCTACGTCGGCACCTGACGGGCTGGGTCGATGGCGATCCGGCTTCTGAGGACGTTTACGCAGGTAGCGCATCGATTTTCTAGTCTCGTTGGGTCCGGTTCAGCCCCCGGGGCGGACACTGGTGCGGAGCCGGAGTCAACCGGCTACGCTGGTGGCGTGAACCAGCCCAGAGCCGGCTCCGACGCGGTCGCGGTGGTCGCCGAACCCGAGCCCGCCATGGACGACGCAGAGTTCATGGACGCGCTCGAGCACGGCCCACCGGCCCCGCTGTCGCTGTACCGCCACGCCTACGCCGCCGCCGGCGTGCCCTGGCCCGGCGACGACGAAGTCCGCCGCCGGCATCCGGTCACCGAAGCCGACAACGGGGCCGACATACCCACCAGCGTGCGCGTGCTGAGCTGGCCCGACTCTGAGTGACCACCCCAACCACCCCCACCCGGCCGCGGGTCCTGGACGCCGCCGCCCTGCTCGCCGAAGCCCGCGGCGAGACCTACGTCATGGCGGCGATCAACGTCGTCCTCCGCTCCGGAGGCGAGCTGATCGTGCCCGCCGGCGCCATCTCCGCCGCAATCGCCACCCGCCCCGCCGCCGAACCCCGCCTGCTCGCGCTCATCGAGCGCGACCAGGTCCACGTCGACAACCTGACCGGCGCCACCGCCCGCCGGGTCGGCCGCCTGTTGGCCCGCTCCAAGCTGCCGATCGAGCTCCTCCCTGCCGCACACGTCGTGCACGCCGCCACCGACCGCGACCGTTGCCCAGTCTTCACCGGCGACCCCGCCATCCTCCGCCAGGTCGACCCCAACCTGACCCTCGACGAGATCTGACCGGGGCGCCCGTTTCCACCGCAACCGCCGGGCGCACAATATTCGCATGTCGTTGGCTACGCCCTTCACCGACTTCATGGCCATCGAGCACCCGATCGCCCTCGCCCCGATGGGGGGCTCTGCCGGTGGTGCACTCGCGGCAGCCGTGTCCAACGGCGGAGGGCTCGGCCTGGTGGGCGGCGGACGCGGTAGCCGAGCGTGGATGGAGCGCGAGCTGGCGATCGTGACTGCGCGGACCGGCAAGCCATGGGGAATCGGCTTCCTGACCTGGGCGATCGACATCGACACCATTGTCTGGGCACTGGATCAGCGCCCGCACGCCGTCATGTTGTCGTTCGGCGACCCCGGTCCCTATGCCGCACGGGTACGGGCGACCGGCGTGCCCTTGATCATTCAGGTCACCGATCTCGACGAGGCACAGCGTGCCGTGGACGTCGGAGCCGACCTGATCGTCGCGCAGGGCACCGAAGCCGGCGGGCATGGCGGTCGACGAGCAACGCTGCCCTTCGTACCGACGGTTGTCGATTTTGCCGAGCCCACTCCGGTGCTGGCCGCCGGCGGGATCGCCGACGGTCGTGGGCTCGCGGCCGCGCTCGCTCTCGGCGCAGCCGGTGCCCTGATCGGCACGCGCTTCCTGGCCAGTCACGAAGCGATGGTGCCCGCCGAGGTGCGGAAGGCGATCATCGACGGGCACGGCGCGGATACCGAGCGCACCCGCGTGCTGGACCTCGCTCGCGGCTCGGGTTGGCCGGCAAAGTACACCGCGCGCGTGCTGCGCAACGCGTTCGTCGACCGCTGGCGCGGCAGGGAGGAGGAACTCGCCCATGACCTCGAAGCGCACCGGCCGTACGGCCAAGCCGTCGACGACGACCTCAACGCGATCTCGATCTGGTGCAGTGAGGCGATCGACCTCATCCATGAGATCGAACCCGCAGCTGATCTGGTCCACCGGCTGGCCTCCGACGCCGCCGCCGCGCTGGCCCGGGCCGCCGACGGTACGCAAACAACGCCTTCGCGTTAGACGACCATCAGCACCCGACTAGCCGACGGTTAGCCGGCCACCTCGAGGTCCAGTTCCAGCCCGTACGCCAGATCCTTGATCTCGCGATTCACCGCGGCGGTCATGGTCTTGTTGAAGGCCACGTCCTGGTGGACCGTGTCGACCCGGAGTACCCCGGCTGTGCGGTCGGCGGTGGCGTCGAGCTTGCCCACCAGCCGGTCGCCGTACAGGATCGGTAGCGCGAAGTATCCCCAGCGGCGCTTGGCGGCGGGCTTGTAAATCTCCAGCTGGTAGTCGAACTCGAAGAGCTCGACCATGCGTTTGCGGTCGTGGATCAGCCGGTCGAAGGGTGACAGCAGCGCCGCCCGGCCCGAGAACGGTTGGCCCAGCAGGGATGGATCGACTCGCCACGTTCCCTTGACGCCCTCGACCACGGCCGGCTCGCCAACCTCGCCCACGTCCGCCGGCTCGGCCGGACACTCCGGTCCCCGGGCGCGGGCGATGCCCAGCGCCCGCAGCCGCCGCTCGTTGCGGATCCGCAGTGCCTCGTCCGCGGGGACCACCGGGTCATCGGGGTAGACCCGGGTCGCCAGGTCCCACAGCCGGTCGCCGTTCCTCCGTCCAACGATCGCGACCTCGCCCCGCAGCACCATGAACTCCAGCAGCTGCGAGACGTTGCGGTTGTTGGTCCACCCGGTCGACCGCCACGGCAGCCTGCAGGTGTCCGGAAGATCGCGTGACGGCAGCGGCCCCGAGGAGCCCAGCCGACCGAGGATGTCCCGGCGGCACGCGTCGTTGGCTCGCACCCAGTCCCGGTTGGACGTCCGCCAGCCGGGCAGCTCCCCGCGCTCGCACCACTCCCACTTGGCCATGTCCGCGCGGTAGAGCGCCAGGTCTTCGCTGGGCCGGATCATCGCCCGCAGTTCGAGCAGCGTCCGGTCCGCAAGCGCGGCGTCCAGCGCGGCTGGCGAGTACGACGAACCGAGGCGGCTCCACGCCACGAGCTGGGCACTCGGCGCGATGGCGGCGGTCGGGTCGATCTGGAGCAGAGTCAGGTGGCGCACCAGGTCGAGCAGTTTGTTCGGCCGCGGGCTGTCCAACAGCTGCGCGCGCACGGCGACCCGGCGCGCGTCGGCGCGAGAAAGCTCGTGGACAGCCACGACTCGAGGCTAGACGACAGGTGACCAGAACAAAGGCGTACCCGGTGGCGTGCGGCCCGGCCACCTGGGTACCGGTTCTGACCGCACGGTCGCGGCGCGCAGACGGAAGATAAAGTCACCCAGACAAGGACATACCGGAATAATCCATCACCCGGCGCGGTGGCGGCCGGCTAAGGTTGAGGCGGAGCGCCGGGAAGTCGGGTCGGCAGTAACGACTGCCCGACCTCGCACTCCTGGAGCCCACATGACTGACGCCTCCCATCGGTTGACGCTGCTTGGCCGCAGGTCGCGGGAGGAAGCCAGCCGGATAGCTGGCATCCTGCGTAAGGAAACCGTCGGTGGCGGACTGCTGCTGGTCGGTGCGGTGCTGGCGCTGGTGTGGACGAACTCGCCCTGGTCCGGCTCCTACGAGTCGATGCGGGGCTACGTGGTGGGGCCTGCGGCGCTGCACCTGGACCTGAACCTGGCGACCTGGGCCGCGGACGGGCTGCTGGCGATCTTCTTCTTCGTCGCTGGGTTGGAGCTCAAACGCGAGTTCGTCGCGGGCGACTTGCGCGATCCCCGACGGGCCGCAGTGCCGGTGGCGGCCGCGGTCGGGGGTGTGATCGTCCCGGCGGGGTTGTATCTGCTGATCGTCGTTGGCGGCGGTGGCGGCGGTGGTTCGGCGAAGGGTTGGGCGATCCCCACGGCCACCGACATCGCGTTCGCCCTCGCCGTGCTGGCGGTCATCGGCCGCAGCCTGCCGTCGGCGCTGCGCACGTTCCTGCTGACCCTCGCCGTTATCGATGACGTGCTGGCCGTCATCATCATCGCCGTCTTCTACACAACCCACCTGTCACTGGTCCCATTGCTGGCGGCGCTGCTACCACTGGCGATCTTCGCCGTACTGGTGCAACGCCGGGTCCGCTCCTGGTGGCTGCTGCTGCCGCTGGCCGCCACAGCATGGACGCTCGTGCACGCCTCCGGGATCCACGCCACCGTGGCCGGCGTGCTGCTGGCCCTGGCCGTACCTGTCGTGCGCAGCCAACGGCACGGTGGTCCCGACCCCGGGCCGGGACTCGCCGAGCATCTCGAGCACCGGTTCCGACCGCTGTCGGCGGGCGTGGCAGTGCCAATCTTCGCGTTCCTGTCCGCTGGCGTGACGATCGGCGGCCTGGGCGGTCTGGGCGCCGCCCTGACCGACCCGGTCGCAGTCGGCGTTGTCGCCGGACTCGTCCTCGGCAAGCCCATCGGGATCCTGGCCGCCACCTGGCTCGTGGCCAGGTTCACGCATGCCGACCTAGATGACGACCTGACCTGGGTCGATATGGTCGGCTTGTCGCTGCTGGGCGGGATCGGATTCACAGTCTCGCTGCTGATCGGGGAGTTGGCGTTCGGCATCGGCACGGAGCGCGACGGCCATGTCAAGATCGCAGTGCTCGCCGGCTCGCTCGCCACAGCACTGCTGGCCGGCGGGTTGCTGCGGCTGCGCAGTCGCGCCTACCGGCGCATCCACCAGGCTGAAACCGTCGACCACGACGGGATCCCCGACGTCTACCGAGCCGACCCCCGCCGCAGCCCCGGCGACTGAACAGACAGCGGACCGGATCATGCGGTACGCGGTCGTGGCGTTCGGGTGGGTGAGGAGCGCCACATCCGTAGGTATACCTAGCCCCGGGCCGCGGATAACCTACCGGCGGCCGCGGCCGGCGAGTTACCGCGGACGACCGATGTGGCGGGCTACCTCATCCGGCGATCGTAGACACATGATCATTCACCCTGACCACGCCATGGACCTGGCCGCCATCCGACACCGGGAGCTGGTCGCGCGGGCCGACGAGTTCCGGACCGCCGGCCGGTTCGGGTTCTGGCCGGCTGCCCGTACCCCGGACCCCGACTGCCGGGTGCCGGCCGGCGTCAGCCGCCGGCCGGCCTGCCGGCCCGACTCGCGCTCCAGCGCCGCCGCCCCGGCCGGCCGCCGCCGTCCCCGCCACTGGCTGCGAGGACACCGGAAGCCAAACCGGGTGGGCTGATGGCCACCGCGCAGCTGGCCGGGGCGGAAAAGCCGAGGTCCGTGTCGGTGGGACTCGGTACGATTGCCGCCATGCTGGTCACCCGAGCCGGGCTCAGCCCGGTGATGGTCGGCCGGGACCACGAGCTGGCCCAGCTGCGGCGCCTGGCCGCGGAGGCCACCACGCCCACCATCGCCCTGATCGGCGGCGAGCCGGGCATCGGCAAGACTCGGCTCGCCGCGGAGCTGGTCCGGAGCCTGCCCCCGGAGACCCCGCGGCTGCTCGGCCAGGCGGACCCGGGTGGGCTCACCCGGCCGTTCCAGCTGCTGCTCGACCTGGCGGGCGACCATGACCACGCCGACCTCGCCGAGCCGCTGCGGGACCCGGAGCCGGCCGCCGCCGGCGGCGGCGGCCTCGACCCGGTGGCCCGCGGCCGGGCGGCCCTGGAGCTGCTCCGGCGGCTGGTCGGGGCCGGCCCGGCGGTGCTGGTCGTGGACGATCTGCACTGGGCGGACCCGGAGACGCTGGCCGCGTTCGAGCAGCTCGACGAGGTGACCACCGGGCCGCTGCTGCTGGTCGGCACCTACCGCCCGGGCGAGCTGACCCGCCGGCACCCGCTGGCCGACGCGCTGGAGCGGCTGGACCGCCGGCACGGGGTCACCCACGTGCGGCTGGACCGGCTGGCGCCGGCCGACACCGCCCGGTTCCTGACCGCCGTCTACGGCCGGGCACCGGCCCGCCGGGTGGTCACCGCCCTGCACCACCGCACCGGCGGCAACCCGTTCTTCCTGGAGGAGCTGCTCAAGGCGGCCGGGGACACGGCCCTCGACGAGATCCACACCCAGCCGCTGCCGTGGAACCTGGCCGAGGCGCTGCGCAGCCAGCTGGACGGGCTGGCGCCGGACCAGCGGCAGGTGGTCGAGGCCGCGGCGGTGCTCGGCGCCCGGGTCTCGTTCGACCTGCTGGTCGCGGTCACCGGGGTGGCGGAGCCGGCGATGGTCACCGCCCTGCGGGGCCTGGTGGACCGCGGGCTGCTGGTGGAGACCGAGGAAGACCAGTTCGGGTTCCGGCACACCCTCACCCGGGAGGCGGTCGCCGGCGAGCTGCTCGGCCGGCAGCGGCGCCGGCTGCACGAGGCGGCGCTGCAGGCGCTGCTCGCCTCGCCCGCCTCGGATCTGGCCGCGGTCGCGGTGCACGCGCGCGGCGCCGGGCGGTACGAGGACATGATCGACGCGGCCCGGCGCGGGGCGGCCGACCGGCTCGCCGGCGGCTCCGCGTACGCGGCGCTGACCCTCGCCGAGCTGGCCCTGGAGGAGGCGCCGGACGACGGCGAGCTGCTGGTGCTGGCCGGCACCGCGGCCTGGCGGGCGGGCTACCCGGCCGACGCCGGCCGGCACGTGCGGCGGGCGCTGCGCGCGGCGACCGACGACGCCGGGCGGGTCACCGCGCTTACCCAGCTGATCCGGGTGGCCTGGGAGCAGGGCGAGCTGGCCGAGATGGACGGCTACGCCGAGCAGGTGCGGGAGCTGACCGGGAACCTGCCCGACGGGGAGGTCCGGGCCCGGGCGATGGCGGCGGTCGCCCAGTCCTACATGCTCCGGCACGGTCCGGGCGACCCGGTCGAGTGGGCGGACCGCGCCTGCGAGGTGGCGGAGCGGCACGGGTTGAAGGAGGTACGGCTGTCGGCGCTGGTCGAGAAGGGCAGCGCGCTGCTGAACGCGCCGGAGACGGCCGCCGAGGGTCGCCGGCTGCTGATCGAGGTCGCCTCCGAGGCCGAGCACGCCGGCGCCCACCTGGAGGCCGCCCGGGCCTGGCACAACCTGTTCTGGTGCATGCCGCGCAGCGGCCCCGGCAGCCTGGAGCTGCTGGAGCGGATGCGGGCCAGCGCGGAGCGGGCCGGGGTGGTCGGGATGGACCTGGGCGCCTACCACCAGGGGCGGGCCTGGCTGGCGCAGCAGGACGGAGACCTGGCCGGGGCGATCGCGGTGCTGGAGCAGGCCCGCCGGGTGGACCGCAACGTGACCACCGTCGACCCGGCCACCGGCGCGCAGATCGCCCTGCACCTGGGCCTGTCCAGCGGCGTCCACCTGCGCGGCCGGCTCACCGAGCTGTACCTGGAGCGGGGCGACCTGGAAGCGGTCGAGGCGCTGCTGGCCGAGACGTCCACCTCCCTTGCCTGGAAGCAGGCGGCGATCGGGCTGGCCTTCCAGCTCGCCTGCCGCCGCGGCGACGTGGCCGCCGCCCGGGAGCTGCTGGCGAAGCTGACCGGCCCGCGGGACGCCCCGTCCGGGCCCGCCCCGGCGGCGCCCCCGGTTCGGGGCAAGCGGAGCAACGGGGTCAAGCCCAAGCTGCTGACTGCCGCCGCCCGGCACTGCCAGCTCGCCGCCGGGCTGGCCGCCGGGCTGCCGATCGAGCTGCTGCGGCCACTGGTCGAGCGGGGCGGCTGGTTCCGGCCACTCTGGGACGAGCCGCTGCGGCCGTTGCTGCTCGCCCAGGTCGCGGAGGCGGAGGGGCGGTACGCGGATGCGCTGGCCGGCTATCGGCGGGTGGCCGCCGGTGAGCGAGCCGGCCGGGAAGCCGGCGAGCCGGCGCCGGTGGATGCGGTCGGTGCGCTGTCCCCGGCCTACCGGGGCAGCGCGGCGGTCGGTGCCGCCCGGTGCCTGATCCAGCTCAAGCAGCTCGACGAGGCCCGGGAACAGGTGGCGGCGGCGCAGCGGCACCTGGCCCGGTGGCCGGGGTGGCGCCGGGTCGAGCTGGCGACGGTCGCCCGGCGGCTGGGACCGGCCGCCGGCCCGGGCGCGGCCGGCGAGGTGCTCACGCCGCGGGAGCGGGAGGTGGCCATCCTGCTGGCGGAGGGGCTGACCAACTCCGAGATCGCCCGCCGGCTGGTGATCTCCCGGAAGACGGTCGCGGTGCACGTCTCGCATATCCTCGGCAAGCTGGAGATGTCCAGCCGCACCCAGGTGGCTGCCTGGGTCGCCCGGGACGGCCTCGGCTGACTCCCGCCCCGCCCGGAGCCCCGCCCCGCCGGGACCCCTAGGTCACCGCGGGAACCGGAGGCAGCAGCCGGAGCAGACCTTCGGCTCCGGGAGCGTGAACGCCAGGCAGCAGGTGCGGCGCTGGACGGCCACCCCGTCCGGGCCGGGCTCCAGGTGCACCAGCTCGGACACGCCCAGCGCGGACAGCAACGTCCCGGCGGTGGCGATGATCTCGGCCGGCGGCGCCTCGACCCCTCGTACCGCGCCGTAGGCGACGGCCGAGGCGAGCGACCCGAGCAGGGTCCGGGTGCCCAGGTTGACCCGGGTCTGCAGCTGCGCCAGCAGCGGGTCCAGGTGCGCATCCCGCAGCGAGGCCCGTAGCTGCCGAAGCAGGTCCGGCTCCGGGCCGGCCGCCAGCCGGAGCCGGCGCAGACCGATCGTGACCAGTGGCTGGTCCCGCCGGTGGGTGATCTGCACCAGCACGTCGTCCGGGGTGAGCAGCGGGACCCGCCGGTTGGTCGCCCACCCGAGCACCGCTGGCAGGGCCAGCCAGTACGTGTACGACCGCCAGGCCAGCGCCGCGGCGGCGGGCGGCGGGGCGTTCCAGCGCTGCTTGGCCGCCACCAGCAGCTCGTCCAGGAACCCACCGGCCAGCAGCGCCGAGGCCGGCGTCCAGCCGGGGGCGCCAGCGGGCACCAGCAGGCCCGGGGCGAACCCGCCGGTCGCCGGTGCCTGGCGCCGCTGCCGGAGCCCGGCCAGCGCCCGCTCTACCGGGGCCAGACCCGGCCCCACGAGCGGCTTGGCTACGATCATCTGGATAAGGTTAGCCTAACCATCAGCTCTGGTGTGAACCGGTTGCGGAGCGAGCGCCCGGCGACGGAGACTAGAAGCCCGGCCGGAGGGACGCCACCATGACGACCTCGCCGATCGAGCAGCCCGCCGCCGCCACCTTCGTGGCCGTGTTCAGCCAGTGGCGGGGGGACCGCGGACTCACCAAGAAGCACCTGGCGGCACAGATGGGCTTCGACCCCTCGTACCTCAGCCACATCGAGCGGGGCCGGCACCGCCCGACCGCCGACTTCGCCCGCCGGGCCGAGCTGATACTGCGCAGCGGTGGTGCGATCTGGCAGGCGTTCGTCGAGTACGAGGACGCCCGCGCCGCGGATGCCCGGGGTCGCCGGGACCTGGCCGTGCACTGGCGTCCGGCCGGAGTCGGTCCGGTCGTGGATGAGGAGGTCGCCTCGCTGTCCTATCAGGACCAGTTCTACCGGTGCGTGGTGCAGCGGTCCATCTTCAACGCTGGCACCGAGCCGATCGCCCGCTGGCTGGCCCGGATCGCGGTCGACCGCTACCCGCACGACCCGGAACACTCCAACGCCCACCACCGCGCCCACCCGCTGTCCCTGGCGGAGCTGGAGCTGTTCGCGGTCCACGGGGTCGACCGGAGCGAGCCGATGCGCTGGCGGGCCAAGCACGACCGGGACGCGCTGAAGGAGATTTGGCTGCTGTTCGAGAACGACGCCGGGCGGTTCCCGCTCAACCCCGGCCAGCGAGCCACCATCGAGTATGGATACCGAGTGCACGAGAACCTGTGGGGACGCTGGTTTCAGCGGGCCGTCCGGTTGCCGACCGGCCGGCTGGCGGTCCAGCTGGACCTGCCGGACTCGCTCGACCCGCAGGTGTGGGGGGTGGAGTCGTCGCTGGCGGTCGGCGAGACGCCGCTGCGGACACCGGTGGTGCGCCACCCGAGCGTCGACCGGTCGGTGTTCACATGGGAGACCGAGGCGCCGCCGGTGCACGCCCGCTACACGCTGCACTGGCGGTTCCGGCTGGCCGGCGGGTAGCCCGCGCCGACTTGCGTACGCTTGCCTTCCATGACCGGTACGGTGGCGGGACCCGCGCGGCGGGTGCTCGGGGTCGAAGTGTTGCTCGTGCTCGGGGTCTCGCTGGGGGCCTCGGCGGCGCTGGCGACCCTGTCGATCGCCGAGCGGCTCAGCCGGGCAGCGGCGCTGTCCGACCAGACCGCCGCGTTGAACGTGTCCCGGCTGCCGGACCGGCCGTGGTTCGACCTTGCCGACCAGCTCCTGCGGCTCTCGCTCGGGCTGGTCCCGGTGCTGCTCGCGCTCTACCTGCTCGACCGATATCCGGGCGGAGCCGCCCGGCTGGTCGGGCTGGACTGGCGGCGGTCCCGGTTCGACCTGGCCAGCGGGACCGTGCTGGCGGCGGCGATCGGGGTCCCCGGGCTGGCGCTCTACGTGGCCGCCCTCCAGCTCGGACTGGGGGTGCGGATCGTGCCGGCGGCGCTGGCGCCGGTCTGGTGGGCGGTGCCGGTGCTGATCCTGGCGGCGGTCCAGAACGCGCTGCTGGAGGAGGTGGTGGGGGTCGGGTACCTGCTGAACCGGCTCCGCCAGCTGGCCTGGCCGACCGCCGCCGCGATCGGGGCGCACGCGCTGCTGCGCGGGTCGTACCACCTCTACCAGGGCTTCGGCGGCTTCCTCGGCAACGCCATGATGGGCGTGCTGTTCGCGCTGTTCTACCTCCGGTTCCGGCGGGTGATGCCACTGGTGATCGCGCACACGCTGCTGGACGTGGTGGCGTTCATCGGCTACCGCCTGTTCCAGGAGGAGGTCGACTCGCTGCTGGCGCGGGTGCTGGACGCCCTGCCCGGCTGACCGCCGCGGCCCGCTACCGGGGAGCGGGCAGGTGGCGGTAGAAGTGCGCGGCCCGATGGGCGAGTCGCTCGATCCGGTCGTCGTGCTCACCGGCTCCGGTCAGCACCCGCAGGGCCGCGGCCGCCAGCGTGCGGCGCAGCCGGAGCCGGCCCACCGCGAACCGGACCAGCCCGTACCGCCCGAGGGTGCCGGCCGGCCGCCCCGCCGGCAGACCGCCACCGGACGGTCCGGACGGTCCGGGCGATCCACCCGCGGCCCGCGGCCCGCCGCCGAGCAGCTCCCACAGCTCCCCGGCCCGGCGCGGGTCGGTCGGGTCGTGACCGTAGGCGGCCGCGATCCGGAGCACCACGCTCGCCAGCACCCACGCCGCCACCGGCAGGCTCATCGCCTGCGCCACCGGTCCGCCGGCGGAGGTGACCGCCAACCCCCGGCCGGCCCGGCGGGCGTCCCGGATCGCCAGCCGGGCGATCCCGTGCGCCGGCGGGTTCGGATAGGTCGCCCGCAGCCAGCCGGCCCAGGCCGCCGCCCGCGGGCCCAGCTCAGCCACCGCGAGCTCAGCGAGGCGGCGGGGTGGCCGGGCCGGCTCCCGCAGCGCCTCCCAACCGGCGTCCGCCCAGACACCGGGTACGGCGGTACTGGGCCGGACGGGCTCCGGCAACGGAACGGTCTCGGGGACCGGAGTGGCGTCTACCGGCCGGCCAGCGTCCGGCTGCCGGGCCCCCGCCGGGGTCGTCTTCGACGCCTTGCTGGGCTTGCTCGCCGTACCAGCCTTGCTCGCCGTACCAGCCTTGGCTGCCTTGGCCTTTGTTGCCTTCGTGGCCTTGGCGGGCGGATCGGCAGCCTTGCTCCGCGTGCTCGCCTTCGTGGCGCGCCGGCGGGTGGGGGCGGCTGGTTGGTCCGGTTCCGCGGTGCGTGCCTTCGGCACCGCACGGGTGGCGTCCTCGGCGGGGTTGCGCATCTCGGCCATGTTTCGGCAGCCTAATCGCTGCGCGGGCGGCTCGTCAGCCGCAACGCGGCGCTGAGCGGTCCCGTTGCTGCCCGGTCCCCCGGCCCTGTATTCTCGACCGGCGGTGACCTGCAGCGGCTGGGTCACTGATGGAGGCTTCGCCTAGTCTGGTCTATGGCGCCGCACTGCTAATGCGGTTTGGGTTGACGCCCATCCGGGGTTCAAATCCCCGAGCCTCCGCCCTAGCACTGCTGCCGGTGGCGAAGAACGCGGAACTCTGCCTATTGCGGAAGATCATCACTGCTTCCATCCTGACACCAGGTTGACGGACCTCACGATGGAGGTAGCGATGGTACGAGGGATGACTGCGGCACTGTCCGGGCTGGCCATGGTGATCGGGCTGGCTCCGGCCGCGGCGAGCGCCGAACCAGATCCGGTCGAGCCGGCGTGGACCTACGTCGAGGATTTCTCGGAGGGGTTCGCCGGCTGGGAGCCGGACACCGACGGGCTTGCCCGGGACTGGTCGCTCACCCACGTCCCGGCCGAGGAGTACCCCTGCTGGCAAGGAGCGGGCTGCCTGCGCTACTGGATCGACGGGTCGAACGACGCAGGGATCATCTGGGTGGTCAAGCGCTTCGATGTCGAGCCGGGTGGACGGCAGGTCGACATGAGCTTCTGGGTCGAGAACCCGAACCGCAGCGAGGTCAACACCTGGGCGGTCGGTGCCTACGTCGGGGTCGAGCGGCCGGTCGGCTTTCCCGGCCAGTTCACCTACGTCGGGCACCCGCACGAGACCGTGGGGTGGAAGCAGTACCTCCACAGCCAGGAGCTGCACACCGAAGGCGAGGTCTGGGTGGCGATCTCGATCGCCGTCGACTGGGAGATCACCCGCGAGTACCTGGTCGACCTGGTCGAGATCGACTTCGACGCTCATGAAGGTGGGTGACGGGCAAGTCGATCAAGACGCCCGGCGTGGGTGGCAGAATCCAGATCTTGGCGAGGATGCGCGTTTCGCTCAAGCGCCGGGGCGGGCAGGACACTAACGTGCGGTTGATCGATCGCATCCCGACGAAGGGTGGCCCGACCATGCAGCTGCCGCAGGGAGACGTACGCCTGCTCCACACCGAGGCGGCTCAGCGGCTGCTCCGTTCCCAGATCCCGGCGCGGTTCGCCTTCGTCTGGTCCGACGGCACACCGCGGGTGATACCGACCTGGTTCCACTGGAACGGCACCGAGATCGTCACCGCCACCTACGCCGCGGGACCAGCGATCGGCATCCGGCACGCCGCCCAGCGGGTCAAGGTCCTGCGTGCCCACCCGCACGTCGCGCTCACCATCGACACCGACGGCTTTCCGCCGGAGGCGCTCACCGTCCGGGGGGTCGCCACGGTGGACGAGGTGGACGGTCTCGCGCCGGAGTACCTGCTAGCGGCCAGCCGGTACCTCGGTGAGGCGGGGGCGGCGGAGCTCGCCTCCGCGGTGGACCAACC
This sequence comes from Micromonosporaceae bacterium, assembly GCA_009377645.1. Lineage (GTDB taxonomy): Bacteria > Actinomycetota > Actinomycetes > Mycobacteriales > Micromonosporaceae > Natronosporangium. The sequence goes on along the minus strand of WHTQ01000026.1, from coordinate 38,338 downwards.
CGGCACCCGGCAGTACCGGATCGTGGTCCGGCCGACCTGGGTCGGGCTGATCGACTTCCGGACCCGCCTGCCCAGCGTCCAAGGAGGAGTGACCGCCGCCGAGAACCCGTGACCCACGCCACGGAACGGCGGCGCCGGCGAGGTGCACCAGAGGATCCGCGCCAAGCCGCAGCGCGGCTGATCCGGCTGCTGGGCACCGGGCGGCGCTTCCGCACAAGCCGACATCGCTCGCAAAGCATGGCAGATCCCCGGTGCGCTGTTTCGTGTCCGGCGGTTCGCGCGATACCCGAGCATGCCGATGACCCCTCGGCGACCGTCCCCTCGACAGTAAAGGCGTACTCGTGCTCGGCAGGACGTCCCCCCGGCCGCCGGCCGGCGACGAGAGCTGCTGCCCGCCCGGCGCGCCCCTAGGAGGCTCCTGATGCGTGCGTTGTCCGCCGCCGCGACCACCCTCTGCCTGACCGCCGCTCTGCTCTCCGTGGCCGGTGCATCCGCGCCGGCGTACGCGGGCAGCCAGCCCGATCCGGACGAGCTCGAGACCTACCTGGTCACGCTGCCCGATCCGCCGCTGGCGACCTACGCCGGCGGGATCGCCGATCTGGCACCGACCGCCCCGCACGCCACCGGCGCAGACCGGCTGGACCCGGACAGCCGCGCCAGTCGCGCGTACCTGGACTACCTCGAGGCCCGGCAGGACGCGGTGATCTCAGCCATCCCGCTCGCGCTCGGCCGCGACGTGGACGCCGGCCTGCGCTACGACACCGCGTACAACGGCTTCTCGGCCGAGCTGACCGCGACCGAGGCATCCACGGTCGCCGGTCTGCCGGAGGTCGCCCGGGTCGAGCCCGACCAGCTGCTCGAGCTGCACACCGACGCCGGCCCGGCCTGGATCGGCGCGCCGGCGGTCTGGAACGGCGACGGCGGGATCGCGGCCAACCAGGGCGAGGGGGTGGTCGTCGGCGTCATCGACACCGGCGTGAACTTCCGGCACCCTGCCTTCGCGGAGGTGGGACCGGTCGACGGGCACGTCCACGAGAACCCGCGCGGCACCTTCGGCGGGCTGTGCGACCCGGTGACCGGCGCCCCGTTCTGCAACGACAAGCTGATCGGGATGTGGGACTTCACCACCGTCGGGCAGCCGACCGACGACAACGGCCACGGCAGCCACACCGCCTCCACGGCTGTCGGCAACCGGCTGGAGATGTCACTCGAAGCACCGACCACCTCCGTTGACCGCACCATCTCCGGAGTCGCCCCGCACGCCAACCTGATCAGCTACAAGGCATGCCTGCCAATCGGTTCCTGCCCGCTGACCGGCACGCTCGGATCGATCGACCAGGCTACCCGGGACCAGGTCGACGTGATCAACTTCTCGATCGGTGGCGGCCCGGCCAACCCGTGGACCAGCGCGCTGGCGCTCGCGTTCGCCGGCGCCCACAGCGCAGGCGTGTTCGTCGCCACCTCGGCCGGAAACAGCGGGCCGGGAGCGGGCACGGTCGGGAACCCGGCCAACGCGCCATGGGTGTTCTCGATCGGCGCGAGCACGCACGACCGGGACTTCCCCAACCAGCTCACCGACCTGGTGCGGGACGGCGAGCCGGGTCCGGCCGACACTTCCGGCAAGGGACTCACCGCCGGCTTCGGCCCGGCCCGGGTGGTGTACGCAGGTGACTTCGGCAACGCGCTGTGCGGCGAGGGGACCGCGGAGGCCCCGCTCAACCCGTTCCCGCCGGGTACGTTCGACGGCGAGATCGTGGTCTGCGACCGGGGCACGTTCGCCCGGGTGGACAAGGCGCGTCATGTGCACGAGGCCGGAGCCGGCGGGTTCGTGCTGGCCAACGACGAGCCGTCCGGCGACTCGCTGGTCGCCGACCCGTACGACCTGCCCGGCGTGCACATCGGCTTCCAGGACGGGATCGTGCTCAAGGACTGGATCGCCGAGGGCGGGGGCCCCGACAATCCGGGCACCGCGGTGATCACCGGGGTGGAGGCCGACCTGTCGCCCGAGAATGGCGACGTGATGGCAGGGTTCAGCTCGCGCGGCCCGAACGCGCCGGCTCCCGGCGTGATCAAGCCGGACATCACGGCACCGGGCGTGGACATCCTGGCCGCCTGGGAGGGCACCACCTCACCGACGGACCCGGAGACCTACAACGTGATCTCGGGTACCTCGATGTCCAGCCCGCACGCGGCCGGCTCGGCCGCACTGGTCCGCGCCACCCAGCCGGGCTGGACGCCGGACGAGGTCCGCTCGGCGATGATGACCACCGCGTTCACCGAGCCGCCCGGCCGGGGCGACGAGGTCGAGCCGGTCCGGAATGAGGACGGCACCCCCGCCGACCCGTTCGACCGCGGCGCCGGCCGGATCGACCTGCGCGGCGCCCCGCTGGCCGGGCTGGTCCTGGACGAGACCCCGGACCGGTACGCGGCAGCCGACCCGGCCGCCGGTGGCGATCCGCGCACCCTGAACCTGCCCAGCCTGGCCGACCCGGCCTGCGCGCAGACCTGCAGCTGGACCCGGGAGCTACGCTCCGCTGCGGACGCGACGGTCAGCTGGACTGCCTCGACCCAGGCGCCGGACGGAGTGACCCTCACCGTCGAGCCGGAGACGTTCACCCTGACGGCCGGCCAGACCGCCACCGTGACGGTGACCGCCGACGTGTCCGGGCTGACCGAGCCCGGCTGGCGGTTCGGCGAGGTGCAGCTCGCCTCGGATGCCGGACCGGCCGTTCCGGCCGCGCACCTGCCGGTGGCGGTCCAGCCCGCCGAGCTGGACGACCCCGGGGTCGAGCTGCGCACCCTCCAATTCCGCGGCAACCTCGACGACGAGTTCGGCTGCACCGGCGACGGGCGGACCGACGTCGCGGCGTGCGGCGGCCCGTTCCTGGTCCCGGACGGCGAGCTGAGCGAGGAGTCGGCGGCCCGCTGGGGGCCGGTGGTGGTCGGGGTGGACGGCACCGCCGCCCAGAACATCCACGACCCGAACTGGACCTGGGCGCTCGATGAGCCGGTCACCGTCGGCGGTCCGATGACCGTCGAATGGTGGGCGGGGTGTGGCCTGTGCGGCGCGCTCAGCGAGGACTGGACGATCCGGCTCTGGGCCGACGGCACACTCGCGTTCGAGGAGCGGGTCACCGCCACCGGCACGCTGGCGGAGGTGACCCGGCTGGCGACGACCGTCACGATCCCGGAGGTCTCGGCGGCTGAGACGCTCACCGTCCACGTCGACCCGGTGTTCGTGGACAGCCAGCAGGGCACGTTCGTCTTCTACGACTCGACCGCGCCCTGCCCGGCAACCGCCGGGGAAGGGCCGTGCGACTCGGTCGTGCACATGCCGCTGCCGAGCGAGGCGGTCGACCTCGCCGTGACCGGGGTGGTCCCGGAGGAGATCCCCGGGTTGGAACGGCGCGGGGGGCCGCGCTACCGGCTGACCGCCACCATCGAGAACCTCGGCGGCACCGACGCCGGCGCCTCCCACACCGAGTTCTGGCTGCGCGGAGACGACCGCGACGACCTGCTCGGGCTGGTGCCGACGCCGGCGGTCGGCGCCGGCGAGGCGGTGACGGTGGAGGTCGGCCTGGACACCCGCGGGCTGAACGGCGACTACACCGTCCGGGTGACCGCCGATGCCGCCCAGGCGCTGGCCGACCGCGACCGCGCCAACAACGTGGGCCGGTTGCTCACCGCGGTGCTGGGCAACCAGCTCCGGGACGCCCAGTTCGAGTAGCCGCACCCGGCGTGCCCCCTGCCCTGCCCGTACAACCCCGGACCGGAGGTACGAACGATGGACCACCAGGTCTCCCGGATGCGCCTGCTTGGACTCTTCTTCTGCCTGGCCGGAGGGTTTGCGATCACGTTCGGCTGGGCCGGCACCGCGCAGGTGGCCTGCGTCGACTGCCAGGTGCCGTACCTGATCTCCGGTGGCGCCGGTGGGGTCGCACTCACCATCGTCGGGACCGGCCTGCTGGTGATCGCCCAGCTCCGGGTGGAGGGCAACCGGATCGCCCAGCGGCTCGCGCCGCCGCCACCGGCCGACCGCGCGGCTGCCCCGGACGCGCTGGAGGAGGCGAGGACCGAGCCGATCTCACCGCTGACCATCGCCGACCGGAACGCCCGGTGACTACCCGGCCTGGGAGCCGACCACCACCTCGTCGACCCGGGCTCCGGTGAACTCGCCGCAGCCCGGCGTCAACGCGGAGCAGATCAGGTCCGAGGTGAAGCGGAACCGCACCTGCACCTCGCCGCCCGGCGAGCTGAACCCGAGCGTGACCTTCTGCCAGCCGGGGTAGCCGTCGGTGCGGCCGGAGAACTCACCCAGCTGCCGCCACTGCTGCCCGTCGGCGCTCCACTGCGCCGCCACGCCGTCGAAGCCCGCCTCGGTGTCGGTCTTCAACCAGAACTCCAGCATGGTGTCGCCGACCGGCGCGGCGATCGGCGGTGACGTGAGGGTCGCGTCCACGTTGTCCAGGTACTGCGTCGGCCCTTCCAGCCCGAACCCGAAGCGGGCAGCATCGTCGGCACCGTCGCCGGACACGCCCGGCTGCGAGCGCGACCAGGTCGGCACGCCGGCCGTGGTCCAGTCCTGCGCGCCGGCTTCGAAGTCGTACGAGGCGTACGGCTCACCCAGCTCCGGTGGCACCGTCGGCTCCTCCCGCACCTTGCCGCCGAGCGTGGTGTCGCCCTCGATCGCGATCGCGGGGGCGTTCCGGTCCGGGTTGGTCGCGGACGGCAGCTTCGTCGTGGAGTCCAGGAACGACACCGCGACCCGGCCGTCGTCAAAGATCGTCACGGACGCGAAGTCGAACCGTACGTCGTTGCCGACGCCACCGGTCGCGTCCGTGTCGCCGAGCCCGACCTCGTACATCCGGGCCAGCCGCGGGGTGTCCCCGGTGATGTCGAGCTGGTAGACCAGATCCTGGTCGCCGTCCGGCCCCTGGGCGCGGATCGCGACCGCCGCCACCCCGGCCGCGCGGTGCGCCCGGAAGTCGACCTCCTCGATCGCGTGGCCGGCCGGCAGGGTCACACTGACGCTCTGCCAGGACAGCCCGCCGTCGGCGGAGATCCGGTAGTCGAAGCTGTCCCGGCCGGACAGCGCGACGAGGTTGTGCTGCCGGCCGGCCGAGTCGGTCTGGAACCGCCCGCTGGGCTGCGAACCGTCCGGCTGGCGGTACGCCGCCCATTGCCCCTCGGCGCCGTCGAACAGCCCCCACTCGGTGCCCGAGTCGGGGGAGGCGAGCAACCCGCCACCGCCGAGCGGCGTCATGCCGCCGTTGGTGTTCGGCTGCGCCCAGTCGTTCACCGCGCCACCGCGGGTGGGCAGCGGGCCGGTCACCTCGCCTCCGTGCAGGATCTCGTCGACCACCTTGCTGCTGACGTCGGTGTAGGTGAGCCCGTCGGTGCTCAGGAACCACACCTCCTTGCTCGGGAATCCGCCCTTGACGAACGACACGTACTCATGGGTCTGGCCGTCGATCGTCACCGGCCCGGGGACCACCGCGATCCACTCCCGGTCGTAGAACGGCGTGTGCACCGGCATCTCCGTGTAGAGCCACTGCGCGGTGTCCGCCTCGAACTTGTAGAACTGCAGGTGGTCGCCGGAGTACGGGTCCCACTCGACGCCGAGCACGTCGCCGCCGGGCGCCGCCACGATCGCGCCCTCCCCGTTGACCAGTGGGGTCAGCGGCTGGACCTGCCGCCAGGTCTGGCCCCGGTCGTCGCTGTAGTTGACGAAGCTGCCCCCGAAGTCGAGCAGCCGGCCGCCCGGGGTGGTCGTCAGGTAGGTCTCGCAGCAGTTCCCGGTCTCCTGCACCACCCGCCAGGTGGTCTTGGAGTGCCGGTCGTCACCGGGCCGGTCGCTCTTGCCGTAGTCGATCCCGGGATAGGTCACACCGGCTACCGGCGGGTCGATGACGGCGATCCGGGCGGGCAGCTCGACCACCGCCTGGGCGGGGCCGGCCACGCCGGCCAGCGCCACCGCGGTAGCCGCGGCAGCGGTCCCGGCGAGCCAGGCCCGCCGACGGGGGGTGGGGGTGGTACGCATGTGTCTCCTCCGATCATCGGCGGCCCGGCTCGGCCAGCGGATCGCCGAAGTACGCAGTCCATAGCGTCTTCTGCATGGCATCGCCTCCGGCGCCCGCGAACACCACCCGGCCCTTCTGCAGCACGAACGCCCGGTCCGCCCCGGCCAGCACGCCGGCGTTCTGCTCCACCATCAGCACCGTCACGCCGTCGGCATTGATCTGGCGGACCGCCGCGAACACCTCCGCCACCAGCTTCGGCGACAGGCCCAGCGAGGCCTCGTCGACCAGCAGCAGCCGGGGGCCGGCCATCAGCCCGCGGCCGATCGCCAGCATCTGCTGCTCCCCGCCGGACAGGGTGCCGGCGAGCTGGTGCCGGCGCTCGGCCAGCACTGGGAACAGCCCGTGCACCCGGGCCAGCGCGGTGCCGACCAGCCGCCGCTGCCGCCGCCGCGGCCAGGCCCCCAGTCGCAGGTTCTGCGCCACCGTCAGGGCCGGGAACACCCGCCGGCCCTCCGGCACCAGGACCACACCGCGGCGGACCCGGCGCCGGGCGTCCAGCCCGTCCAGCCGCTGCCCGTCGAACCAGATCTCACCGCTCTCGCTCGCCAGCAGCCCGGCCAGCGCCAGCAGGGTGGTGGTCTTGCCGGCGCCGTTCAGCCCGACCAGCACCGCGTTGGAGCCCTCCTCGACGTCCAGCGTGACGCCGTGCAGCACCGGCACCGACCCGTACCCGGCCCGCAGGTCCCGGACCTCAAGCAGCGCCATCGGGCTCCCCCAGATAGGCCGCCACCACGTCCGGGTGCTGCTGGATCTTCGCCGGCTCTCCCTGGGCCAGCAGCTGCCCGACGTTGAGGACGTACACGTAGTCGCAGATCGCCACCACCAGTGGCACGTGGTGCTCGATCATCAGGACGGTCAGCCGCAGCTGCCCGGTCAGCTCGGCGAGGGTGGCGCCGAGCTGGTGCGCCTCCTCCGGCCCCATCCCGGAGGAGGGCTCGTCCAGCAGCAGCAGCTCCGGGTCGGTGGCCAGCGCCATCGCCAGGTCGCACCGCTTCTGGATCCCGTATGGCAGGCCGTCGACCGGCTCGGCCGCGTACTGGCGCAGGTCCAGATAGTCCAGCACCTCCTCGGTGTCGCGCCGCAGCTCCCGCTCCCGCCGGCCGGTGCCCGGCAGGCCGAGCAGCCCGGCCAGCGCGTGGTAGCCGGCATGCTGGTGCCGGGCCAGCAGCACGTTGTCGGCGACCGTCAGCCCGCCCACCACCCCGAGGTTCTGCCAGGTCCGGGCGATCCCGAGCGCCGCCCGCCGGTGGGTAGGAAGGCCGGAGATGTCCCGGCCCCGGAACCGGACCGTGCCCTGCTGCGGCCGGTAGCTGCCAGTCAGGCAGTTGAAAAGCGAGGTCTTGCCGGCGCCGTTCGGCCCGATCAGGCCGACCACCATCCCCTCCGGCAGGTCGAGGTCGACCGCGTCGAGCACCTGCAGGCCGCCGAACCGCAGGCTCAGCGCGCGTACCTCCAGCAACCCGGTCATCCGCCGTCACCAGCCTGGGGTGCGGACCGGCCGGTGCGCAGCCGGCCGCCGGCCAGCCACCGCCGCACCGGGAGCAGCAGCTGGCCCACCCCTCCCGGCACCAGGATCAGGGTCAGCAGCAACAGCACCACCGCCACGAACGGCGGCAGCACGTGGTAGACCGCCTCGTTCAGGAACGGCGGCTGCACCGGGGAAGCGGTCAGCAGCTCCGGGAGCACGGTCGGGAGCAGCGCGAAGAAGGCCGAGGCGAGCACCACCCCGGCCCGCGACCGAAGCCCGCCGACCACTGCCATCACCACCCACACCAGCGCGATCTGGAAGTCGAAGTCGAGCGCCTGCACCACCTGGCTCCAGTGCGCGAACAGCGCCCCGGCCAGCCCCGCCAGCAGTCCACTGAGCACGAACGCCAGCAGCTTGTAGCCGGTGACGTTGACCCCGAGGGTGGCCGCCACCCGCTCGTCGCCGCGCAGCACCACGAACGCCCGGCCGGCCTTGGTCCGGACCAGCCGCCAGTCCAGCAGCAGCACCAGCCCGAGCACCGCCAGGCACAGGTAGCTGTACCGGAGGTCGGTGCCGACCAGTGCCGGCCGGGGCGCCTCCGCCCCCGCCCCACCACCGGTGAACGCGCGCCAGTTGAACAGCGTGGTCTCGGCGGTCAGCCCGAACGCGAGCGTGACCAGCGCCAGGTAGAGCCCCCGGATCCGGAGCGCGGCCAGGCCCAGCACCCCGGCCAGCGCCGCGCCGGTGGCGGCCGCGACCAGCACCGCCACCGGGAAGCCAGCGGCCAGCCGGAATGACAGGTACGCGGAGGTGAACGCGCCGATCCCGACGAACGCCTGGTGCCCGAGTGAGATCTGCCCGGCGTGGCCGGTGAGCACGTTCACCGAAAGGCCGATCACCGCGTAGATCGCGGCCAGCGCGATCCGCTGCTGCCAGACCGAGCCGGCCAGCAGCGGCGGCACCAGCACCGCGGCGGCGACCAGGCCGGCGACCACCGCCCGGGCCAGCAGGCCGGCCAGCGGCAGCGGCACGGCCAGCGTGGGGGGCGCAGGCGCGATCGTGGCGGGAGACCGGGGCGCGGCGGTGGCGGCCACCTCAGGCCGCCTTCCCCAGCAGCCCCTGCGGGCGCACCAGCAGCACTGCCAGCAGCAGCCCGAAGACGGTCAGCTCGGCGGCGCCCGGCACCGCCAGCTGCTGCCCGAGCAGGTAGATCCCCAGGTTCTGGGCCACCCCGATCGCCACCCCGCCGGCGAACGCGCCCGGCAGGCTGGTCATCCCGCCCAGCACCGCGGCGGCGAACGCCGGTAGCAGCGTGGTGGCGGTCATGAACCCGGGGGTGAAGATGCCGACCGGAGCCTGCAGCAGCCCGGCCAGCCCGCCCAGCCCGGCCGCCAGCCCCCAGATCACCCGCGAGAGCATCACCGGGTTGATCCCGACCACCCGGGTGGCGACAGGGTCCTGCGAGACCGCGAGCACCGCCAGCCCGAGGTCGGTGCGGAAGAACCCGGCCAGCCCGGCCGCCACCGCGGCCAGCGCCACCAGCACCAGGATCTGCTGCGGCAGCACGCTGGCGCCGGCCACCGTGATCGGCTCACCGGCCACCGCCGGCGGCAGCACCCGGGCCTGCGGCTGCGCCGCCAGCACGGTGAGCGCGATCGCCAGCAGCGCCACCCCCACCGTGGCGACCAGCAGGATCAGCCGCGAGGCGGCGAACAGCGGCCGCACCACCGCCCGCTCCACCAGCAGCCCCATCGCCACCGCCGCGAGCAGGCCGCCCACGAACGCCACCAGGTACGGGACGGCGGTGTGCAGCAGCAGCCCCCAGGTCACGAACGCGGCCACCGAGCCGAACTCGCCCTGGGCGAAGTTGAACACTCTGGTTCCCTTGTAGACCAGGACCAGGCCGACCGCCAGCAGCCCGTAGACCGCGCCCTGGAACACCCCCTGGACCAGGAACGTCCACATCCCGGCGCGACCTAGAAGGACCGGACGAACGCGTGCTCGGTGACGTAGTAGCCGGCCGCGCCACCGCGGCGCTGGCAGACGTTCCGCAGCACGTGTACCTCCTGGGCTCCGAAGTGGTCGGACGGGGTGTAGCGCAGCTCCGGGAACACGCCGGTCCGGACCCGGGCGTTCTCGGTCCGGGCGATGAACCGTTCCCGGGTCAGCTGCTGACCGGCGTTGTCCAGCAACGCGTGCAGCGCCTTCGACTGACCCCACAGCAGCCACATGATGTCGTCCGGGGTCACCCCGGCGGCCGCGGCGGCCCGCATGAACTGGTCGTCCCACCGCCCCTGCCGGGCATCCTCGAAGGACGGTGCCGGCGAGAAGAATCGGGCGTTCTCGGTGGACCGTCCGGCCTCGCAGCCGACCGAGGCGACCTGGTCCAGGCCCATGCTCACCCCGACCCCCGCGTACTGCGGCCGGCAGGCGGCGGCCGCCGCCATCTCCAGGTAGAAGGTCGGGGCGACCAGCGGGAACACCACGTCGAAGTTCGCGTTCGGGCCGGTGCACAGGTTTCCGGCGGTGCTGCCGCCGTTCTCGTTCTTGTCCGGGCGGAACACCCGTACGCCGGGGAAGGCCCGCTGGAAGGCCTCGGTGGCGTCGTCGAAGTTCGGGGTGTTGGTGATCACCGCCGCCACCCGGGAAGCGTCGGTGACGCCCAGCTCCTTGCGGATGTAGTCGGCCAGCAGCCGGGCCTGCTGCGGGTAGGACTGGGAGGCCGCGAAGTAGCTGCGCAGCCGGCGCAGGCCCAGCTCGGTCACCCCGGCGGACAGGTACGGGACGCCGCGGCTGGCGGCGTACTGCGCGCAGGACTGGATCTGGTCGGTGCCGCCCCCGCCGATCAGCAGGAACGCCTCCCCCTGCTCGGCCATCTGCTGGCAGACCTGCCGGGCGTGGGAGGGCCGGTACCGGTCGTCCGCGAAGATCACCTCGACCTGCCGGCCATGGATGGTGACCGGGTCACCGCCGTTGCCGTGCCGCCAGTAGAGGTCCTTGCCGGCGTCGAACGACTCCTGCCGCAGCGGCGCCGCACCGGTCAGCGGGGCGTGGATCCCGATCGTGATCCGGTCCGCGGTCACCCCGGTGCTGTCACCGCCGCCCGAGCCACCGCCGTCGCCGCCGCCGCCGGACTGCCCGCCGCCACTGCCGTTCCCACCCGAGCCGGCCCCGGGGGCGCCACCCCCGTCACTGGCGTCCCCGGGGCCGCCTTCGGTTCCTGGTCCACCGGTTCCCGGGGCGCCGGCCCCGACGCCGGTCCCGTCGCCGCCCAGCCCGTCCGAGCCGCGCTGACCGGCCAGGTTCTCGCGTACCCCCGGATACTGGCCGCAGCCGGCGGGCAGCAGCAGCACCAGCGCCGCCACCACCGCCAGGGTTCCGCGCCGCGTCATCAACCGGCCGACCTCCCCCCGAGACGGGTGAAGGTCGCCGCCAGCCGGGCCGGCAGGCTCGCCGGCACCGGCAGCTCCCCGCCGCGGCGACGCGTGTTGCGGCGCCGGATGGTCTCGATCACCCCGCCCGGGCGGGCGGTGGCCGGCTCCTCCACCAGCGCTCCGCGTACCAGCATCACCGCCAGCAACGCCGCCGGGATCAGCAGCCACACGTACCACGGGGGCCGGGGCGCGAACGGCTGGGCCACCGGCACCGGCTGCTCCGACGCCGGCGGGGAACCCGCCTCGGACGGGTCCCCCGCCTCGGGTGGCGCACCCGGATCGGGCACGCCACCGGCACCGTCGAGCCGACCCGGCGAACCGCCGACGTCGCCCGCCCCGCCGGCCGGCGCCGGCGGCGCCCCGGAGCCGGGTTCCCCACCCGGTTCCTGACCCGCGGCCTCACCAGGGAGGTACGCCAGCTCGACGACGGTGCGGCCGGCGGTCTGCTCGTACTCGTCCACCGGGGTGTTCGGGTCGTCGCGCCGGGGGAGCAGCAGGTTCACCTGCCAGGTCTCGGTCGGGCCGGCGTCGTCCGGTAGCACCGGACCGAGCACCACCCCGTGGTTGGCGAACGGGTCCTCGCCCCAGTCGCCGGCCAGCGACGCCAGATCGAACGTCCAGGTGGCGGCCAGCTCGCCGCCCTCCGGGTCCGGCTCGGCCTCCGGGTCCACCTCGGCCTCGGTCCGGACCCCGGTCACGCACGCGTCGGCCTGCTCCGGGCGGGCCTCCCACAGGTCGGCCTCGCCCGGGCTCCAGGCAGCGTCGGCCCGGCACGCCCGCAGCTCGCGACCGAGCGGGTTGACGGTCGGTACGGTGTCGCCGGGCTCGGTGCCTTCGGCGACGGTGAGCAGGAACCCGGTGACCGTCGAGCCCTCCGGCACGTCCCGCCCGGCCAGGTCGAACCGGAGCGCGGCCAGCTTGGTCGGCTCGCCCGCCTCGACCGCCACCGGCAGGGTCGCCGGGCTCTGCGGGTTCGGCACGGACACACGTTGGCTGGCGGTCCCGACCGCCAGCTCCTCGTCCTGCTGTCGCTGCCAGAACCAGGAGCTGCTGTCCACGCCATACGTGAACTGCAACCGCTCGGTCTGGCTGCCGCCCGGCTGCGCCCCGGCGCGCAGCAGCGGGGCGGCCGACCAGACCGGATCGGCCGCGGTCAGGACCGCCAGCCATGCCAGCACACCGACCGCCGCCGCGACCGGGAAGCAAAGTCGCGGGGTGGTAGTCGCCGGCATGTAGGGATATCGCGACCGGCGGCCCCCGCGCAACACCCACCCCAAGAGCACCGTCGATCTTGGACTTGTGGCGGGCAACATGTCGGACATAGCAGCGAATATCCGCCACCAAAAGTCCAAGATCGACGGTGAAAGGTGTGGGAGGCGGGCGGACGCTACCGCAGGGAGGGCAGCGACGGCAGCGGGGGGACCGGCAGGGTGGGATCCGGTTCGGGCTCGGGTGCCGGGTCGGTGGGGTCGGGGGCGGGGGACGGCTCCGGGGCGGGGGCCGGATCGGGAACCGTGCCCGGGTCAGGGGCCGGCCCGCCGGCCGGCGGCAGCTCCGGAACCGCCGGGTCGATGCCCGGCTCCGGCACCGGGAGCAGCCGCTCACCGGCCGGCGGCAGCTCACCCGCCGGCGGCTCACCGGCCGGGAGCAGCGCCCGCACCTGCGCCACCTCGGCCAGCAGCCGCTGCCGGTCGGTCGCCGCCGGCACCTGCGCCACCAGCTGCTCCGCCTCACCGAGCAGCCGCCCGGCATCCGCGTACCGGCGCTCGACCGCGGCCTGCCGCGCCCGCGCCACCACCTCCTCGACCGCCAGCTGCGCCATCCGGGCCTCGGCCCGCTCCGGGAAGACCAGCCGGGTGACCGGCCAGAGGGGGCTGTCCGGGCCGGCCCCCGCCGCTGCCGCCACCGTGGCCGCTCCCCCGCCGCCGGCCACCACCAGCGCCGCACCCGCACCGGCCACCAGCCGGCGCCACCGGAACCGGCGCCGGTCCGGCACCGGGGCGGCCGGGAGCACGGTGGCCAGGTCGAGCGTGGCCGGGGCGATCTGGCTGGCGAGGTCGCCACGCCAGGCGGCCAGCCCGGTCACCAGCCGGTCGGCGCCGTCCGGCGGCTCGTCGCCCCGACCCAGCGCATCCAGCAGCCGGTCATCCAGCTGCTGCTGGCGGGCGTTCGGCTTCAGTCCGGTCATGCCGCGGCCACCTCGTCGAAGACGTCCTGGGCCAGACTACGTAACCGGGCCAGCGCCCGGGACTGGCTGACCCGGACCGCCGCCGCGCTCATCCCCAGCACCGCACCGACCTCGTCCGACGGCAACCCGACCGCCACCCGCAGCACCAGGATCTCGCGCTGCCGGTCCGGCAGCCGCAGCAGCAGCGCGGTCAGCCGGCTGGTCACCTCGGAGGCGACCGCCTGCTCCTCCGGGCCGGCGGTCGGGTCCGCCCGGTCCGGCAGGCCCTCGATCGGAGCGACCGACGGGTCCCGGGCGGCCGCCCGCCGGGCGTCCGCCACCTTGTTCGAGGCGATCGCGTAGACGAACGCCGAGAACGGGCGTCCCTGGTCCTGGTAGCGCGGCAGGGCCCGGAACACCGCCAGGCAGACCTCCTGGGCCACGTCGTCGGCGGTCGCGAAGCCGCCGCCGACCGGCCCCAGCCGGGCCCGGCAGTAGCGCACTACCCCTGGGCGGAGCAGCTCAAACAGCGTGGTCATGGCGCTCGCCTCGCCCCGCTGGGCGCGGCTGAGCAGCGTCGGGTCCGGCGATCCCTGGATCACCGCACCTGCCTCGGTCGAGCCATATACCACACCATAACCGGGTGTGACCGCGGTCGCTCGGGGCCGGGACTCAGGCGGGTGCGCTCGGCGCAACGCTCGGCAGGACGCTCGGCGCGGCGCTCGGCGGGACGTTCTGGTTCAGGTGGAAGACGTTTTCCGGGTCGTAGCGATCCTTCAGCGCGGTCAGCCCGGCGAGCGTCTCGGCCCGGTACGCCCGGCGGACCCCGCCCGGCCCCTCGTCGGTCAGCACGTTGACGTACGCGCCGCTCGCGTACGGCTCCAGCGCCGCCGCGTACCGCCGGGCGGCGGCCATCCGCTCGGTGTCCTGCGCCGGGTCGGTCCAGCGGGCGGCCGCGACCAACTCGACCAGCGTGTCCCGGTTGGCGAACGCGGTCGCGGCAGGCAGAACGTCGGCGATCGCGCCGCCGTACGACTGCAGCGACACCGAGGGCAGCAGCGCCGGGTCCAGCTCCGGGTCCGGGCGCCCGTCCGGGCGGGCCAGGTACGCCTCGATCGCGCCGTCGGGCAGCTCCCGCAGGTAGTGGCCCTTCCAGTAGCGGCGCACCGCGTGCGCCTGCCGGGTGGTGTCGTCCATCGTCTGCAGGTCCAGGTACGACATCTGCTCGACCCGCTCGGCCACCGGCGAACCGAGCGCCCGCAGGTCAGGCAGCAGCCGGCGGCCCGCCGCCGGGTCACCGACCCACACGTACCCGATGCTGGCCAGCCGCCGGTTCCGGTGCTCGGGCGGCAGGTGCGGCCAGTCCCCGGCGGTGCCGAACCAGGCCGTGAAGGTGGCCGCCCGCGGCCCGCCGGGGATCAGCTCCCGCCAGCCGCGCAGCGCCGCCCCGGCCTGCTCCAGCGGGTAGAAGTGCTCGACCAGCAGCGACTCGGTGCCGGTCTGGTGCAGCTGGAACTCGAACTCGGTGACCACCCCGAAGTTGCCGCCGCCGCCGCGCAGCCCCCAGCACAGCTCCGGGTTCTCCTCGTCGCTGGCCCGGACCACCTCCCCGTCCGCGGTGACCAGCTCGAACGAGACCACGTTGTCGCAGGACAGCCCGAACTGCCGGGCCAGCCAGCCCATCCCGCCGCCCAGCGTCAGCCCACCCACCCCGGTGTGCTACACGTTCCCGGCGGTCGTGGCCAGCCCGTACGGCTGGGTCGCCAGGTCCAGCGCGCCCAGCATCGCGCCGCCCTGCACCCAGGCGCGGCGGCGCTCCGGGTCCACCCGCACCGCGCCCATCGGGGTCAGGTCGAGCAGCAGCCCGCCGTCCCGGATCGGCAACCCGAGAATGCTGTGGCCGCCGCACCGGACCCCGATCTCCAGGCCGGCCTCGCGCCCGTACCGCACGGCCGCGACCACATCCTCGGGACGCGTGCACCTGGCGATCACCGCCGGGCGGCGGTCGACCATCGCGTTCCAAACCGACCGCGCGGTGTCGTACCCGGGGTCTCCGTGCCTCAGCACCGACCCGGCGAAGCCGGCGGCGCGTAGCTGGTCCGCCATGGTCGAGCAGCCTACCGGACCGGCTCGGTGACGAAGTCGATCAGGCGTTCCATCGCGTTGACCAGCGGGGTCTCCACGTCCCGGAAACTGTCCACCTGGGACAGGATCCGCCGCCACAGCTGCGCCGGCTCGGCCACCCCGAGCGCCCGGCAGATCCCCTCCTTCCACGGCTGCCCGCGCGGCACCTCCGGCCAGTCCGGCAACCCGAGCCGGTCTGGCTTGACCGCCTGCCAGATGTCCACGTACGGGTGGCCGGTCACCAGCACGTGCGGACTGCTGACGGTGGCCACGATCCGGCTCTCCTTCGACCCCGGCACCAGATGGTCGACCAGCACCCCGAGCCGTCGCTGCGGCCCCGGCCGGAACCGGTCCACCTCGACGACCAAACTCTCGATCCCGTCCAGCGGTTCCACCACCACGCCCTCGATCCGCAGGTCGTCGCCCCAGATCCGCTCCACCAGGGCGGCGTCGTGCACCCCCTCCACCCAGATCCGGCTGTCCCGGGCCACCCGCGCCGGCAGCCCGGGCACCGCCACCGACCCGGAGGCGGTCCGCCGGGGTGCCGGCGTGGCGGCCGCGGGCGGCGGCCGGTGCAGCGTCACCGGCTGCCCGTCGAGCAGGAACCCGGCCGCCGGCAGCGGGAACTGGCGCTGCTTGCCGTGCCGGTCCTCCAGCACCATCGCGCCGGACTCGAACCCGACCACCGCCCCGCAGAAGCCGGACTCCGCGTCCTCCACCACCAGGTCGGGCTCGGCCACCACCGACGGCACCTCCCGGCGGCGCCGCCGGGAGGTGCCGAGCGACCACTCCTGCTCACGCATCGCACCGGAGGTTACCGGCGCCGGGTCCGGCCGGGAGCACGGGCCGCCCGCGCGACCAGCCCGTACAGCTCGGTCGCCCCGGCGGCGGTCACCCCGGCGAGTGCGCTGACCAGCCACATCGGCAACGGAGTGGGGATCGTGGCGACTGTCACCTACTGGTCGGAGCCGGGTCGCCGGAACCAGACACCGGTGCGGGAGCGAGAATCGCGGAAGCTGTCGGCGAGAGGGAGCACGAGATGAAGTACCTGATGCTGATCTACGGCAACCAGGAGAAATGGGAGTCGATCCCGGCCGAGTCGTTCGAGACCGAGATCGCCAAGCAGGACGCGTTCAACCGGAAGTACCGGCAGACCGGGGAGCTGCTGGGCGCGTACGGGCTGGGCGACGCGGTCACCGCCAAGCTGGTGCGCCGCCAGGACGGGGCGCCGGTGGTCACCGACGGGCCGTATCTGGAGACCAAGGAGTACATCGCCAGCCTCTACCTGCTGGACTGCGACAGCGAGGAGCGGGCCCGCCAGATCGCGGCGGAGATGCCGTGGGCGGACCGGGAGCCGGTGGAGCTGTGGCCGATCCTGCACGACGCCGCGACCAAGCCGTAGGCCGGGACCGGTCGGTCGAGGACCTGCTGCGGGAGCTGGCACCGCAGGTCCTCGGTGTGCTGGTCCGCCGGTACGGCCAGTTCGACCTGGCCGAGGACGCCACCCAGGAGGCGCTGCTGGCCGCCGCCGGGCAGTGGCCGGCCGACGGGACTCCGGAGAGCCCCCGGAGCTGGCTGGTCACGGTCGCCGCCCGCCGGCTGGTGGATCAGATCCGCAGCGAGCAGTCCCGGCGCCGGCGGGAGGAGCTGGTCGCCACCGCCGCCCCGCCGGCCGAGCTGGTCAGCCCGGCCGCCGACGCGGAGCCCGGCGCCGACCGGGACGACTCGCTCGCGCTGCTGTTCATGTGCTGCCACCCGGCCCTGTCCCCGGCCAGCCAGATCGCGCTGACGCTGCGGGCGGTCGGCGGGCTGACCACCGGTCAGGTGGCCGCGGCGTTCCTGGTGCCGGAGGCGACCATGGCCCAGCGGTCAGCCGGGCCAAGCAGACCATCCGGGCCGCCGGTGGACGGTTCGCGATGCCGGCCGGGCCGGAGCGCGCCGAGCGGCTGCGGGCGGTGCTGCACGTCCTGTACCTCATCTTCAACGAGGGCTACAGCACCACCGCCGGCCCGGACCTGACCGCGCCCCAGCTGTCCGGTGAGGCGATCCGGCTCACCCGCTGGCTGCGGCGGCTGCTGCCGGACGACTGCGAGGTGGCCGGGCTGCTGGCGCTGATGCTGCTCACCGATGCCCGCCGGCCGGCCCGCACCCGGCCGGACGGGAGTGTCGTGCCCCTGGCCGACCAGGACCGGAGCAGCTGGGACCGGCGGCTGATCGCCGAGGGGGTCGAGCTGGTCAGCACCACCCTGGCCCGCGGGCAGGTCGGCCCGTACCAGGTGCAGGCGGCGATCGCGGCGGTCCACGACGAGGCGGAACACGTGGACGCCACCGACTGGCCGCAGATCCTCGGCCTGTACGAGCTGCTGGAACAGCTGGCCCCGAACCCGGTCGTGACCCTGAACCGGGCGGTCGCGGTAGCCCGGGTGCACGGGCCGGCGGCCGGGCTGGAGCTGCTCGACGGGCTGGAGTCGGACCCGCGTACCGGCCGCCACCACCGGCTGCTCGCGACCCGGGCGCACCTGCTGGAGCTGGCCGGCGACCCGGCCGGGGCGGCCGCCTGCTACCGGCAGGCGGCGGCACGGGCCACCAGCGCACCGGAGCGCCGGTACCTCACCGAGTGCGCCACCCGGCTGGACCCCGGGCGTAGCCCCTCCTAGTGGTACCATCTACTGGTACCACTAGGAGGGGACAGAGATGTCGATCACCGCCAGCGAAGCACGCCGCAACCTGTTCCCACTCATCGAACAGGTCAATGATGACCACACCGCGGTCGAGATCGTCTCACGGCGCGGTAATGCGGTGCTCATGTCGGCCGATGACTACGCCGCTCTGGAGGAGACCGCCTACCTGCTCCGTTCTCCAGAGAACGCTCGCCGCCTGCACGCGGCCTACACCGACGCCCTGGCAGGGCGCAACCTCATCCACCATGACCTGTCCGATCTCGAGGCGATGGCAGAAGAGACGTGAGACAGCTCGTCTTCCACACCCGCGGCTGGGAGGACTTCTCATACTGGACGCTGAACGACCGCGCCACGACCAAGCGGGTGCTTCGGCTGATCAACGAAGTGCTGCGTGACCCGTTCAGCGGGATCGGCAAACCCGAACCGCTGAAGCACTCCATGCCCGGCGCATGGTCCCGGCGGATCACGGACGAGCATCGCCTTGTCTACGTCGTGACGGACAAGGAGATCGTGATTCTTCAGGCGCGCTACCACTATTGACGCCGCCGTCGCCGCCCAGCTACTCGGTGGCCAGGGCGTGCACGACAGCGAGCAGCACATTGCCACCATTCTCGACGTCGTCCCAGGTGGTCAGCTCGGCCGGGGAGTGGCTGCGGCCGGCCACGCTCGGTACGAAGATCATCCCGGTCGGCGCCAGCGTCGCCAGGTTCTGCGCGTCATGCCCGGCGCCGGACGGCATCCGCAGCGTGCGCAGCCCGAGCCGGGTCGCCGTCGACTCGACCAGGTCCTGCATCCGCGGGTCCAGCGCCACCGGGTCGGTGATGCTGTCCCGGTGGTAGCTGACCCGTAGCTGGTGCCGTCCGGCGGCCTGCTCGGCCGCGGCCACGATCGCCTGCTCTAGGGCGAGCAGCCGGTCCCGGTCCGGGTCCCGGAAGTCCAGCTGCAGCCGGCAGGTCTCCGGCACCACGTTGCCCGCCCCCGGCTGCACGGAGACGATCCCGCAGGTCGCCACGGCGGCCTGGCTCACCGAGGCGGCCAGCTCCGGCAGCCTGGTGACCAGCTCGGCCGCGCCCCGCAGCGGGTCCTGTCGCAGCCGCATCGGGGTGGTGCCGGCGTGGTCCTGCCGCCCGGTGAAGACCAGCTCACCGCCGCCGAGCCCGACGATCCCGGTGACCACGCCGATCTGGGCGTTCCGGGCCTCCAGGATCGGCCCCTGCTCGATGTGCAGCTCGACGAAGGCGTGCACCGCACCGGGCCGGACCGCGGTACGGGTCGCCGCCGCCGGGTCCCAGCCCATCCCGGCCAGCGCGTCGACCAGCCGGTCGCCGTCCCGGCCCCGCAGCCCGGACAGCTCGTCGGCGGAGTAGTTCCGGACCAGCCCGGTGGACCCGCACAGGTGGTGGTAGCTGCCTTCCTCGTCGGCGAACACCACCACCTCCACGGGCCGGCGCACCGGCACCCGCTCCTCGACTAGCCGGCGGGCGACCTCCAGCGCGGCCAGCGACCCGAGCGCCCCGTCCAACGCGCCCCCGTCCGGCACGCTGTCCAGATGCGAGCCCGTCCAGACCGGCGCGCCGTCCCCGCCGCCCACCTCCCCACCGTCCCGGCCGCCCACCTCCCCGCCGTCGACCCGCAGGAAGACGTTGCCGATCCCATCGGTGCGGATGGTCAGGCCGGCCTGGGCGGCCGCGCCGGCCAGCCACTCCCGCACCTGCCGGTCGGCCGCTGAGAAGCTGGTGCGGGAGACCCCGCCCGCCGCGGTCGCGCCGAATCGGGACACCTGCTCCAGGTCCCGCCGCAACCTGTCGATGCGCACCGTCAGACTCACCGCACCCTCCCTTCCGGGTGCCGCCCACGATACGGCCCGGCGACCGCTACCCGTCCCGCAGCAGCCGGCGGCGCGCTGCCGGAGGCGGTCACGCCCAGAAGTCCGTCAATGCTAGTGTGCCCGTCGCTTGAATATATTGGCGAGGGGCGGGGGGTCTCGTACGCGGTCCACATCGCTACGGATGTAGCCCACATCCACAGCGATGTGGTCGCGAACAACCCACCTTCGGTTCGGGCCGCACCGGCAAGCCATTCCTGAGACACACCACTAGCTGCCGCAGACGCCCGGAGGTGGGCTGCCGGACTGGTCCACGTACTCCAGCTGCCCCCGGATCGCCCCGTCGCGCCACAGATCATCGTAGATCTCAAGATAGAAGGGCTTCGACTTCTGGAGCAGGTCGCGGAGCTCCGGGTCCAGCATGCCGCTGCAGCCGGTCGGGTTCTCCTCCATAATACGCCCGAACAGTGTGAACCGCTCGGGACCCGGATCACCCACGTCACCCTCGTGGACTATCGACCCGTGGATCGGGAGCGTGAGACCCACGGTGTGAACCTCGAAGGCGATCTGATCCTGGTTCATGTCGATCCAGATGGTCGCCGCCCCCTGGCCCGGGGAGTCGCTGCCCGGCGGGTCCACGACCTGGCCGCTGTCAATGCAGGAGGCGACCAGGGTGCCGGTCTTTGGGGCGGGGATCAGGCTCTCGGAGCACTGGTGATGGGCCGCGGCTGGTTGTGCCAGCAGGCTGCCGGCGACGACTGCAGCCGTAGCGGTGGCGATGGCGGTGGCGATGCTGAGTAGTCGACCGCTTCGGCGACTCATGACTGCTCCTTCCAGGTGGCCGACCCGCCACATCGCGGCGGGCCGGGCAGGGGTAGGCGGCTCGGGCGGCGCTGCCGGAGTCAGTAAGCGACGGTGAACGTGGAGACCCCCGTTACGGACTCGCTGCCGGAACCGGTCACGCTCAACGAGTAGCCACCCGCCGGCCAGTCCTTCCTACTGACCATGAAGCGGAACGTTCCTTGCTGTGAGTCGGTGCAGATGGTACCGCCGAACTCACACCTCGGCCCCAGATCGAAGACCTCGTCCAGCAGGACCGCATCCTGAGCGGTGCCGGGTCCGTCTAGGCTGACGGTGATGTGCACCGGTTGTGAGAACTCGGCCTGGTTGAACACCGAGTAGTGGACGATGCCCTTGTCCGCCTGCGTAAGGGTGTTGAAGTTTCCGTCCTTGTCCCGGTCAGTCGTGGATCCCGAGCTGGACGTGAGCCAGATGTGTCCGTTCGGTTCGCTCTCGGCCCGCTGCGTGTCTGCTTGTGCGGCCGGCGCCAGGCCGAACGACAACGCGACGACGGCCAGGAACGCAACCGCAACCCGGGCAAGATGACGCATGGTAGGGCTCCCTTCAAATGATGTACGCGCACCTGGTGAGGTGAGCGGTCACTGCTTGGCTAACTCGTACACAGGCCCGGACCGGGACCGGCCTTGTCCGTATACTCCAGCTGCCCCCGGATCGCGCCGTCGCGCCACAGATCGTCGTAGATCTCGAGGTAGAAGGGCTTCGACTTCTGGAGCAGGTCGCGAAGCTCGGGATCCATAATGCTTCCACAGCTCTCCGGGTTCTCATCCATAATGCGCCCGAACAGTGTAAACCGCTCGGGACCCGGATCACCCACGTCACCCTCGTGGATTATCGACCCGTGGATCGGGAGCGTCAGACCCTCGGTGTGCACCTCGAAGGCGATGTGGTTCAGGTTCATGTCGATCCAGATGGTGGCCGCGCCAGATCCCGGGGAGTCGCTGCCCGGCGGGTCCACGACCTGGCTGGCGTCCATACAGGACGCGACCAACGTCCCGGTCTTCGGGGCCTCCTCTAAGGTCCGGGTGCACTGGTGATCGGCCGCGGCCGGGTGTGCCAGCAGGCCGCTGGCGACGGCCGCGGTGATGACAAAGCTGAGTAGTCGGAGTAGTCGACCGGTTCGGCGACGCATGTGCTGCTCCTTCTAGATGCCCCCGGCCTGCCACGTAGCGGGGCGGTGAGCCGGGGCGGGGGTGGGTGGGTCCCACGGTTATCCGTCCGACTCCAGGACGTCGACGGCCAGGCGGTAGCTGGCTTCGGCGTTGACTGGTTCGTTCATGTGGACCTGGATCTCGTATTCACCCAGCATGGGGACCGTGGTGGTAGTGGTGTAGAGGCCGGGCTCACCGTCGTCCGCCGACAGCTCGAGCGGGCCCAGGGTGTGTGATCCCGGCATCTGGACCATGTCGAGTGTGGCCTCGACGGTGGCTCGTTGGAGTGGGCGTTGCTGTTCGTTCATGGTCACTCGGACCTCGATGCCGACCCGCAGGTCGCCGAGGTGTTCCGCGGACACCGCGAGGTCGGCGGACGAGTCCGCCGATTCCGGCTCGTCCTCGTCCGGAGCCGCGGATGCGCTCCCGCCGGTGGCCGCTCGCATGGCCTGGGGGTCCAGCATGACCAGCCCCCCCGCGACGAGCAGCAGCGCCAGCGTGGATCCGCAGACCATGATCATGAAGGTCGCGGCGTGGAACCGGCTGACGTCCGGCTCCCGAGTTCGGTTGGCCCGAGCCGACGGGGTCGGGCGGGTGGCGGCACGGACCGGGCTCATCCCGGCGCTCCGCCGATCGAGAGGTGCAGGTAGGCGACGGCGGCGACGGCGGCGAGCCCGAGCACCGCGGTGGTCAGGCTGGCCGTACTCACCAGCGCGCCCCCGAGGTCGTGGGAGTGGCCGTTCCGGTGGGAGAGCGCCGGCAGGCGCCGGGTGAGCGCGGTGAGGCCGACCAGGGTCTGGGCCAGCAGGAGGTATCCGCCAAGCGCGAGCAGTACGAGCGACCTGCGGAGCTCCGGGGTGGCAGCGGTGGGCAGGCCGGCGGCCGCGCGGCGGGCCTCCAGCACTACCGCCGCCACGACGGTGACCGCCGCGACCGCCAGCAGCAGACCGGACAGGCGCTTGCCGATGCCGCGCAGCGCCTGCCGGTGGGCCGGACGGGTTCCCAGGATGACCCGGTACAGCCAGGTCATGGCCGCCAGCCCGGCGACCAGCCCGAGGCAGCCGGCGAGCACCAGCGCAGTGGCAGCGACCGTGACCGTCTCCATCACCAGGGTCCTATCCGGATGGGGGTGGTGCGGGGTTGTCGGGCAGCTCCACCAGGCTGGGGTCGGCCCCCCGGAGGACCCGGAAGATGCCCCACTGACCGCCGGGGAGATGCCGGATCAGGGTGTTGCTGCGGTACAGGTAGTCGCCGGGCTGCTGGTTCGGCCCGCCCGCGCCGCCGACCGGGTGCGGCTGCGGGCTGCTCGGGTCGAGGTGGATGTTGTACCTGACCGCGGGGTTGAACTGGCCCTGGAACGCGGCGAGCTGCGACCCCGGGTCATCCGGCGATCGTTGCCACCGGTGCCCGTGCAGGGCGAACCCGGTGGACCGGGGATCCCCGACCGCCTGGCCGACCCGGAAGCGTACGAAGTCCCCCGGGTAGGCCTGGAACACCGGCGTGTCCGGGTCACCGTGCACCAAAGAGCTGAAGATCTGGGAGAGGTCGCGGTTGTCGGCGAACCGGTGGTTCCAGGGCTCGTTGCGGTAGTTCACCGAGAACTCGCCCTGGTCCTCCGGGTCGTCGGCCTCCTGGCTGGGCCCGACGGCGAGGTCCTCGTTGTCCGGCACCGGGGAGCCGTCACTGCGGAACAGCGCCAGGTCGCTGTTGAGCAGCACCACGTTCTCCCGGAAGTCGGGTCCGTTCGGGTCGACGATGACGGCCTGCTCCCCGCTGCGCAGCGGCTGCCCGGTCTGCGGGTCGAGGTAGGTGGACCCGGAGGGTTCGATGATCAGCGCGCCGTACAGGCCGTGGTGCAGGTGGCTCTGCACGTCGGCCCGGTCGTGCAGCATGCCCAGCCCGAACTCCTCCTCGGCGAACCACCGGTAGAGGATCGACTGGCCGGGCCGGACGGTGGTGTTGAAGTTCAGCCCGACGTTGGCACCGTCCGAGCCGATGTGATAGTTCACCCCTTGCGGGTTCAACGACACCAGCGGGCTCACCCCGAGCGGGAAGAAGCCCGGCACGTTCACCTCGTTCCTGGGTGGCTCGTCGATGCACTCGGGGTAGGTGTTTGCGGCGTCCAGCGCGAGCTGTCCCGGTTCTATCGCCTCGAAGCAGTGGTCGCGCATGAGGCTCGGGTCCAGGTTGTTGGTCAGGGTGACCTCGATACAGTCGCCCTGGTTCGCCCGCAGGACCAATGGTTCCGGTGGCTTGGTCCCGGCCCGGATCGCGGCCTCGTCTTCCGCAAGGGCATACATCACCCCGTTCGGGTCGTGCTCGAAGGTGGCATCGTTGGAATCCTGCATGTCGTTGTAGAAGATGTCCTGGTTGAACGCCACCACGTCGTATTCGCGTACGGGTGCCCCGGCCTGGCAGGGGTTGCCAGGCAGGCGTTCGACCGGGTCCTGCTGTTGCTGGCAGTTGGCGACCGGGTTGTCGGGCAGCTGCTGCAGCCGATCGAACTTGATGTCCCCTGCGTAGATGTCTTCCAGATCCCGCAGCTGCCCGTGGAAGTCACAGCCGGAAACCCGCATCAGACCCCACGCGCCGAGGAACCAGTCGTCGGCTCCGCCATAGTTGTAGAGGTAGTCGCGCAGCTCGAACCCCTTCGGATCCTCGTTCTCCTTGTCGGTTGGTATTCGTGATTCGAAGTATTCGAGCATTCCGATGTGTTGCGCCTGGACGAGCTGCGACTCGGGGTCGTCCGGCTCGAACTCCCATCGGAGCCGGTGCAGGTTGAACCCGTGGGACTCCTCCTGGGAGAGCTGGAACAGCCGGAAGACAACCCGGTCGCCGGCGAACGCCCGCGGCATCGGCGTGAACGGGTCGCCATGCAGTTTCGAGTCGAACAGGTTCGCGGGGCCGGCGATCTTGCGGGCCTCGAACGGTTCCAGGCTGTAGTTAACCCCCATCACACCCTTGTCGTCCGAGCTGGAGGGGAACTTCGCCGGGAAGATCGGCACCGCGTCGAAACCCAGCTGGTCGGTCGCGAACTGATCGATGAACTCCTCGTCGTTCGGGTTGCCCAGGTCGTCTTCGGGCTGGAACATCGCCACCTGGTCCTCGATGAACAAGGACACGTTGCGATAGTCGTCATCGCCGCCCGGACAGCGTACGTCCACGATCGTGCCGACCTCAACCGGTTCGCCGCTGATCGGGTCGTGGAACGTGCACCCGGCCGGATGCACCGAGCCACCCCCGAACAGTCCGGCGTCCTGGGTCACGTTCGGGAAGAGGTGATCGTGGAACGAGTTGGTCCGGACCGGCGCCTGGACATAGTTACGGAAGACGATCTCGTCGTCCTCGCCGGGAAGCACCTCGGCATCGGCCCCCTGGTCATAGTTCCACCCGTTGGCGGCCCCGTCCGAGGACAGCACGTCGAACTCGACCATGTGCTGGTGGATGCTGACCTCGTTGGTCTCTTGGAACCGGTCGAAGACCGTCCCTCCGTAGTCCTCCGGTAACCCGTTGGTCAGGTGATACTCCACGCAGTCGCCCACGTTCAGCAGTGGCGAGAAGGGCTCTGGTCGCTGTACGCCGGCCTCCACCGCCGCCCGATCATCGGCCAGCACGTACACCCGCGGCTGTGGATTAGTCCATTGAAGCTCATCGTTATATTCAAGCCGGGGTGGCTGCACCGCCACCACCTCGAACGGCTTGACCGGTGCCCCGTCCGGGCAGTGATCGACGAAGAACGCGCCGGGCACCTGGGCGTCGTCGGCCGCGGCGTTGCGCTCCAGGGCGGTCGGCGGGAACTGGGCTCCGTCCTGGCGGGACGGCACCCCGAGCGGCGGCTTCGGCCCCTTGAAGCCGAACTCGCCCGGCACGAAGAACGGGAACCCGGGGGTGGCAGGAGACGGCTCCGGTGGCGGGTTGGTCCCGGGCACCTCCGGCTGGGAGTCGAAGTCCGCCAGCGGCTGCAACGCGAGCACCTCGGTGCCGTCAGGCAGCAGCCGGCCCCCGGTCTCCAGCACGTCATGCGACCGGTTCAGCCCCCACATCCCGTTCGCAAAGTGCGGGTAGAGGTGGCAGTGGAAGATGATGTCGCCGACGCTGCCGTCCACGGTCCCGTCCGGGCTTCCCAGGCCACCCTCCGGCACCAGCGTGTAGTGGGAGCCGGGGCTCACCGCCTGCACGTCGATCGGGTTTGTCACCTGCGTGCCGAAGTCCCGGTCGAAGATCTGGTCCTGCCCGCCCTCGTCCTCGGGGTCGAACGGCCACCGGTGCACGTGCTGGTGGAAGGTGTGCGTCTCCTGCTCAGCGGTGTGGAACAGCCGCTGCACCGTCGGCTCGTTGCGGTAGCCGTGGAAGACCAGGTCCCCGCCGCCCGGGTCGCCGAACGGCCACGAGCTCAGGCTGGTCTCCTCCCCGATACAGGCCGGCGCCTGGAAGGGGATGGTCGGGTCGTCCAGCGCCGGGCAGCCGACCTCCTCCCGGTTGAACCCCGGCTCCGCCCGATAGTTGAAGGCGAACCATTCGAGCTTGACCGGGATCTCGCCGTTGACCAGCGCATCGGCGTCCCCGCCGGACAGGTTGTCGAACGTACCCGCGGACAGCACGTCGATCTCGGCCTGGCCCGGCCGGACACATGCGTCCCCCGTACCGCCGACCCTGCCGTCGCCGTTGTTGTCTTCGGCGCCGTCGTCCTCGTTGCGGTTCCAGCCACCACCGGGCACGCAGAAGCGGGTGAGGATGCCGGGCTCGGCCTCGACCTCGTCATGCATGAACAGCACGTTCTCGCGAAAGTCCGGCCGGTTGGGTTGCGTGATGATGGCCCGCGTCCCGGACGTCAACGGGACGCCGGTGTTGGTGTCGACCCACCCGGCGCCCTCGGGTTCCACGATGATCCCACCGAACGCCCCGAACCCGGTGGAGCCGATGAACCGCCCCGCGTTCGCCTGATGCGACGACAGGTCCGCCCCGTCCTTGAACTGGAACTCGCCCTCGAGGTCGGCGAACAACCGGTAGACGACGGTATCTCCCGGCTGCGCGGTCGAGTTCGGGTTGTTCCCCACCGCCGTACCGTCCGAGGTGGTCACGTCGAAGCTCAGACCGTCGAAGTGCATCGACGCTGGCGGCGCGTTGACCGGGTCGAACTCGTCCGGTTCGGTCGCGGCGGGCGCGAACTCCCGTGGATCCGGCGTCACGGTGCCCGGCGCCCGCAGCGTCTCGCCGTCCAGCAGGAAGATCGAGTCGTTGCGGTTGAAGTCCGGCGCCGGCTCGTGCAGCCGGTTGGTGAACGAGACGTCGACGCAGTCCCCCCGGTTCACCCGCAGCACCAGCGGTTCGATCAGGTCCTTCTGCGCGAACGGGTCTGCCGCATTCTGGAACGTGGTGCGCACCTGGTCGATGTTCTCGTCCAGCACGTACATCCGCCCCTCCGGGACCACATCGCCGAAGCGATTCAGGAACAGCGGGACGTTGATCAGGGACACGTTGAACGTCCGGTCGACGCCGGACGGGCAGGGGTCCCCCTGCACCTCCACCGGCGCGGGATCGACGGCCAGTTCGCTCAGCGTCCACAGGCCCGCTCCGGTCAACAGCAGCCACAGCAGGCCCACGGCGAGCGACCACGCCAGCTTCACCGCGCGCGAGGACGCGCGCAGCAACCGGCGCCGGCCGGTACGAACCAGGAACGCGCTCAGTAGCGCGACGATGATCATCAGACTGGACAGCTCGGCAGCGACCACGGCTCTCCCTCCTGGTGCGCACGGGTCTCGTGAGCCTCAGGCTCCCATTGCAATGCTTCACTCTCTATGCGATCAAGGACGGAATCGGGACAGAGCGCGGACACATCAGGACACATCTGGGACAGAACGCGGACGGCAGCTGTCCGGACCAGGGCCTCATCGGCGCTCCATCAGAGGTAGGCCAGGGCCTCGCGGACGGTCAGGCGGGAGGCACGGGTTGCCGCCGCGTCGGTGGCAAGCCAGGCGCCGAGCACCATCAACACGGTCCACACGACTGCGGCAAGGATCGATATCCGGTACGGCAGCGGCGCGTACATGAACGTGTTGCCGAGCAACGCTCCGAGGGCCGCGGTGACCCCGAGCGCGGGGAGCACCGCCAGCAGGCAGCTGGCGAGCGCGATGAACACACCCTCCGCAACCACGATCCGGCGTACCACCTTCGGCCGGGCCCCGATCGCATGCATCACGCCCAGCTCGCGGACCCGCTCCAGCACATTGGCACCCATCGTGGAGGCTAGGCCGATGCAGCCGATCACCCCCATCGGAAGGGCGGTCGCCAGCAGGATCACCAGGATGGGTTCCAGATGACCTCCGGTGGAGGCTTCCTGCCGGCCGGTCGACTCCGCGGACCGCACCTCCACCCCGGCACCGGTGAGCTGCGCGTCGACCGCGTCGGCAACCGCCTGGCGGGCCGCTTCGTCCTGGCTGTCGGCGACGATCCGCAACGTGTTCGACAGCACCGGCTGGTCCGTGGCGTCGGCCAAGCCTTCGGCGGTCACGTACGCGCCGCTGGTGGCACCCCGCTCCTGCGCTGTCCCGACCACCCGCCAGCTGCCGGCCTCCCCGTCGACGGACAGCTCCACAGTGTCGCCGAGCCGGACGTCGGAGTCGGTGTTGGCCAGAGTGACCTGGTTGAGCACGATCGCACCGGTCTCGCCCGGCGCCAGCCAGCGGCCTTCCCGTAGCGCGGGGACCCGAAACATGGTGGTGCCGGCCGGGACAGCGGTCACGGCGAGCCGGCCATGCCCCTGGTCGGGGTAGGTCCG
Source organism: Micromonosporaceae bacterium (assembly GCA_009377645.1). Taxonomy (GTDB): domain Bacteria; phylum Actinomycetota; class Actinomycetes; order Mycobacteriales; family Micromonosporaceae; genus Natronosporangium. The sequence goes on along the minus strand of WHTQ01000026.1, from coordinate 9,772 downwards.
CGTCAGCGGCAGCTCTCCGGGACCGGCGAGACTGGCCGCGGTGACGGTCCACCCCTCCACCTGTGCGACCCCCGGCACCCGCGCCACGAGCGGGGAGACCGCGTCCACCGACACCGGGCCGGCCAGCTGCACGGTGACGTCCCATCGGAGCTGGTCGGAGGAGTCCGCCGCGACCGCGTTCATGCCGTCGCGGGCGGACATCCCGGCAACGAACATCGTGCCCGCTCCGGTCAGCAGCCCGACCGCCAGCGCGAACCGTGCAGGACGCCGGATGGTGTTACGCAGCGCCATCAGCATGCCGCGGTTGACCCTAAGCCGGCCGAGCCGGGCCAGCAGTCCGGTGGCCACCCGCGGGTTGCCGCCGAGGCCACGATGGTCGATCGCCGCCCGTACCGTCGTGCGGCTGGCCTTCACCAGCGGCACCAGGGCCATCAGCAACGGCAGCAGCAGCCCGGCGGCGAGCACGGCCGGGATGGTCCACCAGGCGGCTGTGAGGCTAGCGGACTCGATGCCCAGGAACCCGAACACGTTGGGGGCGAATCCGCGGCTGATCAAGATGCCGGGCGCCAGCGCGAGCCCGGTGGCCGCCCCGGCGACCAGCAGGGTCATGACCAGGTATAGCCGCCCGATCCGGGTCGACCGCGCGCCGATCGCCTTCATGATGCCGATCTGCGGGATCTGTTGGGTGAACAGTCCATTGAGCATGTTCGCGACCAGGACGGTGCTGAGCAGCAGGGCCGCCGCGGCACCGACCAGCAACGCAATGAGCAGCGCGTCGGCCTGCCCCTTGTGGGGGTGCGCGTACGGCTCGGGGACCTGGACCTCCCGTACGGTGAGGCCCGGTTCCCGCTGCAACCACTCGCCGACCTCCCGCGCGGCGGCCACGATCGCCTCCCGGTCCCGGCTCGGCGTCGAGTCGCCTAGTTGGAGCTTCAGCTGGTCGAAGACGTCCGGTTCTCCGAGCGCCGCCAGTGACGCGATGGACACGTACCCGCGCCCGGTCTGCTCCTGCGGCGCCGGCGAGAGGCTTGGGTCGTACACGGTGCCCGCTACCCGCAGCGCGGGCTCATTCCCGCCCGGTGTCCGTACGGTCACCGCGTCGCCAACCGAAACGTCCAGCAGCGACAGCGAGTCACCTCCGATGTAGATCTCCCCGGGGGGCGGCGGCCAGCTGCGCTCCCGGGGAAAGAACCGCGCCATCCGCAGTCGGTCGTCGGGCGCCGCGGCGAACACCTGCAGCTGGAGATCCCGCGGCTCGCCGTTGACCTCGATGTCGCTGGTGAACTGAGTGCGCCCGGTCGCCTCGATCACGCCCGGGCGGGTGCGTGCCTCGGCCGCTACCGCCGCCATCTCGTCGGCGTCGACCGCCGGGAAGAAGCGGATGGTGGCGGAGGCCGGTTCGGTGCTCAGGTAGGCCTGCTCGGTCTCCCGGGAGACGACGCTCCAGGTGTAGAGCACGGCGCTGAAGGCGGTCAGGCTGACCGCGATCGCGACCACCATCAGCGTGATCCGGGGCCAGGTTGCCCGCAGGTCCCGGCGCAGCTTCACCGCCATCAGGTTCACGCGGGCACCTCCGTACGCCCGTCCTGGACCACCCGCCCGTCCACAAGCGTCACTTCCCGACCGACCATCGACCGGATGTCGCGCTCATGGGTCACCACCACGATGGTCCGGCCGTCGGCGTTCAAGTCGGCGAACAGCTTCAGGACCGCCTCGGCGGTGGAAGAGTCGAGGTTGCCGGTCGGCTCGTCGGCTAGCAGGATCGGCGGATCGTTGGCCAGCGCCCGGGCGATCGCCGCCCGCTGCTGCTGACCGCCCGACAAGGTGGCCGGCAGCTTGTCGGCCTGATCTGCGATGCCGACCCGCTCCAGCAGCCGCCGCGCCCGACCGTGACGCTCGCGTACCGGGACCTTCCTGGCGAAGTCCATCGGCAGCATCACGTTCTCCGCCACGGTCAGCGTCGGCAGCAGCTGGAAGAACTGGAACACCAGCCCGACGTTGCGGCCCCGCCACGCCGCCAGCCCGGACTCCGACAACGAGCCGAGGTCGGCACCCGCGGCCCGAACCGTTCCCGAGCTGGGGCGGTCGATACCCGCCAGCAGGTTCAGCAGCGTTGTCTTCCCGCTGCCCGACCGGCCAACGATCGCCACGAACTCGCCTTGCTCGATATCAATGCTCAGGTGATCGACAGCGGTTACCTTGCCAGCCCCCAACGGGTACATCTTGACGACATCGCTGACCACTATTGAATGTTCCACTGGGTAGCCTCTCTGCCTCGAAGTCGTGGTCACCCGTGACGGCTGGGCCCGTGGCCGCCACCATCGCCGCCACCGCCGATGAACAGCATGACGACGACCAGCAGAACCACGACGGCCAGCACGATCCCCGCCACCTTTATCCAACGTGGAGCACCGGTCGATTCGGGTTCGTACCCCGTGCCGCTGTCGTCACCGGTCTCGGGGGAACGGGAGTCAGTCATGTCTGCGTCCTCTCGTCATCGCCGGTCGCGGTCCAGGACACCGCGGCGCCGCTGTTCTCAGGCCGCCCGCGCAGTCACGCTACGCAGCCCCGGCCACCGGCGAAACGCCCCACGAGGGGAGCTTTCACGTCCTCACAGAGTTGACCCGGATCATCCGTCGGGACGATCCCGGCCAACGGTAGTGGAGATATCGTGAGGTGTGATGTCGTCGACGGCCACCGCCCGCCGGCTCTTCGTGGCCCGGCCTCACTCTGGAGTGCTGCTCGGCGTAGCGCTCGCGGCGGTCGCGCTCGCCGGCACGCTGGCCCAGCTCCGGCACGGCGGCGTCTTTCCCACCCGGCCAGGCTCCGGAGAGCTCGACCTAGCCGGGGTCGTGCTCGCGGCAGGCTCGACGCTGCCGCTGGTGGCCTGGCGGTGGTTCCCGCTCGGTGGGTTCGTGGCCACGGCGGTGGCCGCCGGGTTGCTGGCCGGCCTCGGCTACTCGGTGGACCTGGTGCTTGGTCCGACCGCCGCGCTGTTCCTGCTCGTGGCGAGCCGCGATCGGGACAGCCGCTGGACCGGACGCACCACCGCGATCGTGGTCGGGCTGCTCATCGCGTACCTGGGCGCGACCGCCGCCACGCAACCGGGCTTCCCGGGAGTCGAGCTGCTTCACACCGGTCTGGCCTGGGCCGTGGCCTGGTTCGCCGGCGAGCGGACGCGGATGCGGCGAGAGCTGGTCGCCGACCTCAGAGACCGGGCGCTGCGCACCGAGCGCGAGGCCGAACGCGAGCGGCTGCTCGCGATCGCCGAGGAGCGCGCCCGAATCGCCCGCGACCTGCACGACTCCGCCGGCCACGCGATCAGCGTGATCGCCGTCCGCGCCGGCGCGGCCCGGCTGCGGCACCACCAAGACCCCGACCGCTCGCTGCTCGCGCTGGCGGCGGTCGAGCAACTGGCACGGCAGACGGTCGAGGAGATCGACCAGCTCGTCGGCACGCTACGCCGGACCGGCTCGGCAGCCAGGTCGATCGAGGCTCCGGCCGGGCTGGCGTCGCTCGACGCGTTGGTCGCGCACCATGCGGCCGCCGGGCTTGAGATTCAGGTCGACCTGGCGGGCACACCGCGTACCCTCGGTGGCGCCGCCGACCAGGCCGCCTACCGGATCCTCCAAGAAGCGCTCACGAACGCGGCCCGGCACGGAACCGGCGACGCCCGGGTCGAGCTCGCGTTCGCCGACGCGGCGGTCGAGCTCACCATCACCAACCCCGTACGCGCCAACTGCCAGCCGCGGGCTGGCGGGGGTCACGGGCTGATCGGCATGCGGGAACGCGCGACCCTGCTCGCAGGCAGCCTGGACGCCGAGCGGGTCGACGGCACCTTCCGCGTCCACGCCCGGATCCCCTACCGAGGTCACCGCTCGTGACCCGGGTGCTGATCGTCGACGACGACCACCTGATGCGCGCCGGCCTGGTCGAGCTGCTCACCAACGACCCCACGATCCAGATCGCCGGCCAGGCAGCCACCGGACGGGAAGCCGTCGAACAAGCCCGCCGGCTCGCCCCGCAGGTCGTGTTGATGGACGTCCGCATGCCCGACCTCGACGGAATCGCGGCCACCCGCGAGCTGGCGCGCACCGCCCCGGACGCGCGGGTCCTCATTCTGACCACCTTCGAGCAGGACGACTACATCTTCGGCGCCCTCCGCGCCGGCGCCTCCGGCTTCCTGCTCAAGCGCACCCGACCCGAAGAGCTGATCGCCGCGGTGCACACCATCGCCGCCGGCGACTCGCTGCTGTCCCCATCAGTCACCCGGCGCGTCATCGACCGCCTGGCCCAGCAACCCACACCCGAGCTCACCGACCAGGCCAAGCTCGCCGAGCTCACCCCCCGCGAGCAGGAGGTCCTCCAGCGGATCGCCCAAGGCCTGTCCAACCGCGAGATCGCCGCCGCGCTCGTCGTCGAGGAGACCACCATCAGAACCCACGTCAAGCGGATCCTGATGAAGCTCGACCTCCGCGACCGGGTCCAAGCCGTGATCTTCGCCTACGAAATCGGCATGAACCGCCCTGCATTCGGCATGGGCCGCCCTGCACCCGGCGCCAGACCGGCCGCCGGACGTCAGTGACCGATGTCGCGGTCGCCGTCCTCGACCAGCCCGCTCTCGTATGCGAAGACCACCACCTGGGCGCGGTCCCGCAGGCCGAGCTTGGTGAGGATGCTCGAGATGTACGACTTCACCGTCGCCGGGGAAAGTGGTCATCACTGTATGAGCGCGCCGCCCCCGTGCACGATCTGACCGCCGACCACCGTCAGCAGCGGCCGGGTGCGCCGCATCTCGTCGTCGCTGACGGTGAAGTAGTCCCGGTCGAGCACCAGCAGGTCGGCAGGTTTGCCCAGCTCGATCGAGCCGAGATCGTCCTCGCGGTTGAGGTACCAGGCGTTGCCGCGGGTGTAGAGGTGCAACGCCTGCTGGCGGCTGATCTGCTGGTCAGGGTTGATCTGCTCGCCGAACCAGTTGAGCCCGGTCGTGGCGTAGTGCAGCGCGAACCAGGGGTTGTGCGGCGCGATGTGCACTGCGTCCTCGTGCAGGCCAAGCCGGACGCCGCTGGCGACAAGTCGCGGGAACAGCGGTCCCACCGGGGCGCCATTGTCCGAAGGGCCTCCCTGCCAGCGGAACCCTGAGGTCGAGACGCCTACGTTCAGCTCGCGCAGCCGCGCAAGCTGGTCCTCAGTGGCCAGATCCGCATGCTGCAGGCCCCAGCGTAGGTCGGTGATGCCGAACTCGCTGTCCATCGCCTCGTACGCCTCCACCACCTGCTGCACGCCCGCGACCCCGGTCTGGGCGTTCTCGTTACGCCAGCCGGCCGCGGCCACCAAGCGCTGGGCCTCGAACCAGACCGCATAGCCGGTCGGGTTGGTGGCCTGCAACGCGAACGGTGCCGCCCACTCGCCGATCCCGCCGGTGCGCAGCATGTCGTCGCCGAAGAACGGAAACTGGTTCTTCAGCCGCTCGCGCAGCTCCGGCAGCTGGTTCTCGAGGTCCCCGAGCGCCGGGATGTTCCCCTGGTTGTGCAGGAAGTTCATCTGCAGCCGAACGAACGCCTGGCCGGCCCGATGCAGGTCGATCCAGGCGTCGTACATCCGGAAGTGGTCGAGGGTCGCCAGCGGGTGGCCCGGCTGCGGGTCGCGCGGGCCAGTGGCGACCGCGACCAGCGTCTGGTCGAGCAGCGCGGTGATACCTACCTTGGCGGTGAAGGCCATCGAGTCCAGCGCACTGCGTCGCTTGTCCTCGAAGGACTGCCGCACCCGCAGATGGTAGAGGGCAGTCGTGGCGGGCAGACCGGCCGCGATCGAGCCGTCGTCGCCGACTGTCACCGGCCCAGCCAGCGGTGACTCCACCGACTCGAAGAACTCCTTGCCCAGACTGTTGACCCGGCCCGGTCCGTTGAACCGCTGGAACAGCAGCACTGGGCGGTCAGGCACCGCGTCATCGAGCTCGGCGCGGGTCGGGAGGCGCCGCTCGGCCCACTGGTTGGGGTTCCACCCGCCCATCGCGGTGATGAAGCCGCCCTCCGGTATGTCGGTCTGGGCGCGGCGGTCGGCCAGCTGCTGCTGGACCTCGGCGATGTTCTCGGCGAGCTCGAGGTCGGCCACGTGATGGCCGGGGCGGTTGGCCAGGCTCACAAAATGGGTGTGGCTCTCGAGCAGGCCGGGGATGACGGTCCGGCCCCGGAGGTCGATCACCCGATTGCCGGAGCCGGGGCTCGGTGCCACGTTGCCGACCGCCACGAACCGCCCGTTGCGGATCGAGACCGCCTTGGCGATCGTACCGGCATCGTCCATGGTGTGGATCCGGCCGTTGACTAAGGTCAGTGCCTCGTCACCGGGCCCGGGCGGTCCGGGCGGCTCGCCCGGGCCCGGCGGACCTGCCATGGCGGGTGCCGCGCCGACGCCTGCCAGCGTGGCTACACCCGCTGCGGCGCCGGTTATGAGCAAGCCTCTGCGGGAGATGTTCGCGTCCATCAGGTGACCTCCCCTGTGTCGTGGACGATTGCTCCGCCGACCACTGTGAGCAGCGATCGGATGTGCTTGAGCTGGTCATCGGGGTTGCCAGTTGATCCGGGAGCGTAGGCTCGGGCAGCGCAGGTGTCCAGTATCACTGGACACCTGCGGCCGTTTTTGTTAGCTCACAGTTAACGCACGTTTCCGGCTTATCCGTCCAGGCCATTGCAAAGTGCCCGCCGGGCGGTCCAGCCGCGCCGGCTGCAGCGGGGACGCTGGCGACTCACCAGCGTTTGGGGATCTTCTCCCGCACTCCTAGACAGTCCGCAGAACCACCGTAGGCTGATGGGGTGTCGATCCACCCCCCGTCGCCGGAGCTGCCAACCGGGCCGGTCGATGGTGATCGGGTCCGGCTGCGTAGGCACGCCGAGGCGGACGTCGACGATCTGGCCGCCGCCTGTGCCGACCCGCTGATCGTACGGTTCCTGCCGCACCTGCCCCACCCGTACACCCGGGACGACGCCCGCTGGTGGATTCAGGAAGGGGCACCGGCACAGTGGACGGCCGGCGGCGCGGCGCACGCCATCGTCGACCCAGCCACCGACCGGCTGCTGGGCGCGGTCGGCCTGGGTCGGACCGGGCTCGGTCCCGGCGGTGTGCCGCTGGGCGAGGTCGGCTACTGGGTGGCGCCATGGGCACGCGGACGAGGGGTGGCCACCGCCGCCGCCAACACGCTCGCGGCATGGGCGTTCGGCCACGGCTACCAGCGGCTGGAGCTGCTGACAGACCTCGAGAACCTGGCCAGTCAGCGGGTCGCGGTCGCCGCCGGGTTCCAGCGGGAAGGGGTACGGCGCGGCGTCGCACGCGGCCGCGACGGGAGCCCGAGTGATCGCATCGTCTGGGCGCGGCTCGCCGACGACCCGCCCGGACCGAGCCCGCGGCTGCTGCCCGACCTACCTGATGGGCAGCTCTCGGACGGGGTGGTGACCCTGCGCCCGCTGCGCACCGAGGACACAGACGTCATGTACGCACTACACACATTGCCCGACGTGACAGTCCGCTCTGTCCGCCCGGTGTCGCCGTCCCGGGCCGAGATCCAGCGCAGATGCGCGCACTCCGGCGCGCGTTGGCTCGCGGGCGAGCGCGCCGACATGGCCATTATGGACATCGCAAGCGGCGAGATCGCCGGGGAGATCGGGCTCTACTACCACGGGCAGGCAACCGGCCAGGCGATGATCGGCTACAGCGTGCTGCCGCAATGGCGTGGCAAGGGGTACGCCACCCGAGCGACCCGGCTGGTGGTGCGCTGGGCATTCGACCAGGTCGAGATCGCCCGGCTGATCTCCGGCACCGCACCGGACAACCTGGGCTCGCAGAAGGTGCTGGCGCGGGCCGGGTTCCGGCGCGAAGGCTACCAGCGGGCCCGGCTGCCCGGACCGAACGGCACCCGCGTCGACGACATCCTCTACGCCCGGCTCCGCACCGAACCCGCCTGACCGTTCTCGGGTTGGTCGCCGGTGAGACGCAGGCGGTGGGGTCACGCTGGCGGGCGGGGCCGGGCGGGGTGCCGGCGCGGCGTCGCGGGACCCGTCGCCGAAGACCCGGCCCGCCGCCTCGAGCGTCGTCGCGTCGGCGAACCGCAGCCGGACGTGGCCACCGGGGACCAGCCGCTTGAGCTCCTCCGGGGTGCCCACGGCGACCAGCTTCCCGCCGTCGAGGACCGCGATCCGGCAGGTTCTCCTCGCCGGAGAGCAGCTTGTCCACCGCCGAGAACTGGCCGGTGACGCCGATCACAGCGCGTACCGCGTCGGGCTCCCGGGCCGGATCGTGGCCGGCGACCCGCACCTCGCCTCCGTCGGCTCCGATCAGCGTGGAAAGGATCTTGACCGTGATGGTCTTGCCGGCACCATTCGGGCCGAGCAACAAGAAGATCGTTCCCGCGGGAACGGTCAGGTCGATGCCGTCGAGCACGACCGTGTCGCCGAACGACTTGCGCAGCCCGGTCACCATGATCGCCGGCCCGATCGGGGTACTCGTAGTAGTGGTCATGACCCGACGGTGCCGGCAGCCAGCTTTACCGCGGTTTCACGCCGGTTTCACGTGCAAGATCACCGGCAACACCGCCACGACAGCGGCGCTTGCCCCTGACGTTACGTCAGGTCGTACGGTCGGTGTCATGTTGACCGGGCGCAGGGTCGGGGAGCTGGCGGGGGCCACCGGGCTGACCGTACGCACCCTGCACTACTACGAACAGATCGGGCTGCTGGCCCCGTCTCGGCGCACTTCCGCCGGGCACCGGCTCTACGACGACGCCGACGTGGCGCGGCTGTACCGGATCTGCCTGCTCCGCCGGCTCGGGCTGCCGCTTGCCGAGATCGGCCGGAGCCTGGACGACCCCGCCTGGAGCCTGCACGCCGCAATGGTGGCCCACCTCGGCGAACTCGACCGCCGGCTGGACGCGATCGGTCGGCTCCGCACCCGGCTCGCCGGGTTGGTGGCCTCGGCCGGCGCCGGGTCGGCCGACCGAGCCGGGGCAGACGCCGGCCGGCTCAGCGACCACCTGCTCACCACCCTGGAGGAGATGATCATGCTCGACACCGCTGTCCAGCGACGCATCACGCTGCTGGTGTACGCCGACATCGCAACCGCCCACGACTGGCTGGTCCGGGTCTTCGGCCTGGCCCCCGGCCGGGTGGATCGCGATGCCACCGGCAAGGCCGTGCACGGCGAGCTGCACGCCGGCGACGGCGTGATCTGGATGCACCAGGAGCACGCGGACTGGGGCCTCGGATCACCCCAGACGGTGGGCGCCTCCACCGCCAGCGTGGCGGTGATGGTGGAGGACGTCGACGCGCACTACCGGCACGTGCTCAGCGAGGGCGGCCTGGTCCTGCACGAGCCCGTCGACCAGGACTACGGCTACCGGGAGTACAGCGCCCGCGACCTGGAGGGACACCTCTGGTCGTTCATGAAGCCGCTCGACTGACCCGGTACGCGCGACGCGTCACCGACCGAGAGACAGCACCACTGACCCGGCCCCGTAGCGCGGGGCTCCGTGTGTCCGGCCGCTGTCCCGTCTGGCGCGGCGGGCTGTCGACGTTAGCGCACATTGGTCGGGACCTGGTCGGTCAGAGGTAGCTGAACAACGGAGGAAAGACCAGGACCACGACCCAGCCCGATTTCAAAGTTAGTTGATCATAGGCGGTGTGGGGAGGGGGAAGCCGGATAGGATCGACAGGGTTCGTGTTCGGTCGGCGGCGATGCGCTGTAGGGTGCGGGTGATCTGGCGGTGGCCGGTGAGACGGAGGAT
>WHTQ01000066.1 GCA_009377645.1 Micromonosporaceae bacterium | reverse complement strand
TGGGCCGCGCTGATGCGGGACGAGTTCGGGGCCAAGGACCCGAAGTCCTGGATGCTGCGGTTCCACACCCAGACCGCCGGGGTGCAGCTGACCGCCCAGCAGCCGGAGGTGAACCTGGTACGGGTGACGGTGCAGGCACTGGCGGCGGTGCTCGGCGGCACCCAGTCGCTGCACACGAACGCGTTCGACGAGGCGATCGCGCTGCCGACCGAGAAGGCGGCCCGGCTGGCGCTGCGCACCCAGCAGGTGCTGGCGCACGAGACCGACCTGACCGCCACTGTGGACCCGTTCGCCGGCTCGTACGCGGTGGAGGCGATGACCGCGCAGGTGGAGTCGGCGGCGGTGGCGCTGATGGACCGGGTCGCCGGGTACGGGTCGGCGGTGGACGCGATCGAGGCCGGGTTCCAGAAGCGGGAGATCGAGGCGTCCGCGTACCGGATCGCCCAGGAGATCGACGGCGGGCAGCGGGTGGTGGTCGGGCTGAACCGGTTCACCGCCGACGGTGACGAGCCGTACCAGCCGCTGCGGGTGGACCCGTCCCTCGAGGCCGCGCAGGCGGCCCGGCTGGCAACGCTGCGCGCCTCCCGGGACGCGGCGGCGGTCTCGGCGGCGCTGGCGGCGGTGCGCACCGCCGCCACCGGCACCGACAACGTGCTCTGGCCGATCCGGGAGGCGCTGCGGGCGCGGGCCACGATCGGCGAGGTGTGCGACACGCTGCGGGAGGTGTGGGGCGGCTACCGCCCGCCGGACACCTTCTGAGGAGGGGGTCCCCTATGCCGGCCCGGGCCGGCATAGGGGACCCCCTCCTCAAAACGCGCCGGAGGCGAGCCCGGCCAGCGCGGTGTGGACCATCACCCGGACCCCGTAGCCGACCGCCCGCTCGTCCACATCGAAGCTGGCCTGGTGGATGTCCATCGGCTCGGCGCCGGCGATCCCGGTGCCGAGCCGGATCATCGCACCGGGCACCTGCTCCAGGTAGAACGCGAAGTCCTCACCGCCCATGCTGATCTCGGCCTCGGTGACCCGGTCCGGCCCGAGCGCGGCCCCGGCCGCGCCCGCGATCGCGGCGGTCGCCATCCGGTCGTTGATCACCGGTGGCACGCCCCGGGTGTAGGAGACGTCGACGCTCGCGCCGGTGCCGGCGACCGCGTCGTGGACCAGCTGGGTGATCAGCGCCGGGGCGGTCCGCCACGCCTCCCGGCTGAGCACCCGGACCGTCGCCCGGGCGGTTCCGGTGGCCGGGATGGCGTTCGGCGCCTCGCCCGCGTGCACCGCGCCGAACACCATCGAGATCCCGGCCCGCGGGTCCACCCGGCGGTCCAGCAGCGCCGGCACGTCCACCACCAGCCGGCTCAGCGCGTGCACCAGGTCGACGGTCAGGTGCGGCCGGGCAGTGTGGCCGCCCGGGCCGGTCAGGGTCACCTCCACCTTGTCGGCGGCGGCGGTGAACGGTCCGGACCGCACCCCGACCATGCCGGCCGGCAGCTGCGGCGCGCAGTGCAGGCCGTAGATCGCGGCCACGTCCTTGAGCGCGCCGGCCGCGATCATCTCCGGGGCACCGGACGGAGTGGTCTCCTCGGCCGGCTGGAACAGCAGCCGGACCCGGCCGGGCAGCTCGTCGAGCGCGGCGAGCTGGGCCAGCGCCAGCCCGACCCCGAGCAGGATCGTGGTGTGCACGTCGTGCCCGCAGGCGTGGGTCACCCCGGGCACGGTGGAGCGGTAGTCGACGTCCTTGACGTCCTGCATCGGCAGCGCGTCCAGGTCCGCGCGCAGCGCGATCACCCGGTCGCCCTCGCCGACGTCGCAGATCACGCCGTTGCCGTTGGGCAGGAACCGGGGGGTCAGGCCAGCCACCGCCAGCTCCCGGGCCACCAGCGCGGCGGTCTCGAACTCCTGGTGGGACAGCTCCGGATGGGCGTGCAGGTGCCGCCGTACCGCCACCAGCTCGGCCCCCCGCGAGGCGAGCCAGCGGTCGAGCTGGCCCGGCAGCGGGTCGGCGCCGGGCGGGGTCTCGGGCCAGACCTGCCCGCTCCCGGCGGCCGGGATCGGGGTCGGCAGCTGGCTGCTCGGTACGGTCAACGTTGTCATCTCGTTCGCTTCTCGATCTTTCCTAGATAGGCAGACTCGGACAGCCTAGACCGAGTACGGTAACGCTGCGCAACCCTTGTTTGGGTAGCACTCGGGTCGCATAGCGTCATATAACGCCTGGTAGGGGCACTGCGACGGCGACGAGCCCCGCTAACCGAGATTACTGTTCGTAGTCATCGGCCACATCTCATTACAACGGTTGGACGGTCCGCGCAGTCACGTGTGACGGCGGGACAACCGTGATAAAGGGCGAATAAAAGGGCCCGCGCTCCGCTCCCGCCGCTCCCGCCGCTCCCGCCTCGAACCGGGGAACGAGGGCGGATATGGGGCGGGAGCGGAGCGGTTCAGCCGGCCGGGTGGTCGCTGGCGGGCGGCCGATGGGTCCCGGCCGGCGCCGCTCCGGGAGCCGGGGCCGGCGCCGGGATCGGCGCCGTTGCCGGAGCGGTGCCGGCGGCGGTGACCATGCCGGCTCGCAACGCCCGCCGGCGCCGGCTCCACCACACTCCCGCGGCGGTCGGAGCCCCGACCGCGACCAGCCACGGCAGCAGCACCCCGAAACCGGTCAGCAGCACCGTCATCGATCGGGTGAACCCGCGCCAGCCGGCCGACAGCCCGGCCAGGAAACCGCTCCGGTCCGGCTCCGGCGCCGCTGCCGCCTCCTGGGCGAGCAGGGTCACGGTGATCGTCGACAGGGTGGTCAGGTCGGCCAGCCGGCGCTGCCGGGCCTGCAGCGAGGCCAGCGCCGCCTCCCGTTCGGACAGCTCCGCCTCGACCGCGACGATGTCGTCGATCGACTCCGCCCGCTCCAGCAGCGTGCGGGTCCGCTCCACACTGGCCTCCGCGGTGGCGATCCGGGTCTCCAGGTCGACCACCTCCTCGGTGACGTCCTCTGTCGAGAGCTCCCGGGACTCTTCTTCGCCCAGCGCGCCAAGCTCGTCCACGGCCGCGGTGAAGTCGCTGGACGGGATCCGCAGCACCAGTGTGGCCTGGCCGTCCTCGGCCCCGGCCGCCGATCGGCGGTCCCCGCCGACGAAGCCGCCGTGTCGCTGCGCCAGCTCGGTGGCGGCACCGGCGGCATCGTCCACATCCGTCACCCGGACGGTGATCGTGCCAGTGTAGATAATGGACCGCGTGTCGACCAGCGCCCCGCCCGCCGCGCCCCCGTCGTCCGGCTGCTCCGGATCCTCGGGTGCCGCGGCACCGGCATCCCGCTCGGCGGCCCCCGGCGCCTGGCCGCCCGCGTCGCCGCCGCCCGCGTCATCGCCCGATCCGGCGCCGCAACCGGCGAGCCCTACCACCGAGACCAGCCCGGCAGCGGCCATCGCCAACCATCTCCGGTTCATGCTCATCGCCCCCTCCTCGAAGGTGTGTCGGTGGGACGGGTCGGTGACCGGGCCACGTTCCTGTCAGACTGTCGCAAGTAGGTCACGATTCGACCGGCCAGGAGGTCACGATGCGGCTGACAAAGTACTCCCACGCGTGCGTACGGGTGGAACGGGACGGGGCGGTGCTGGTCATCGACCCGGGCGCCTTCACCGAGCCGGAGGCGCTGGACGGTGCCGACGCGGTCCTGGTCACCCACCAGCACTTCGACCATCTGGACGTGCAGAAGCTCGCCGACGCGCTGGCCCGGCGGCCGGCCATCACCGTCCACACTCACCCCGACGTGGTCCCGCAGCTGGGTGCCCTGGACGGCGTCGTGCATCCAGTCCGCTCCGGCGAGCGGTTCCAGGCGGCCGGGTTCGAGGTCCAGGCGTTCGGCGGCTGGCACGCCCGGATCCATCCGGACATCGAGCGGGTGGTCAACCTCGGGTTCCTGGTCGAGGACGCTGACGGCTCGGTCTACCATCCGGGCGACTCGTTCGACGTGCCGGCCGGCGCGCAGGTGGAGACGCTGTTCGTGCCGATCTCGGGTCCGTGGCTCAAGCTCGCCGAGTCGGTCGACTTCGTCCGGGCGGTCGCGCCCCGCCGCGCGTACGCGCTGCACGACAGCCTGCTGTCGGAGGCCGGCGGGCGGGTCCACGACGCCACCCTGGCGCAGCTGGCCGGGTGCGACTACCAGCGGCTGGCGCCGGGCTCTACAGTAGAGTAGTCCGGGTCGGCCGGGCACGCAGCGCGGCGACGTAGTCGGCCGGGGCACCGGCGGCCTCGGCCGCGTTCCCGATCTCGGTCAGGTACCAGGCGGTCGGCAGCCCACCCTCGTACCCGTTGAGGACGTAGACCCAGGCGGTGACCGGCCCGTCCAGGGTCATCGGCCGGACCGTCAGCCGGTGGTAGGTCCCGGCCTGCGCCCCCTCGACCCGGTCGAGCTGCACCGCGTCCCCGGGATGCACGTCGTAGAGCGCGACGAACACCCGGTCGCCGGGCGACTCGACGACGGTGGTGACCGCCCCCTCCCAGCCGAGCGCGCCCTCCCCGCCGAATGTGAGCCGCCACCCCTCCAGCCAACCGGTGCCGATCATGGGCGAGTGCGGGCAGTAAGCTCGCATTCGCGCGGGGTCGAGGTTCGAGCCGTACGCGGCGTAATGACGCACGGCGATGACGATAGCGGCCAGCGGTGGCGGAAAGCAGACAGGAGCGCGCGTGTCATGAGCCGAATCGTGATCATCGGGGCCGGGCCGGCCGGGTACGAGGCGGCCCTGGTCGCCGCCCAGCTCGGGGCGGACGTGACCGTGGTCGATGCCGAGGGGGCCGGCGGCGGGTGCGTGCTGCACGACTGCGTTCCATCGAAGACCTTCATCGCCAGCGCCGACGTGCTGACCGCGTACCGGGGGACCGAGCGGTTCGGGATCCACACTCCGGGCGGGCTGGGGTCGATCATGGTGGACGCGGTGGCGGTGCATGACCGGGTACGCGCGCTGGCCGCCGCGCAGTCCCGGGACATCCACGCCAAGCTGGTCAAGGCGGGGGTACGGGTGGTGCACGGGGTGGCCCGGCTCGGGTCGGACGCGCCTGGGCACCACCATCCGGTGGAGCTGACCCCGACCGACGGCCCGCCCGAGCAGCTGGCCGCGGACGTGGTGCTGGTCGCCACCGGTGCCACCCCGCGGGTGCTCCCGGACGCGGCGCCGGACGGTGCCCGGGTCCTCACCTGGCGGCAGATCTACGACCTGACCGCGCTGCCGGATCACCTGGTCGTGGTCGGTTCCGGGGTGACCGGGGCCGAGTTCGCCTCCGGGTACCTGGCGATGGGGGTGCCGGTGACCCTGGTCTCCAGCCGGGACCGGGTGATGCCGCACGAGGACCCGGACGCCGCGATGATGATCGAACGGGTGTTCCGGGACCGGGGGATGGTGGTGCTGAGCAACTCCCGGGCGGCCTCGGTGCGCAGCACCGGCGAGGGCGTACGGGTGACGCTCACCGACGGCCGGACCGTCACCGGCAGCCACGCCCTGATGGCGGTCGGCTCGGTGCCGGCCACCGGCTCGCTCGGGCTGGCCGGCTACGGGGTGGCGGTGGAGCCGGACGGCCGGGTGCCGGTGGACCGGGTCTCGCGCACCAACGTGCCCGGCATCTACGCCGCCGGTGACTGCACCGGGGTGCTGCCGCTGGCCAGCGTGGCCGCGATGCAGGGGCGGATCGCGATGTGGCACGCGTTGGGGGAGGCTGTGTCGCCGCTGCGGCTACGGACCGTCGCGGCGAACGTGTTCACCGATCCGGAGCTGGCCACTGTGGGCGTCACTCAGGCCGATGTGGACTCCGGTCGGGCGTCCGCCCGGGAGCGGATGCTGCCGCTGGCCGGCAATCCCCGGGCCAAGATGGCGGGGATCTCCGACGGGTTCGTCAAGCTGTTCAGCCGCCCCGCCTCCGGGGTGGTGATCGGTGGCGTGGTGGTGGCCCCGAAGGCGAGCGAGCTGATCCTGCCGATCTCGCTCGCGGTCAGCAACCGGCTCACCGTCGACGAGCTGGCGCAGACCATCACCATCTACCCGTCGCTGTCCGGCTCGGTCGCCGAGGCGGCGCGCCAGCTGATGGAGCACGACTCCGAACCGTAGTGCCCCAGGCGCACCGGCTGCATCCGGCAGAACCGCTGGCGGATCCCCGCCATGGCGCTGATCCGACACCTCGATCAGTTGACCTTGCTGGTGACCAGGCCGGAGACTGATTTGATGCGGGCCGCTCGCGGGCGGGCCGCTGCGGGGGTGGTCATTCGCCAAGGCACGAGACAGGAGCAGCACGTGCGAAGGATCCTCCTCCCCCTGTTAGCGGCGGCCGCCCTGGTGGCGGCATCCGTGACCCCGGCGCAGGCGCTGAGCCCGGCCCCCTCGGCACCCCAGCCGGCAGCCCTCACGCCGGTGGCGCCGCCAGCCGCCGATGACCTCGGTCACCTCCCGAGCGGCGCGGCCGTCACCTCCCAGCCAACAGGTTCCCAGCCTGCGAGCTCCCAGCCGGGCCGGGAGCCCGTGCCGGACGCCGACCTGCCGGCCGACTGGTCGCTGCTCGGCCCGCCCGGCGGCGACGCGTACGGCGTGGTGATCTCCCCGATCGACCCGAACCTGGCGCTGGCCGGCACCGCCCCGGGCGGCAGCTTCGGTGGATCGCTGTACCGCTCCGAGGATGCCGGCGCGACCTGGTCGAAGGTGCCGGCGCTGACCGGGACCAGCGTGTTCGACATCGAGTTCGCGTCGACCGGCCAGGTCTACGTCGGCACCATCAGTGGGATCTGGGCCAGTGAGGACGGCGGCCTGACCTGGAACGAGCTGAACCTCGGCATCGGGCAGAACCAGACTGCCCGCGACGTCACGGTGGATCCGTCCAACCCGGCGATCCTGTGGGCCGGGATCGGCGACGCGCTCGGCAACCAGCCCAACAACGTGATCCGCTCCACCGACGGCGGCGTCACCTGGACCAACCTGACCCCACCGCTGCCGGCGCCGACGACCGCCTCCGGGATCGCGGTCGACCCGACCGACTCGAACACGGTGATTGTCACCTTCGGCGGCTTCAACGGCGGCGGCGCGGTGTGGGTGACCACCGACGGCGGCGTCACCTGGACCAACCGGTCGGCCGGGATCCCGAACAACCCGCTCGACGCCGTGGTCTACGACGGCAGCCGGCTGCTGGTCGGCGGCGGTCAGCTGTTCTCGAGCCAGCATGTCGGCCTCTACCAGTCGGACAATCTCGGTGCCACCTGGACCCCGCTGCACGACTCGAGCTGGCCGATCCTGGTGGTGGACGACATCGCGGTCGACCCGGCCGACCCGGACACGATCCTGGTCGCGACCGACGCGAACGGCGTGCACCGCAGCACCGACGGCGGCCAGAACTGGGAGATCGGGGTGGGCGGAACCCAGTCGCTGGCCGGCCGGTCGCTGGCGTTCGCTCCCGGCAGCTCTTCGACGCTGCTGCTGGGTGTCAGCTCGCTGGGCGTGTTCCGCTCCGCCGACGGCGGCGACAGCTTCGTCCAGTCCGCCACCGGCATCTCGGAGCTGGGGCTGACCTCGATCGCCGCCAACCCGCTGGACCCGGACGAGCTGGCGGTCGGGTTCGAGGGGCAGAACGACGGCGGCGTGCTCACCTCCGCCGACGGTGGCGGCAGCTGGGACCTGGAGCCGGCGCCACCGACCCGCTACAGCGCAGTCCGGTTCGCCCCGGACGGCACCCTCCACGCGATCTCGAGCGGCCCCAGCAGCATCGCCCCGGAGGGGCTCTACCGCCGCTCGGCCGACGGTAGCTGGGTCTCGCTCGGCCCGGACCAGGGGACGCTGTTCGAGTCCGACCTCACGGTGCTGCAGCTCAGCGAGTCCGATCCGGACCTGATCATGCTGGCCGGCGCCGACTTCGGGGTGGCCGGCAACGAGGCCACCATCTGGCGTTCCGCCGACCAGGGAGCGACCTGGACGAAGGTGCACGAGGAGGGTGCCAGCGCGTTCGTCACCGACCTCGAGATCGTGGCCGACGGCACCGAACAGCGGATGCTGGCCAGCTGGTACACGTTCACCGGCGGGCCGGTCGGCGGCGCGCTGCACTCGGTCGACGGCGGGCTGAGCTGGCAGCAGTCGACCGGGCTGTCCGGCGGGTTCTTCCGGGACGCCCGGCTGTGCGGCTCCCCGAGCGACCCCGAGACCGCGTACCTGTCGCACTGGACCAGTGGCAGCACCGGCGCCCTGTTCCGGACCGGCGACGCCGGCCAGAGCTGGCAGGCCACCGGCTGGGCCGGCCCCCGGATCAACGACCTCGCCTGCGACCCGGTCGACGACCAGGTGCTCTACCTGAGCCAGTCCGGCGACACCGCGGTGGCCCGCTCGGCCGACCAGGGGGTCACGTTCGCGCCGTACGCCACCGGGCTGGCTGGGGTCACCGTCCCCGGCGAGCTGGCGTTCGCCGGGGGTGGCCTGGAGCTGCTGCTGGCCAGCCGGCAGGGCAGCTACCTGACCGCGGTCCGGGACTCGGTGCCGGAGCCGGTGATCGGGGTGACGCCCAGCTCGATCGCCGCCGAGCAGCGGCCCGGTGAGCTGACCGAGCACCCGCTGACCATCGGCAACACCGGGGAGGGCCGGCTGGACTGGCGGGTCGCGGGGGCCGCCGGGTCGTGCGACACACCGGGCGACGTACCGTGGCTCGCCGCCACCCCGGGCAGCGGCAGTACGCCGGGCGGCGGCAGCAGCGCAGTCACGGTGACCGTCGACTCCACCGATCTGGCACCGGGTGGGCACTCGGCGAACCTGTGCGTGACCAGCAACGACCCGGCCCAGCCGGTGGTGGCGGTGCCGGTGACCCTGACCGTGCTGGAGACCGGCGGTTGCGACCAGACGATCACCGGGGTGCACGAAGGCCCGCTGACCGTGACCGAAGGAGTCACCTGTCTGGCCGCCGGTGCCCACGTGCAGGGCGAGGTGAACGTGACCTCCGGGGCCGGGCTGATCGGCACCGCGGCGGTGATCCAGGGCCCGGTGTCGGCGATCGGCGCCACCGTGCTGGAGCTGCGGTTCAGCCAGGTGACCGGGCCGGTGCTGGCGTTCGGCAGCACCGACTCGGTGTCCCTGTTCGGCAGCCAGGTGACCGGCTCGGTGAGCGTGCTGAGCAGCACCACCGAGGCGACGGTCTCCGGCAACACGGTGATCGGGACGCTGTCCTGCTTCGGCAACCAGCCGCCGCCGACCGATCACGGCCTGTCCAACACCGCCACCGGCGGCAAGCTCGGGCAGTGCGCTGACCTGTAACTGATGCACAAACGGGTGGGCCGGGCGTCGCCCCCGGCCCACCCCAGCGCATCCGTCAGGTGACCGGCTCCCGGTCGGTCTCGTCGTAGAAGTCGCCGATGATCTGCTCCAGCAGGTCCTCCAGCGCCACGAAGCCGGCCACCGCCCCGTCCGCGGCCACCAGCGCCAGCTGCGCCCGGGCCGCCCGCATCCGGGTGGCCGCCGCGGCCACGGTCAGCGAGGCGTCCAGGATGGTCGGTGGGGACATCAGGGCGGCCGCCGGCACCAGCCGGCCGGCGGTAGTGGCCTGCACCACGTCCCGGACGTGCACCAGCCCGCGTACCGTGCCGGAGTCGTCGACCACGCCGAGCCGGGACCGGCCGGCCGACCGGCAGGCCGCCTCTACCGCCTCGGCCGGGTCACCGGCGCGGACCACCGCCAGCCGCGCGAGCGGGTTCATCACCTGCGCCAGGCTGGTGCGGGCCAGCGGCAGCATCCGGCTCAGCAGCTGGTGCTGGTCCGGGTCGAGCAGGCCCTCCTGCCGGGACTGTTCCAGCAGCATCCGCAGCTCGGCCGGCCCATGCGCGGCGGCCAGCGCGTCCTGCGGCTCTACCCGGAACAGCCGCACGATCCCGTTGGCGGCGTGGTTGAGCACCGCCAGCAGCGGGCGGACCAGCCGCGCGAACCCCCGGAACGGCAGCGCCAGCAGCAGTGCCGAGCGTTCCGGGTGGCTGATCGCCCAGGACTTCGGGGCCATCTCACCGACCACCACGTGCAGGAACGACACGATCACCAGCGCCACCAGAAACCCGATCGCGGTGCTGGCGCCGGGCGGCAGCCCGACCGCCTCCAGCGGGGGCGCGATCACGTGCTCCAGCGCCGGCTCGGCCAGCGCGCCCAGCCCGAGCGTGCAGATCGTGATGCCCAGCTGCGCCCCGGCCAGCATCAGCGACAGCTCCCGGCTGCCGGCCAGGGCCGCCTGCGCCGCCCGGCTGCCGGCCACCGCGGCCTGCTCCAGCCGGTACCGCTTGCTGGCGACCAGTGCGAACTCGGCGGCCACGAAGAACGCGTTGCTGGCCAGCAGCACCATCGAGAGGACCAGCGCCCACGCCGTACTCATCGGTCCGGCGCCTCCGGCAGCGGCTGTACCCGGACCGTCTTCGGCACCTGCCGGTGCACCGCCACCACCCGCAGCGTCACCCCCGCCACCTCCACCTCGTCGCTGACCCGGGCCATCCGGCCCAGCCGGCGCAGCACCAGGCCGGACAGCGTGTCGTAGTGCTCCGAGGTCGGCAGCTCCACCCCGGTCGCGTCCGCCACCTCGTCGATCCGCAGGGTCGCGGGCACCAGCCAGGCGCCGTCGCGCTGCCGGGCGGCCACCGGCTCCGGCGGGTCCGCCTCGTCGCTGATCGGGCCGACCAGCTCCTCGGCCACGTCCTCCAGGGTGATGATCCCGTCCAGCCCCCCGTACTCGTCGACCACGCAGGCCAGCTGCCGGTGGCCGCGGCGCAGCCGGTCCAGCACCGCCGGCAGCGGCAGCGCCGCCGGCAGCAGCAGGGGAGGTACGGCCACCGCGCCGGCGGTGGTGATGGCCCGCCGGTCCGGCGGCACTCCGAGGACATCGAAGACCCCGATCACGCCCACGATGTCGTCCACGCCCTCCGGGCCGAGCACCGGGAACCGGGAGTGCCCGGACCGGTCCAGCAGCGCCACCACCTCGGTCAGCGACTGGTCGGCCGAGACCGTGGTGACCGACACCCGCGGCATCATCGCCTCGGCCGCGGTGTGCCCCCGGAAGTCCAGCCCCCGTTCCAGCAGCCGGGAGGTCTCGGCGTCCAGGTGCCCCTGCGCCTGCGCGTCGGCGATGATCTGCTCCAGGTCCTCGGCGGTGGCGCCCTCCGGCAGCTCCTCGACCGGCTCGATGCCGACCAGCCGCAGCAGCCGGTTGGACGCGCTGTCGAACAGCCGGACCACCGGTGCGGTGACCGCCCGGTAGGCCAGCGTGGAGCGGCTCAGCGCTTTGGCCATCCCGTTCGCGCGCACGATCGCCAGGTTCTTGGGCGCCAGCTCACCAATGATCATCTGAACCGCGGTCGAGAACAGCAGCGTGAGGACGAGCGCGATCGACAGGCTGGCGGCCTCCGGGACCCGGGCTCCGCCGAGCAGCTGGGCCAGCCCCTGGCCGAGGTACGGCTCGGCGAGGTAGCCGATCAGCAGCACGGTGACCGTGATCCCCAGCTGCGCCCCGGAGAGCGTGAACGAGAGCCGCTCGGTGACCCGCAGCGCCCGCCGGGCGGCCGGGTCACCTTCGCTGGCCTGGTGCGCCAGCCGGGCCCGGTCGGCGGCCACGTACGCGAACTCCTGGGCGACGAAGTAGCCGGTGGCCAGCGTCAGCCCGATGATCAGCCCCAGACCGGCAACAATCAACATGGCGTACGTGTGGGCATGCCACCCTCAGGCATGCGGATCAACCTAGCACGCTGGGCTAGGCCAGACAGACGTCACGATCTCGTACGGCGGGTGGCGTGCGGCTTGCCGACCCGGCGCAGCCGGTCCGCCTCGGCACGGGAGCCGGCGGTCCGGTCCCGGACGTACCCGAGCAGGAACCGCAGCTGGTGGTCGGACAGGTCGGCCGCGGACTCGGTGATCTGGGCAGCCTGGCCGGCGAACAGACCGATCACCGAGCCCTCCGCCTCGGGGACCAGCTCGACGATCACCCGCCGCCCGTCGCGCGGGTCGCGCAGCCGGCGGACGAACCCGGCCCGATGGAGCCGGTCGATCACCCGGGTGACGGCACCGGTGGACAGGCCCAGCTCGGTGGCGAGCTCGCCGGCGGTGGCCCGGCGGCGGTCGCGCAGCGCCCCCAGGCAGGCCAGGTCGGTGATGGGCAGTCCGAGCTGATCGGCGACCGCGCCGTAGAACCGCACCAGCTGCTGGGCCAGCCGCCTGGTCTCCAGCGTCAGCTCCGCGACCAGCCGCCCCCGCTCCTCCTCCGGCACGTGTCCATCCTGCGCCGGCCGGCTACGCACGGTGGTCAGAACCGGCGAGAATGTGACCCACCCGCCGCCTCACTCCTGCGGCTCGACCGCCAGCGCGGCCAGCTCGCGCTCGACCTCGTGTTGTTCGGGATGGTCCAGCTCCCGGAGCAGCTGCAGTGCCTGTTGCCAGTGCCGGCGGGCAGCCGCCGGATCGGACTCGCGCAGGCACTCCGCCGTCCCGCTCAGGGCACGCGCCTCGCCAGCCCGGAACTGGATCTGGCGGGAGCCGGCCAGCGCGCGCCGGTGCAGCTCCAGCGCGGCAGCCGTGTCGCCGGCCGCGTGCATCGTGCGCCCCAGCTCGTAGTACACGGTGCATTCATCCTGCCGGAGTCCGGCCTCGCGGGTCAGGCCGAGCGCTTCCCGGTGCCGGCCGACCGCGCGGTCGTAGCTGCCCAGCGCGCGGTCGATCCTCCCCAGCTCGTTGAGCGTCTCTGCCTGTACGTACCTGTCACTGGTTCGCTGGGCTGCCCAACACCCGGCGCGAAGGAGGCGAGCAGCTGGTTCGTAGTGGCCCTGACGGGCGCGGATGGCTCCAACGTTGCCGATGGCGACCGCTACGAGCTGGTTGTCGCCGACCTCCCGCGCGAGCAGCAGGCCGTTCCTACTGTGCCGGAGCGCCTGGGTCAACCGGCCCAAAGTCAGATACACGAAGCCTGCGTTGACGGTCGCGGTGGCTAGGGCAGCGGTGTCACTCAACCGCCTGACGAGAGTCAGGGAGCGTTCGCACTCGTCCGCCGCCGTGCGGTAGCGTCCGGCATGGACGTAGGCGATGACCAGGTTCCATCTAATACGCACCTCGTTGGTCCGGTCGCCGGTGGTCTTGTGGTGTTCAAGCGCCGCGAGAAGATGCCTGATCGCCTCGTTGTAATGGCATCCGGTCCGAGCGTATGCGAAGGCCAGACAGCTTCGCATCGTCGCGACTGCATCGGCATCGCCGAGCCGCTCGACCGCCGCGAGGCCGTAGCGGTGAGTGTCGATGATATCCGCCACGTAGCCACGGCGGGAAAGGAACCGCCACATCGCCCGGGCGAGTTGCCACGCGTAGCGCCAGTGCCCCTGCGTCGCCGCGCAGCTGACCGCAGCGAGCAGAGTCGGGCGCTCGGCCTCGAACCAGCCGGCGCCCTGCTTCGCAGGCGCCTCCAGGAGGTCAGGCCGGTCCGGCGCGCCGAGCGTTAGGTCCCGCCGGAGGAATCGCCTGCTCATCTGGGAGTCCAGGCTAGCGTTGGCGGCGACCGCGGCGTGGAGGTAGTAGTCGAGCAGCCGCCCGATTGCGGCACGGCGGTCAGGCTGCGGGTCGGTAGTCCCGGCCGCCACGGAGGCGAATGCTCGAACCAGGTCGTGGAGCCGGAAGCGGGCCGGCTGCGGTTCCTCGACCAGGTGGGCATCCACCAGCTCGTCGAGTGCCCGTCGGGCGTGACCGAGTGAGGTGCTGGTGACTGCGGCAGTTGCGTGGACATCGAAGGTGTCGGCGGGATGGAGCCCAGCCATGCGCAGGGTTCGCTGGCCGTCGGGCGAGAGGTGCGCGTACGACAGCGCGAATGCACCCGCCAGCGTCCGGTCACCCGTGCTGAGTTCGGTAAACGGCGCCGTGGGGTCGGCAAGCCGGCTGGCGAGATCCCGGACCTGCCATCGTGGCCGGTGCGCCAGCCGGGTGGCTGCCAGCCGCAGGGCGAGCGGTAGGTAGCCACATCTCTTAGCGACCTCGGCCGCGTCGGCGGGCTCGGCGCGCACCCGAGTGCCGGCGATCCGCTCCAGCAGCGTGAGGGCCTCCTCCGGATCGAGGATCTCGACCGAGCGGGGATGGGCGCCCTCGAGGTCCAGCAGCCGGCGGCGGCTGGTCACCAACGTCAGACAGCCGCCGCTCGTCGGTAGCAGCGGGGCAACCTGGGCACCACTTGCGGCATTGTCGAGCACCAGCAGTACCCGGCGGATGGTCAGCTCGGTGCGCCACCGGGCGACCCGCTCTTCGAGGTCGGCAGGGATCTGGCCGCCGGGCACGCCCAGCTGGCCCAGCAGCGCGCTCAATGCCGCCGACGGGTCCAGCGGCGGGTCGTCGCTGTGCCCGCGCAGGTCGATGAACAGCTGTCCGTCCGGGAAGTCCGGCCTGAGAAGGTGAGCGGCCCGGACCGCCAAGGTGGTCTTGCCCACGCCCGGCATCCCATCGATCGCCAGCACCGGCGAGGCGTACGAGTCGACCTCCGCAGCGGTCTCGAGCAGCCACCGCAGGTCGGACTCGCGGCCGGTGAAGTCGTCGACCGTACGAGGGAGGCATTGGTTCCCGGCGGGCGAGCCGACGTCGGCCGCACTTGACCGAACTGTCCCATGCAGCAGCGAACCATCGCTGGTCAGGATGCGCTGGTGAAGGTCTCGCAGCTCTGGCCCCGGTTCCTGGCCGAGCTCGTCAACCAGCATCCGGCGGACCCGCTGGTAGGCGGCGAGCGCATCGGCCTGCCGGTCAGCGCGGTAGAGGGCGAGCATCAGACCGGCGTGCAGTTTCTCCCAGTACGGATGCTGGTCAACGAGGCTGGTCAGTTCACCTACCAGCTCACCGGCACCGCCGAGGGTCAGCTCCAGGTCGATGCACTCGATGGACGCCTGTACGCGCTCCTCCTCCAGGCTGGTGGCAGCGCGCCGAGCCGCCTGGTGTTCGATGCCGGCCAGCGCCGGACCACGCCAAAGCGCGAGAGCGGCTCGGTATCGGTCCCGCGCCTCGACTGGGTGGCCCGCCTGGGTCGCGGTCCGCGCCTCGGAGACCATCGACCGGAACTCCAGCAAGTCGACCATCTCGACATCGACCTGTGATCGGTAGCCGTCGGGATCGGTGATGATCACGTGGTTCGGAAAGCCGCCGCGCGCCAGCCGCCGGCGTAGGCGGGACACGCAGCTGTGAAGCTGTTCCCGGGGATTGCGGGGCTCATCGCCGTCCCAAAGCGCGTCGACTAGGCGATCGATAGGGACTGTGTGGTTGGCGTGCAGCAGGAGGTTAGCCAGCAGCGTTCGTTCACGCGCAGCGTTGAGCACCGTCTCCTGTCCCATGGCGCTGACCCGGATCGGGCCAAGTATCTCCAACCGCACGTCCCCTCCATACTGGAACATAGGCGGTAGTGAAGTGCTGACTGTCCGACGCACAGGATAGCCACTCTCGTCCCACCCTGACCTCGGCTTATCGGTCGCCGGTGCTTTTGCACGTGAACATCCTCCTGGCAGCCGGATGGCAGCGATCGGACAGCGGCACCTGTGACACTGTCTGACGGCAGCACGTAGGAGCTGGTGGGGGTCATGGCAACGTTGACTGGTGCCGCGCCCGGCGCCCGTAGGTCGGTTGACGACCAATCGCGGGTGGCTTACCCGGAAGGGGCGTCGCGCACCTGGTCAACTGGGCCAGACCTGCTCACGGAAGCGGCTGCGGTGCTGCCGGCGGTGGTCGGTCGCGGCCCGGTCCGGTGGGTCGAGATCCATGCGGCGATCTACCGGGCGGCCTGCACGCTGGGGATGGGCCGCGACCGACCACACAGGCTCCGGCTCGCCGACGAGACGCTGGACATGTTCACGGATTACCTGGTCTCCGCTGGTCTCGCCGAGCCGCGCAAGCACCCGGCGCGGGGCTGGCTGGCCTGCGCAGGTCTGATCAACGTGCAGATGATAGTCGCTACGGCGGCCGGCCACTGGCGGCGTGAGCTGGCGACCGTGCCTATCGCGCCGCATCCGCGTTGATGGGCGGCACCGGACATGCGTGATCAACTAGACGAGAGCTAGACATCGCAGCAATCCCCCGTACGGAGGTGGGTACGCTGGCGGGTCGGCTGCCGATGAGTCGCCGAACAGATACAGTTGGCGACGTTCGGGGGACGCCACATTGAGCAGTCTTTGCAGAAGCAAGTGGTTGTGGCATGATCGTGGAAACTCACGTTGTGGGTTCCATGCCCCGCCGGAAGGAGCAGCCGATGCGTGCACATTCGCTTGGCCGCTGGGTGGGCCGAGTTGTGGCCATTACTGCGGTCGGTACGGGCGCGTTCGCTGGTACTGTAGCGACAGCAGCAGCCGACCAGACCGCATCAGACATCACCATGGCTGTAGAGGCCACCTCGGATTCGCCGCAGGGCGGTGACTCGGCTCCCGACGGGCATGAGTGGGCGTAGCACCTAGCCTGCCGTGTGATCGTCGCCGCCGCTCGTTGATCTCTTGATCTGTCCTGGCAGGGAGGGAGCTGGGTGTCGCGGATTGGCGTTGCGGCGTTGGCGGTAGAGAAGCGGGCGTGGCTGCTGACGGGGCCGCTGTCTCTGGTTGCTGTCTTGCTGACGGTCGTCGCACAGCTTGAAGTGCCGAACTCGGACTGGAACTGGCTGCTGGCGGTTGCCTTTCTAGCGACTTTCGTCGCCGCACAGCTCGCGGTGCTTCAGGTCGAGGTGCGTCGACAGACGCTCGTGATCTCCATGACCGAGGTGCCGCTCCTGCTGGCGTTGTACTACCTCTCGCCGGTGCTGCTCGTCCTCGTCGTGGCGGTGGCCACGCTCGCGGTGAGATCCTATCAGCGGCAGAGCGTTGTCAAGCTCTGGTTCAATGTCGCCTCGCAGGCGGCTGGGGCCGCGCTGGCTAGCATGATCGTGCGAGCTGGCCCTCCGTTGGACGGGACGACGGCGACGACCTGGTTGGTGCTTGCCGCTGCAGTCTGCGCCAGCGCGCTGGTCACCCTTAGCGCGGTGATCGGTGTCGTCGCGCTAGTGCAGGGGAACGTGCAGAGTCGGGACTTTGCGCGTATGGCGGCGCCCGGCCTCACCGTGTCAGGGTTCAACACCATCATCGGCTTGGTAGTCCTGGTGATGCTCCAACAGGGGCCATGGTCGCTGGTTCTGCTAGCGGCCGTGATTCTGTTCTTCGCGGTCGTGTATCAGTCCTATGCGCGCTCCCTGCAACACAGTCGATCCCTTAACGAGATGTACGACCTGACCCGCGCGATCGCAGACACGCCGCACGACGGCACACTCGCCGACGTCTTCCTTGGCCGGGTCCGCGAGATGCTGCAGGCCGAGTACGCCACTCTGTGGGTGCCTGCGGCCGGGCGCCACCCCGAGGTGCTGCTGTCGGCCAAGGTCGACTACACGGCCCTACTCGACGTCGCAGCCACTCCGGCTGCGCTACGGCAACGTGCGTTCGACACCGGCGAGACGGTAGCCGTTAGCAGGCGACTCGGTGACGAGGCACTACGAGCCGAGCTGTCTCAAGCAGGCACCAAGGACGCCATCGTCGTGCCACTTCGAGCTGGTTCGGCGGTGATCGGTTGCCTGGAAGTGGCTGGGCGGATAACCGACATCTATCACTTCGGGCCGGGTGACGTGCGGTTGCTGGAGACGATCGCCGCGCACGCCGCGGTCGCGGTCGAGAACTCCCGGCTCGTGGAGCGGCTGCGGTTCGACGCGTACCACGACGCCCTGACCGCCCTGCCGAACCGCCGCCGGGTCACCGACGGCCTGGAGGAGTCGGTGGCGGTACGCGCACCGGGCGAGGTGGTGGCGGTGCTGCTGCTGGACGTCACCGGGTTGCGGGACGTCAACGAGTCGCTCGGCCGGGCCGCCGGCGACCAGCTGCTGGTCGAGGTGGCCGGCCGGCTACGCGAGACCGCTCCGTCCTCGGCGCTGGTCGGCCGGGTCGGCGGCGACGCGTTCGCGATCACACTGCGGCTGCCGGACGACGCGGCGGCGCTGGCGCTCGCCAGCGAGCTGCGGGACCGGCTGCGCCGGCCGATCACGGTCGGCTCGCTCACCCTCGAGGTGGACGCGGCGGTCGGGGTGGTGGTGCATCCCGAGCACGGGGCCGAGCCGGCGACCCTGCTGCAGCGCGCGGACGTGGCGACCCAGGCGGCCAAGGGGCTGTCCAGCGGCGTACAGCTGTTCAACCAGGCGCTCGAGTCCGGTTCGGCACGCCGGCTGGGGCTGGCCGCCGACCTGCGCCACGCCCTGGACAACGACGAGCTGGAGGTCCACTTCCAGCCAAAGGTGTCGATCGCCGACCGCCGGCTGGTCGGGGTGGAGTGCCTGGCCCGCTGGGAGCACCCGGCGCACGGCTCGGTGCTGCCGGCCGACTTCGTGGCGGTGGCCGAGCACACCGGCCAGCTCGGCAAGCTCACCGAGGCGGTGCTGACCGCCGGCCTGCGCCGGGCCCGGCAGTGGGCGGACTCGGGCCATCCGCTGCCGATCGCCGTGAACCTGTCCTCCCGGACCCTGCTGGACCCGGAGTTCCCGGGCCGGGTCGGGCAGCTGCTGGCCGAGCACGGCGTCGCACCCGAGCTGCTCACCTTCGAGATCACCGAGGATGGGGCGGTCGGGGAGCTGGACCGGCCGCTGCCGGTGCTGAACCGGCTCTCCGCGCTCGGGGTGCGGCTGGCCGTGGACGACTTCGGCACCGGCTACTCCTCCCTGTCCTACCTGCGCCAGCTGCCGGTCCAGGAGGTGAAGATCGACAAGTCCTTCGTGCAGGGGATGGCGACCGACGCCGGGGACCTGGCGATCGTGCGGACCGTGGTCGACCTGTCCCGGCACTTCGGGCTGGTCGTAGTGGCCGAGGGGGTGGAGAGCGAGCTGACCCTCAACCTCCTGCAGGAGATCGGGTGCGAGGTCGGCCAGGGCTTCCTGTTCAGCCGCCCGCTCCCGTACGAGCGGCTGGAGGCCTGGCTGGCCGCCCAGACCGACGCCGAGCCGTCCCCGGCCGGCCAGGTACGGCGGCTGCGCGCGGTCGGCTGACACCTCCCGGCGGCCCGGTACCTCCGTGCACCCGGCCGGCGCTACGTGTACCCTGGGCTTCGCGCGTCGCCGCCGACCCGCCGTCGGGTCTGGTGGCCAGCCGCGCCCCCTTAGCTCAGTCGGCAGAGCGTCTCCATGGTAAGGAGAAGGTCTACGGTTCGATTCCGTAAGGGGGCTCGCCAAGCGGTGTAGCTCAGGAGGTAGAGCAAGCGGCTCATAATCGCTGTGTCGCCGGTTCGAGTCCGGCCACCGCTACCGCTGATCGCAGCCAGCACCATCCACCCACGACCCGAGGAGCGTCCTGCCGTGGCCAAGGCAACCGACGTCCGACCGAAGATCACGATGGCGTGCGTGACCTGCAAGGAACGCAACTACATCACGACCAAGAACCGGCGCAACGACCCGGACCGGATCGAGCTGAAGAAGTTCTGTCCCCGGTGCGGCAAGCACACCGCGCACCGCGAGACCCGCTGAGCTGAGCTAGCGGCATGCCCCTCAACCGCGGGTACGTCGGCCGGCAGCTCCCGCCCACCCCGCCGTACCTGGTCGGCCGGGAGAAGGTCCGCGAGTTCGCGAGCGCGATCGGGGCCGATGACCCGGCGTACCACGATCCGGAGCAGGCGCGCGCCCGCGGCTACCCGGATGTGGTGGCCCCGCCCACCTTCGCGATCGTGCCGGCCTCGGCCGCCAGCCGGCAGCTGCGGGACGACCCGGAGCTGGGGCTGGACTACTCCCGGGTGGTCCACGGCGACCAGCGGTTCGTCTACACCCGGCCGGTGGTCGCCGGCGACGAGCTGGTCTGCGCGGTCACCGTGGAGGAGATCACCGAGCGGGCCGGGCACGAGTTCCTCACCACCCGGGTGGAGGTGACCACGCCGGCCGGCGAGCCAGTGGTCACGGTCTGGAACAAGCTGGTGGTACGCGGGGAGGGGGGCTAGCCGATGGAGGCAGGTCAGCGGCTGCCGGCCCGGACCTTCCGGGTCACCCGGGCCGACCTGGTGCACTACGCCGGGGCGTCCGGCGACTTCAACCCGATCCACTGGAACGAGCGGACCGCCCGGGCGGTCGGCCTGCCCGGCGTGATCGCGCACGGGATGCTCACCATGGCGCTGGCCGGCCGGGCGGTGACCGAGTGGGCCGGGGCACCGGACGCGGTGCTCGATCTCGGGGTCCGGTTCACCCGGCCGGTGCCGGTGCCGGATGACGACGCCGGCACCGAGGTCGAGGTCTCGGCGGTGGTGGCGGCGGTCGCGGACGGCCGGGCGGAGCTGGAGCTGACCGCGACCTGCTGGGGCGAGAAGGTGCTCGGCAAGGCTCGGGCGGTGGTCCGGGTCTGACCGGCCCGACGGGTCCGGCGACGGTGCCCGCCCGGCACCCAGTTGGGCGAAGTGCACCGTTACCCGTACACTGGTCGCGCGTGGGCCGTCACCCGCGCATGTAGGGGTGTGGCGCAATTGGCAGCGCAACGGTCTCCAAAACCGTAGGTTGCAGGTTCGAGTCCTGTCACCCCTGCCAGGCGAGGCAGGCGCGGCCATACCGAGCCGCACGAACCAACTGCATGGAAGAGGACGAAGTGGCCAAGCGGAACCGATCCGGCGCAGACGCCGCGGACGAGTTCGACGACGACGTCGACCGTGGCGGCGCCGATGACGACGACGCCCAGCGGGAGTCCGGCGGCGGCGCGGCGGTGATCCAGCGCCCGCGCTCCGGCCTGCCGCGGTTCGGGCTCGGCAAGATCGGGCGGTTCGTCCGGGAGGTCGTCGCCGAGCTGCGGAAGGTGATCTGGCCGACCCGCAAGGAGCTGGTGACCTACGCGGTCGTGGTGGTCTTCTTCATCGCGGTGCTGATGACGATCATCGCCGGGTTCGACTACGGCTTCGCCAGCGCTGTCCAGTGGGTCTTCGGCAGCTGACGGCGACGGCGCGACTGATGCAGACGGAAGTGGACGACGTGGTGCCCGACAACGACGAGATGGCGCGGCCCGAGCCAGCGGCGCCCGAGCCGGCGGCTGCGGCGGCCGGCGAGCTCGCGGAGCAGGAGCCGGCGGCGGAGCTCGCGGCGCCCGAGGAGCCGGCGGCCGCGGCGCCCGAGGAGCTCGCGGAGCCGGCGCCCGAGGCGCCGGAGGAACCGGCGGAGCCGGATCCGGCGGCCGAGCTGCGCCAGACGCTGCGGTTTGCCCCGGGCGACTGGTTCGTGATCCACTCGTACGCCGGGTACGAGAACAAGGTCAAGACCAACCTGGAGACCCGCATCTCCTCGCTCGACATGGAGGACCACATCTTCCAGGTCGAGGTGCCGACCCGGGAGGAGGTCGAGGTCAAGAACGGTAAGCGGATGCAGGTGCAGAGCAAGGTCTTCCCCGGCTACATCCTGGTCCGGATGGACCTCACCCCCGAGTCCTACTCCTGCGTGCGCAACACTCCGGGGGTCACCGGCTTCGTCGGCGCCACCGACCGGGCCGACCGGCCCGCCCCGCTGAGCCTGGACGAGGTCATCAAGTGGCTGGCCCCGGCCGTCGAGCCGGCCGCCGCGAAGCGCGCCCCGACCGAGATCCGCGTGCTCGACTTCGAGGTCGGCGACTCGGTCACCGTCACCGACGGGGCGTTCGCGTCGCTGCCGGCCACGATCAGCGAGATCAACGCCGACCAGCAGAAGCTCAAGGTGCTCGTCTCGATCTTCGGGCGGGAGACCCCGGTCGAGCTCAACTTCAACCAGGTCGCGAAGATCTGAGCCAACCCACCACCACCCACCGGACAGACCAGGAACCAGAAGCCATGCCGCCACGCAAGAAGCTCGTCACCACGTTCACGCTCCAGCTGCCGGCCGGCCAGGCCACGCCGGCACCGCCGGTCGGTCCGGCGCTGGGCCAGCACGGGCTGAACATCATGGAGTTCTGCAAGAGCTACAACGCGCAGACCGAGGCGCAGCGCGGGGACATCGTGCCGGCCGAGATCAGCGTGTACGAGGACCGCACGTTCAGCTTCGTGCTGAAGACCCCGCCGGCCGCCCGGCTGCTGCTGAAGGCGGCCGGGGTGGAGAAGGGTTCCGGGGTGCCGCACCGGGACAAGGTCGGCTCGGTCTCCCGCTCGCAGGTGCGGGAGATCGCCGAGCGGAAGCTGGCCGACCTCAACGTCGAGGACCTCGACCAGGCCGAGAAGGTGATCGCCGGCACCGCCCGGTCGATGGGCATCACCGTCAACCCCTGAGACCACCCGTGCATCCGTTCGTGGGAGGGCCGCCCGGCCCGCCATCACCACCAGGAGATCAGAGATCATGAAGCGCAGCAAGAGCTACCGCAAGGCCGCCGAGCTGATCGACCCGGACCGGCTCTACCCGCCGGCCGAGGCGATCCGGCTGGCCAAGCAGACCAGCGCGGTCAAGTTCGACCCCACCGTGGAGATCGCGGTCCGGCTCGGCGTCGACCCGCGCAAGGCCGACCAGATGGTCCGGGGGACGGTCAACCTGCCGCACGGCACCGGCAAGACCGTCCGGGTGATCGTGTTCGCGGCCGGTGACAAGGCCACCGAGGCGGTCGAGGCCGGGGCGGACGAGGTCGGCTCCGACGAGCTGGTGGCGCGGATCCAGGAGGGTTGGCTGGAGTTCGACGCGGCGATCGCCACGCCGGACCAGATGGCCAAGATCGGCCGGATCGCCCGGATCCTCGGTCCGCGCGGCCTGATGCCCAACCCGAAGACCGGTACGGTCACCATGGACGTCAGCAAGGCCGTGGCGGAGATCAAGGGCGGGAAGATCGCGTTCCGGGTGGACAAGCACGCCAACCTGCACCTGATCATCGGAAAGGCGTCGTTCGAGGCGGAGCAGCTCGCCGACAACTACGCCGCCGTGATCGACGAGGTGCAGCGGTTGAAGCCGACCACCTCCAAGGGGCGGTACCTGCGGAAGGTCACGGTCACCACCACCATGGGGCCGGGGGTGCCGGTCGACCCGAGCGCGAGCCGGGCCGGCCAGGAGGCCCCCGCCGCCGCGTAGCCGCGCCGGGTCGCGTACCCTCGACGGCGAAACACCCACCCGCAGACCGCTGGTCACCGGGGTCACGCACTCCGGTCGAAGGTTCCGCGTCGTCGGACGGCCCGCGCAGGGATGGCTCGGATCGAGCAGCAGGCCTGCCTCGCCCCGCGCGCCCTGCGCCGGGGCGTCCGTCGTTCCGGGGCCCTCGGCACCGCCAGCGACGGACATTTGAAGGAGGGGCATGGCGGTTCGTGACAACAAGCTCACCGCCGTGGCCGAGCTCACGGACAGGTTCCGCGGCTCGTCAGCGACCCTGCTGACCGAGTACCGCGGGCTGACCGTGGCGGAGCTGAAGCAGCTACGGCGCCAGTTGGGCACCGAGGCCGCGTACGCGGTCACCAAGAACACGCTGGCCCGGCGGGCCGCCACCCAGGCCGGGATCGACGGGCTGGACCCGCTGTTCACCGGCCCGACCGCGCTGGCGTTCGTCTCCGGCGACCCGGTCGCGGCGGCGAAGAGCCTGCGCGACTTCGGCCGGGCGCACCCGGCGCTGATCATCAAGGGCGGCGTGTTCGAGGGCCGGGCGATCTCCGCCGACGAGGTCCGCCGGCTCGCCGACCTGGAGTCGCGCGAGGTCCTGCTGGCCAGGCTCGCGGGCGCCATGAAGGCGAACCTGAGCAAGGCGGCGGCACTGTTCCAGGCGCCGCTGTCGAAGACCGCCCGGCTGGCCGCGGCCCTGCAGGACAAGCGCACATCCGAGTCGACCGAGTAACCAAGGAAAGTAGAGATGGCGAAGCTGAGCACCGAAGAGCTCCTTGAGACCTTCAAGGAGATGACGCTGATCGAGCTGTCCGAGTTCGTGAAGCAGTTCGAAGAGACCTTCGACGTCACCGCCGCCGCCCCGGCCGCGGTGATGGCCGCCCCGGCGACCGCCGCCGAGGAGGCGGAGCCGGAGAAGGACGAGTTCGACGTGGTCCTGGAGGCCGACGGGGGCAAGAAGATCCAGGTCATCAAGGTGGTGCGGGAGCTGACCGGGCTCGGCCTCAAGGAGGCCAAGGACCTGGTGGAGGCCGCGCCGAAGGCGGTCCTGGAGAAGGCCAACAAGGAGGCCGCGGACAAGGCCAAGGAGAAGCTGGAGGCCGAAGGGGCGCAGGTCACCCTCAAGTGACCCCCGACCGCCCCCACCTCGCCGATCTTGGACTTGTGGTGGTAAGTATGTCGGATGTAACGCGATATGTTCGCCACCGCGAGTCCAAGATCGGGGAATCGGCGGACCGGCGGCAGGGGAGGGGTTGACGGGGACGCGGCGGACAGGCACGCTGAGTACAGCACAGCTGCGAGCACAACGTGCGGTGTGACACGTTGCGATCTGTTCTGGCATGGGGGCTGGACAGCGGTTAGCCGCTCGGCTAGACTGCTAGTTTGCGCTGCCTTCCGACTTCACCCCTGTCTGGATTGTCCGGTTTCGGGCGTTCTCTGGGGTGTGTCGAGGCGTGCGCGCACCGGCCCTGAAGCAGCACCGGTCCTCGGAAGGACGCATCTTGGCAGCTCGCCCTGTGGAAACCAGCCCTGCGAAGACCACTAACAAGTCGCAACAGTCTCATCAGTCATCGAGCGCGTTCGCTCCGCATCGGATCTCGTTCGGCAGGATCACCGAACACCTCGAGGTGCCCGACCTGCTCGCCATCCAGAACCAGTCGTTCGACTGGCTGGTCGGCAACGAGGCGTGGCAGACCCGCACCGCGGCCGACCCGCAGGCGCGGTCCGGGCTCGCCGAGATCCTGGAGGAGATCAGCCCGATCGAGGACTTCTCGGGCACCATGTCCCTGTCCTTCTCGGCACCCCGGTTCGACGAGGTGAAGGCCTCGATCGAGGAGTGCAAGGAGAAGGATCTCACCTACTGCGCGCCTCTGTTCGTGACCGCGGAGTTCACCAACAACACCACCGGTGAGATCAAGAGCCAGACGGTGTTCATGGGGGACTTCCCGATGATGACCCCGAAGGGGACCTTCATCATCAACGGCACCGAGCGGGTGGTCGTGTCTCAGCTCGTCCGGTCGCCGGGGGTCTACTTCGACAAGCAGCCGGACAAGACCTCCGACCGGGACCTGACCAGCGTCAAGGTGATCCCGAGCCGGGGCGCCTGGCTGGAGTTCGACGTCGACAAGCGGGACACGGTCGGCGTGCGGATCGACCGCAAGCGCCGGCAGGCGGTCACCGTCCTGCTCAAGGCGGTCGGCTGGTCGGCCGACCAGATCCGGGAGCGGTTCAGCTGGTCCGAGCTGATGATCGCGACCCTGGACAAGGACCACATCGCCACCGAGGACGAGGCGCTGCTGGACATCTACCGCAAGCTGCGCCCCGGTGAGCCGCCGACCCGGGAGAACGCCCAGACCCTGCTGCAGAACCTGTTCTTCAACCCGAAGCGGTACGACGTCGCCAAGGTCGGGCGGTACAAGTTCAACAAGAAGCTCGAGCTGTCGCTGCCGATCGCGACCGGGACGCTCACCGAGGACGACATCGCCGCCACGGTGGAGTACCTGTGCCGGCTGCACGTCGGCGAGGCCGGCTACGAGCCGGACGACATCGACCACTTCGGCAACCGCCGGCTGCGGACCGTGGGCGAGCTGATCCAGAACCAGGTGCGGGTCGGGCTGTCCCGGATGGAGCGGGTGGTCCGGGAGCGGATGACCACCCAGGACGTGGAGGCGATCACCCCGCAGACCCTGATCAACATCCGTCCGGTGGTGGCGGCGATCAAGGAGTTCTTCGGTACGTCGCAGCTGTCGCAGTTCATGGACCAGACCAACCCGCTGGCGGGGCTGACCCACCGGCGGCGGCTGTCGGCACTGGGGCCAGGGGGGCTCAGCCGGGAGCGGGCCGGGTTCGAGGTGCGGGACGTGCACCCGTCCCACTACGGCCGGATGTGCCCGATCGAGACCCCGGAGGGGCCGAACATCGGCCTGATCGGGGCACTGAGCACGTTCGCCCGGGTCAACCCGTTCGGGTTCATCGAGACGCCGTACCGGAAGGTGGCCGACGGCAAGGTCACCGACCAGATCGAGTACCTGACCGCCGACGAGGAAGACCGGTTCGTCAAGGCCCAGGCGAACACCCCGCTGAAGGGTGACGGCGGGTTCGCCGACAGCCGGGTGCTGGTGCGCCGCAAGGGTGGCGAGGTGGACTTCGTCGCCCCGTCCGCGGTCGACTACATGGACGTCTCGCCCCGGCAGATGGTGTCGGTGGCGACCGCCATGATTCCGTTCCTGGAGCACGACGACGCCAACCGGGCGTTGATGGGCGCGAACATGCAGCGCCAGGCGGTGCCGCTGGTGCAGGCCGAGGCGCCACTGGTCGGGACCGGCATGGAGTACCGGGCCGCGGTCGACGCCGGCGACGTGGTGGTCGCCGAGGAGGCCGGGGTGGTCGAGGACACCTGCGCCGACTACGTGACCGTGCACCAGGACGACGGGCACCGCCGCACGTACCTGCTGCACAAGTTCCGCCGCTCCAACTCCGGCTCCTGCGTGAACCAGAAGCCGGTGGTGGTCGAGGGGGAGCGGGTCGAGGCCGGTCAGGTGATCGCGGACGGCCCGTGCACGTTCAACGGCGAGATGGCGCTGGGCCGCAACCTGCTGGTCGCGTTCATGTCCTGGGAGGGGCACAACTACGAGGACGCGATCATCCTGTCCCAGCGGCTGGTGCAGGAGGACGTGCTCACCTCGATCCACATCGAGAACCACGAGGTCGATGCGCGGGACACCAAGCTCGGCCCGGAGGAGATCACCCGCGACATCCCGAACGTCAGCGAGGAGATGCTGGCCGACCTGGACGAGCGGGGGATCATCCGGATCGGGGCCGAGGTGGTGCCCGGGGACATCCTGGTCGGCAAGGTCACCCCGAAGGGCGAGACCGAGCTGACCCCGGAGGAGCGCCTGCTGCGGGCGATCTTCGGCGAGAAGGCCCGGGAGGTCCGGGACACCTCACTGAAGGTGCCGCACGGCGAGTCCGGCACGGTGATCGGGGTCCGCACGTTCTCCCGCGACGACGGTGACGAGCTCTCGCCCGGCGTGAATGAGCTGGTCCGGGTGTATGTGGCCCAGAAGCGGAAGATCCAGGACGGCGACAAGCTGGCCGGGCGGCACGGCAACAAGGGCGTGATCGCCAAGATCCTGCCGGTCGAGGACATGCCGTTCCTGGCCGACGGGACGTCGGTCGACATCGTGCTCAACCCGCTCGGCGTACCGGGCCGGATGAACATCGGGCAGGTGCTGGAGACCCACCTGGGCTGGATCGCCAAGAGCGGCTGGGACGTACGGTCCGGGGCCGATGCTGGTAGCGCTGACTGGAAGCGGGCGCTGTCCTCGATCGGGGCGGCGTCGGCCGAGCCGATGACCAACGTGGCCACCCCGGTCTTCGACGGGGTCCGCGAGGAGGAGATCGGCGGCCTGCTGGAGAGCACCCGGCCGAACCGGGACGGCCACCAGCTGGTCGGCGCCGGCGGCAAGGCGCACCTGTTCGACGGCCGGTCCGGCGAGCCGCTGCCGGAGTCGATCGCGGTCGGCTACCTCTACGTCCTGAAGCTCAACCACCTGGTGGACGACAAGATCCACGCCCGCTCGACCGGGCCGTACTCGATGATCACGCAGCAGCCGCTGGGTGGCAAAGCGCAGTTCGGCGGCCAGCGGTTCGGGGAGATGGAGTGCTGGGCGATGCAGGCCTACGGCGCCGCGTACGCGCTGCAGGAGCTGCTCACCATCAAGTCCGACGACGTGCTCGGCCGGGTGAAGGTCTACGAGGCGATCGTC
>WHTQ01000156.1 GCA_009377645.1 Micromonosporaceae bacterium | reverse complement strand
GGCCGGGATCGCACCGCTGCGTGACCATCGGGGCGAGACCGACCGGTACGGCAACGAGCTGCGGCTGACCCAGGTAGCGGTGGTCGACCAGCTGGCCGCCGCCGCCGAGCTGGTGAAGGGCAAGCGGGACCAGATCCCGGTGGCGGTGGTGCGCGGGCTGCCGGTGGCCGCCACGGCCGGCGACGACGGCCCGGGTGTGGTTGCCACGCTGGTCCGCGACGCCGCCCACGACATGTTCTCGCTCGGCACCGCCGAGGCGCGGGCAGCCGGCCTGCGCGAGGCGGCGACCCTGGCCGATGACCACGCCACCGGTCCGGCCCCGGTCGGGGCCGCGGAGGTGCGAGCGGCGGTACGCGCGGCGATCGCCACTGTCGCCGGGCACGGCTCCGGCTCGCTGCTCTCGCTCCCGGAGCCGGACGGCGGCGACGACCGCCCGGTGGTGCGCTGCACGGCCGCCGAGCCGGGTGACCCGGAGGCGCTGGTGCGGCTCGGCTCCGACGCGCATCGGCTGCGATCGGCGCTGGCGGCGACCGGGCTCGGGTCGACGGCGCGGTTCGAGCCGCCCGGCACCGTCCTGGTCCGGGTCGTCGCCTCCGGAGCCGGGCGCCGGTGACCGCCAAGCTGTACGCGGACGCGGTGGCGGTGCTGTCCGGCTGGGTGCCCCCGGGCCCGGCCGATGCCTCCGCCCGCGAGCGCACGCTGGCGCTGCTGCGGGCCGGCCCGGTGGCGCTGACCCGGCAGCACCGGCCCGGGCACCTCACCGCCAGCGCCCTGGTGGTCGACGCCACCGCGAGCCGGGTGCTGCTGTGCCTGCACGGCCGGTTCCGGCGCTGGGTGCAGCTGGGCGGGCACTGTGAACCCGGCGACCGGTCACTGGCCGCCGCCGCCCTGCGAGAGGCGACCGAAGAGTCGGGCATCCCGGGCCTGGTCCTGCACCCGGAACCGATCGGGATCGACATCCACCAGGTGGCGTCCTGCCTGGGCGGGTCGGCGCATCACGACATCCGGTACGCGGCGGTCGCGCCGCCCGGTGCCGTCGAGCGGGTCAGCCCGGAGTCCCACGCGCTGGGCTGGTTCCGGCCGGACGCGCTGCCCCACCCGCTGGCGTCCGCCACCGCCCCGCTGGTCGCCCCGGCGCTGGCCGCCGCCCGTACCCTGCTTCACAGGTAGCCCGCGACCCCTTGACGATCCGGGTCGACACCGTTGCGCAGGTAACGACGCCGGTCGAGAGCAAGTGGGTCTCGGACGGTTGGCGGCCCGGCGCACGCGCGATCGAGAGTAAGTATGGCCGCGGCTTCATCGCCACCAAGAACATCCTCGACACCTCACACGCGGCCTGGGCACTGCCTGCCGGCGCGCTTGCGCTGCTCCTGGAGAGACCGCCGGTAGCCCTCGGACCTCGGCAGGTCGGGTTACAGGTAGCTGGTGGCGCCCTGGGCCTTCAGGTCGTCGACCAACCGCTTGACGTCCTGTGCCTGGTCCCGGGCACAGACCAGCACCGCGTCCGGCGTGTCGACCACCACCAGATCCTCGACCCCGAGCACCGAGACCAGCCGGCCGCCGTGCGGCACCACCACCACCCGGCCGGCGTCGGTCAGCTGCACCTGCGAATCCGGGGCGCCCGGCAGCACCACGTTGCCCGCCTCGTCGCCCGGCAGCAGGTCGCCGAGGTTGCGGAAGTCCCCGATGTCGGTCCACCCGAAGTCTCCGGGCACGGTGGCTACCAGCCCCCGCTGCGCGGCGCCCTCCATCACCGCGTACTCGACCGCCAGCCGGGGCAGCCCGGGCCA
Organism: Micromonosporaceae bacterium; assembly: GCA_009377645.1. Lineage (GTDB taxonomy): Bacteria > Actinomycetota > Actinomycetes > Mycobacteriales > Micromonosporaceae > Natronosporangium. The sequence continues at coordinate 3,106 of WHTQ01000156.1, read as the reverse complement.
GACCTCGCCGAGCACATCGGCCCGCCGGGGGGTGTCCCACGCGGCGGCGATCCGCACCAGCCCGTCGTGCAGCATCGGCTGCTGCCGGGCCAGCTCCGCCAGGAACACGTCTACCCGCCAGATGAACATGCCGGCGTTCCACAGGTAGTCCCCCGAGTCGACGAACCGCACCGCCAGGTCGTGGTCGGGCTTCTCCTTGAACCGCCGGACCCGCCGGATTGCCCCGTCCCCGACCGGGTCGCCACACTGCACATAGCCGTACCCGGTCTCCGGCCGGGTCGGCCGCATCCCGACCGTCATCAGCCGGCCCTGCCCGGCGGCGTCCACCGCCGCCCGGACCGCCGTCTCGAACCGGGCCTGGTCCTGGACCAGGTGGTCGGCGGCGAACGAGCCCATCACCGCACCCGGGTCGCGGTCCGCGATCACCGCCGCCGCCAGCCCGATCGCGCCACCGGAGTCCCGCGGCGCGGGCTCGGCCAAGATGTTGCCCGGCGGCAGCCCGGGCAGCTGCGCCGCTACCGCCGCCGCATGCGGCCGCCCGGTCACCACCAGCGTCTGCTCCGCCGGGGCCAGCCGGGCCAGCCGCTGCACGGTCGCCTGCAACAGCGACGCGGTGGTGCCGGTCAGCGGCAGCAGGAACTTCGGATGGTCGGCCCGGGACAGCGGCCACAGCCGGGTGCCGCTGCCGCCGGCCGGGATCACGGCGTGGAGCATCGGCCCATCATCTCGCAGCCAAGGTGCGGCTCAGCCGGCGGCGGCCCGGCTCCAGGCCGCCAGGTGCACCTCGGCGCTGGACTCCCAGGTGAACTCCTTGGCCCGGTCGAAGCCGGCCTTGGCCAGCGCCAGCCGGCGCGGCTCGTCGTCCAGCAGCGCCGCCAGGTCGGCGGCGATCTGCCCCGGGGCCTCGCTCGTGTACGCGACCGCGTCCCCGCCGACCTCGGGCAGGGAAAGCCGCGGCGTGGTCAGCACCGGGGTGCCGCAGGCCATCGCCTCCAGGATCGGCAGCCCGAACCCTTCTCCGTAGGACGGGTACGCGGCGACCAGCGCGCCACCGAGATAGCCGGGCAGGTCCGCGTACCGCAGGTAGCCGGGGCGCAGCAGCCGCAAGTGGACCGGCACCTCCGCGGCGGCGGAGTCGATCTCGTCGTCATGCCCCTGGCCGCCGGCGATCACCAGCGCCGGCGGCTCCGGCCGGTCCCGCACCGCCGCCACCCAGCCGCGGATCAGGTTCGGCACGTTCTTGCGGGGCTCCTTCGCGCCCAGGAAGGCGATGTACGCCTGGCCGCCCAGGCCCAGCCGGGCCCGGACCCGGGCCCGCTCCTCGTCGCTGGGCGGGTGGAAGGCCGCGTGGTCCACCCCGTGGTACGCGACGTCGATCCGGGTCGGGTCGGCCTCCAGCAGCCGGATCAGCTCATCCCGGGTGGCCTTGCTCGGCACGATCACCCGGGCGGCCCGGCGCAGCGCGGTCTTGATCGCACTGCGGAAGAAGGTCCGGCGAGTCTTGTCGTAGTGCTCCGGCTCGGTGAAGAAGGTCGCGTCGTGCACAGTGACGGTTACCGGACAGGCGGCCCGCAACGGGCAGGTGTAGTACGGCGAGTGGAGCACCTCGGCTCCCACCTGCTGAGCCAGCAACGGCAGCCCAGTCTGCTCCCAGGCGAGCCGGGCCGGCCGGTGCGCCACCGCCGCCGGGGCGGACACCACCTCCACTCCCGGGAGGGTCCGCGAGTACCGCTCGGCGTCGGTGCGGAGCACCGCCAGCACCAGCTCGACACCGTCCGGCCCGGCGAAACCGGCACCGGCACCGGTGTCAGCAGCGGTGTCGGCGTCGGCGCCGGCCGGCCGGACCCGGCTGGTCAGGGCGCCGAGCAGGCCGTCGACGTACCGCCCGACGCCACCCCGGTCGGCCGGGGTGTTCGTGGCGTCGACAAGCACACGGGGCTGACGACCGGCGGTCACGGGGTGACTCCTTGTTCGAGTTCGTGGGGAACGATGCGTCCGCTGCCAAGCCTACGCCGCAGTGGCACGCGGGCGGGGGTCGCGACGCGGTGCGACCGACACCGTATCGTCTCCTGGTGCGCCTTGACGACGACGGTCCACGTACCGTCCCGGCCGCCTTCGTGGCCGCCACCGCCGACCCGGCCCGCCCGCTGCTCACGTGGTATGACGACCACACCGGGGAGCGGGTCGAGCTGTCCGGCGCCACCTGCGCGAACTGGCTCGCGAAGACCGCGAACCTGCTGGTGGACGGGTCCGGGTTGGCCGGCCCGGCGAGAGCGGTGGTCGACGCGCCGCCGCACTGGCAGACCGCCGTGATCATGCTCGGCTGCTGGTCGGCCGGGCTGTCCGTGGCCCCGCCCGGTGCCGTGGGTCCGGAGGTGGTGTTCGCGGCGGCCGACCGCCTCAGCCGGTACGCGGACACCGGCGCGGAGCTGTTCGCCCTGGCGCTCGCGCCACTGGCGGCACCGCTGCGGCACGTGCCGCCGGGCGCGACGGACTTCGTGGTCGAGGTGCGCGCGTACGGGGATCACTTCGCCCCACCGTCCCCGGTCCGGCCCGGTGACCCCGCGACGCCGGAGCACAGCCACGCCGAGCTGTGCCGGGCCGCCGCCGCCCGCGCCGCGGCGCTCGGGATCGCCCCCGGCGCCCGGGTGCTGGTCGACCTGACCGCCTACCCGGACCCGCGGGACTGGCTGCTCGCGCCGCTGCTGGTCGGCGCGTCCACCGTGCTGTGCGCCCACCTCGACCCGGCCCGGCTGGCCGACCGGACCTCCACCGAACGGGCCATGATGACGCTCCCCCCGGCACGCTGACCACCCGCTCCCTCAGGAGGGGTTCGACGTCGTATCCACACATTCTGTCAATCAGCGATCAACGGCGATGGGGCCACGGGAGCCCCCGCATTCGCCAGCTGAGTGCGATGGTCAGAAGCGCCATAGCGGCGGTGATCCAGTAATTGGTGTGCCAGGCAGCCCGATTTCAAAGTTAGTTGATCATAGGCGGTGTGGGGAGGGGGAAGCCGGATAGGATCGACAGGGTTCGTGTTCGGTCGGCGGCGATGCGCTGTAGGGTGCGGGTGATCTGGCGGTGGCCGGTGAGACGGAGGATC
>WHTQ01000204.1 GCA_009377645.1 Micromonosporaceae bacterium | reverse complement strand
CCCGGCCGCGTCCTGCTCACCCTCACCCGCAACCCCAACCGGGACGGCGGCCGCGACCACACCGCGCACCGCCTGCACAGCCCCACGGCCGCCTCCGAAGCGAACGCGCCGGTCGACCCGCGCCAGGGCGGCCGGCGGCTGACCGCGCTCATGAACACCCGAGGGCTGGCCATCGGCGACCTCGCCGCCGACCTGGGGGTCAGCCGCAGCGCCGTGGCGCACTGGCGGCAGGGACAGCGCATCCCCGTCGGCGACCTCGCCGAACGCGTCGCCCGCCGACTCGGCGTCGACCCCGACCGCCTATGGCCCGACCGTGACCACAGCCGGGACGGGATCGCGCGGTGACCCGCCGACCAACCCCCACGGCCCGACCAACCTCGGCGGCAACCGTGCGGTCGACCCGGCGGTCAACCCCGGCGCGTCACGGTCCGCACATGCCTCGCCCGGACACGTCGACAGAGTTGGCGTCGTTGGCGTCGCCAGCCATGTCGCCGGTCAGCCCCCACGGGCGACCGCCACCGCCCCCTAGCGGTCGTGCTGCGCCGGTCGCGGCCAACCCGACCGCCGCGGGCGGGTCAGCACACCGGGCCGGGGCCGAACACCCGCAGCTTGCACGGCTGGCACCAGGTGCGGTTGTTGCGGTCGATCAGCTCGGGCAGCCAGTCCTGGTCCTCCCACTCCTGGACCACGCGCTCGGCGACCTGCAGGCCGCACCCGTCGCACTGCCAGACCATGGTCGGCTCCCACACCAGCACCGGCACCCCGTCCCCCCTGCTGGTCTTCGTCTCCTTGGCCACGGACGCGGCGAGCCTACGCCGACGCCGCGCCGCAACCCCGCAGCCATCCCCGGCCCCGGGCCCGGCGACCCGTCCAGCGGCGGCGAGCGTGGACGCGCCCCGCGACGCTCCCCCTCCGGCTGGACCGGCGCCCATGGCTTGCCGCCCGCCGCGCCACCGCCGACCCGCCTGCCGCGGTCACGGGCAGTGACCGGCAGGCCCTGCCGAGCCGGAACCAGCAACCCCACGCCGATCACCCGCCGTGATCGGCCGTTCACGCACCGAAGGTGCAAGGGTGTGGGACGTTCATGGCGGTTGAGCGGGACGGTTGGTCCTGCCGTTTGCCTGGTGACGCTGGGTGATCAGCGGGGGCGACGCGGCGCGGTGCATGTGGGTGGTCGGCCCCGCAGTTTCCGGACAGTCGATCAGCAGCTGTGATTACCTGCTCTAGGCTGCTTCCTGCCGGTTCAGGTAGTCGTCGTGGACCTCTTGCGGGGTCCGATAGCCGAGCCCTGAGTGGATGCGTCGCGTAT
>WHTQ01000187.1 GCA_009377645.1 Micromonosporaceae bacterium | reverse complement strand
CCCGGGGCGGCGGGAAGCCAAGCGAGCGCTGCGCAACCGCCTGGCCGAGGTCTGGGGTACGCGGCCTCCGCTGGAGGGACCGGTATGGGCCGACCTCACGCTGCCCGCCACGGGATCCATACTTGGTCCCATGGAGACGGTGCTGGACACCCTGGAGCCGGTCCTGGGCCGCGACCCCCGCGGACAGCCCCGCCAGGAGTTCTTTCCCAACGACGACCACATCCGCTGGCTGCGGATGCGGCGCGAACCGCGACTCGGCCCCCCGCTGCGCCTGGCCCCTGGGCAGGCTCGACCACCCGCCCGGGTAAACACCGACCCTCTTACGGAAGCACATCGGACGTCTGGGTCCGCCGCGGTCCAGAACGGAACACGCGGAAATGATGATCGAGGCTGAAGGCGGTGCTGACGCCATGCCGCTCCATAAGCGCGAACGACAGGGCGTCGGCGTAGCTGAAGGCCTGATCCTCCCCTTGCGAGATGGGGATAAAGCGCAGGGGGACCTCGTGACTTGAGTCTTGAAACGGCGTCAGGCGAGGAGCGTGGGTGAGTCAAGAGGAGGCGCGAGCCGCACCGGGGTTCGCCGAGTGGTACGGGCGCGAGCGACGGAAGCTGCTGGGCTCCCCCTGGTGCTGATCAGCGGGGACGTGGAGGTCGCCGAGGACGCCGTCGGCGAGGCGTGTGCCCGGACGCTGGCCCGCTGGAGCCGGGTGCGGACGATGCAGTCCCCGACTGGCTGGAACTATCGCGTTGCGGTGAACGTGGCGCGCCGGCGGCTGCGGCGCCAGGCGCTGGAGGCGCGGCTGTTGCGGCGCGAGCCGCCGCCCCGGCCGATCCCCGCCGCCGAGGCGCACCCTGAGCTGTGGGCAGCGTTGCGCGCCCTGCCCGCCCGGCAGCGCCAGGCGATGGCGCTGCGCTACGTGGCCGATCTGCCCGAGCGGGAGGTGGCCCAGGTGATGGGTATCGCCCCCGGCACCGTCGCCGCCACGTTGCATGCCGCACGCACCCGCCTGCGCGCCCTGCTCGGCACCACCGGACCCGACGCACCGGGGAGGGGTCTCCATGTCACAGGTCGATGAACTGTTCGACCAACTGCGACGCGATCCGGGCGGTGAGGCCCCCTCCCTGGAGCAGATCCGGGCCCGCGCGCGCCGCCGGCGCCGCCGCCGGACCGTAACCGCCGTCGCCGGCGTCGTGGCCGTGCTGACCCTCGGCGCCGCCGCGCTCGGCTCCCCCGGCCTGCCGCGGGTCGAGCTTGCCCCCGCCGGCGGGGGGACGCTGGAGGTGCACGAGGCGCCGGAGGATGAGCCCGCCGACCATGCCCTTCCCGAGCGAAGGGTGGGCTCCTGGCGGCGCCTACCGACCTCCGACGTGGTGGCCCGCGACCAGACGGTGAGCACCTGGACGGGCAGCGAGGTGCTGGTCTGGGGAGGCGCCCGGGTGACCTGGCCACAGGATCTGACCGCCGAGAACTTCCGGGCCGAGGACTGGGAACTGTTCGCGGACGGAGCGGCCTTCGACCCCGCCGGCGACACCTGGCGGCCGATACCGGCCGCTCCGCTGTCGGCACGGGTCTGGCCCTCGGCGGCCTGGACCGGCCAGGAACTGCTCGTGTGGGGAGGGGCCGATGAGCAGGGAGCGACCAACGAGGGGCGGCCTACGACCCTGAGCTGGACCGCTGGAGGACGCTGGCCCCTTCGCCCCTGGAGCCACGGACGGGGGCGCTGAGCGTCTGGACCGGCCAGGAGTTCCTGGTGTGGGGCGGCTCGGGCTCCGAGCCGCCGTTCAGCAGTGAGCCGCCTTTGCCCGCGCCCGACCCCGACATGCCGCTGTCCGACGGGGCGGCGTACGACCCCGCCGAGGACCGCTGGCGACTGCTGGCCGAGGCGCCGAGGGTGGCGACCAACCAGCCGATCGGCGTCTGGGAAGGGCACGTGATGCTGG
>WHTQ01000052.1 GCA_009377645.1 Micromonosporaceae bacterium | reverse complement strand
GTAGTTGTCCAGTGTGAGCTGGCGCGGCCTGGCCAGCGCCGTCCACCAGCCGGTGGCGCTGTTGTCGGTGGCGCTGCGCAGGCTGGCCACCGCCAGCCCGAGGGTCGGGAACACCCACACCGCGGTCACCGCCATCACCGCCACCTGGGTAGTGACCCCGCCCAGCCGGCGGGCCAGCCGCCGGCCCAGGCTCGGCCGGGGCGGCCCGGTCGGGACGGTGCCGGCCGGTTGCAGGTCCGGCGCCCGGGTGCTCGCGAAGGTCATCATCGCTGCGCCCTTTGCAGCGACCTGCCGGGGCGGTGCGGACACGATCGCTGGCACAACCGGCCCGCCACCTCCCCCACAACGGCGGTTATCATCGACTCTCCTGCCGCCGCAGCACCCGCGCCCGCCAGGCCATCCCGGGTAGCACCAGGGTGAACAGCAGCACCGCCAGGGCGCTGCCCAGGCCGGTGTTGAGCTGGGTGAACGAGGCGTGGTACAGCTCCAGGCCGAGCACGTTCGCCTCCGGTTGGGCCGACTCCGGCGCCAGCACCATGACCAGGTCGAAGATCTTGAGCACATTGATGCCCAGAGTCACCGCCACCACCACCGTCACCGGGCGCACCAGCGGGATCGTGACCAGCCGCAGCACCTGCCACTCGGTGGCCCCGTCGACCCGGGCGGACTCCACCGCCTCCCGCGGGATCGAGGCCAGCCCGGCCGAGATGACCACCATCGCGAAGCCGGCCCAGACCCAGATGTACGAGCCGATGATCGCCGGCGTGACCAGGCCCGGTCCCAGCCAGGTCAGACCCCGGAACGGCTCGGTGAAGTTGCCGGCGGCGAGCCGGACCGTGTACCCGCCGCCGGCAAGCTCCGGCACGGCGAACTGGCCGTGCCCGTCGGTGCGGGTCTCGGCGACCAGCTCGCCACCCCGCCAGACCTCGACCGCCAGGCCGGGCAGGCCCCGCTCGCCGGGGTCGACCACGCCGGGCGTACCGGCGCCACCCCGGAGGAAGTCCCGCCAGACCACGCCCCGGACCCCGGGGCCGCCGGCCGGGGTCGCGGCCGGCTCCGCCCGGTCGGGGACCCGGTCGGCGGGCAGCCCGACCAGCGGCAGCAGCACCGGCCGGCCGGCACCGACCGCCCCGGTGGTGCTGATCGCGCCGTCCTCGTCGGCCAGCAGGCCGGACTCGGCCCGCACGGTGGCCCCCGGGTACGGCGACGGTGGCGCGAACGAGTCGTGCACCGCCACGATCGCGGCGTTCAGCAGCCCCCGGTTCGGGTCCTCGTCGTAGACCAGCCGGAAGGTCACGCCGGCGGCCAGGAACGAGATCGCCATCGGCATGAACAGCGCCAGCCGGAACGCGTTGACCAGCCGCACCCGCTCGGTCAGCACCGCGAACGTCAGGCCGAGCACGGTGACCACGGTGGGCGCCACCACCACCCAGATCGCGTTGTTGGTCAGCGCTCGCCGGGTGTCCTCGGAGGTGAACATCTCGGCGTAGTTGGCGAGCCCCACGAACCGGGAGCCGCTCGGGTCGTGCAGGCTCAGCCAGACCGTGTGCAGGATCGGGTAGGCCACCAGGACACACAGGATCACCAGCGCCGGAGCCAGGAACAGCGCGGCCGTGCGGCGGTGCCGCCGGGCCCGGGGCCGGGTCATCCGCTGCCGTCCGGGCAGCTTCCGGCCATCGGCGGGCAGCCGCCGGCGCAGCGATCGGGCGCCGAGGGGCAGCCGAACGCCCGCTCGGCGGCGGCCTCCAGCCGGGCGGCCAACCCGGCCGGGTCGTCCGGCTCGGCCAGGAAGTCCTGCAGCAGCCGCCACATGCTGGCGTTCGTGCCGCCACCGAACGCCTGCGGCGTGAGGTCGGACAGGTCGAACCGCAGCAGCTCGGCGCCGACCAGCGACTCCGCCAGCTCTCGGCTGACCGGGTCCGGGTAGGCCGAGGGCGGGAGGTTCCGGTTGGCCGACAGGAAGCCGCCCTGCCGCGCGGCGATCTCGGCCGCCTCCGGAGAGGCGAGGTACGCGATCAGCGCCAGCGCGGCCGGCGTACCGGTGAGCGAGACCGCCTGGTCGCCCGCGGTCACCACGGCCGGCGGCGAACCGCCGATCGACGGCCAGTCGAAGAACCGGGCGCCCTCGCCGACCGCCACCGTCCCGAGCCGGTTTATCTCGGCGGCGACGAAGTCGGCCTGGAACAGCATCGCCGACTTCGGCCGGCCGCCGAACACGTCCGCCACCGCCTGCACGAACTTGAGCTGCAGCGGGTGGTCCTGGATCGCCCGGTCCAGGGTCCAGTAGTCCCGGAGCAGCGCCAGCGCGCCGACCACCGACGGGTCGGTCCAGCCGATCTCGTGCCGGGCCAGCTGGTCGTACCGGGCCGGGCCGGCGGTGCGCAGGTAGATGTTCTCGAACCAGTCGGTCAGCACCCAGCCGTCCGCCCCCGGCACCGCCATCGTCCCCACCCCGGCGTCGGCCAGCGTGCCGGTCACCCGGACCAGCTCCGGCCAGCTCCGCGGCGGTTCCACCCCGGCCTGCTGGAACGCATCGGTGCGGTACCAGATCACCGACTTGTTCGCGACCTTGAAGTAGACGCCGTAGAGCCGCCCGTCGACCATCCCGAACTCGCGCCACGGCGGCGAGAAGTTCGCCGCCGCCGCCGCCGCCGCCGCCGCCGCCGCCCCGGACAGCTCGGTCAGCTCCCCGCGCCGGGCCAGCTGGGCCACCACCCCGGGCTGGCCCAGCAGGGCCACGTCCGGTGGCGCGCCGCCGGCCAGCCGGCTGTTCAGCAGCGCCGGCAGGTCGTCGCCGCCGGAGGTGTAGCGCACGGTGGCCCCGGTACGCCGCTCGAACGCGGCCAGCACCGCCTGGAAGTGGGCCTGCTCGGCACCGGTCCAGATCGCCGCGACCTCGACCGTCGCTCCGGCCAGCGGACCGTCCCCGTCCCCCGCCCCGGCGCCGCGCAGGCAGCCGGTGGTGGCCAGCACCAGCAGCGCCAGCACCGCCGCCGGTGCGGCTCCGAGCCGTACACTGCCTGCCATGCGCTGCGCTCCCAGACTCGGGTGGAGCGGTCGGTCGCCCGAGGGTCCTTCGCATCCTGTCGGCCCGCGGTCCGGACGCACAATGGAGGGCGGCGGTTCGTAACCGAAGCTGAACACACCTCACAAGATCGACAACTTGAGCCGGAGCCGCGTTGCCCCACCTCCATCGCGCGCATCCCCGCACCGGCCCGATCGCGCCGCTGGCCGGCTACACCGTGGTGATCGCGAGCGACCGGCGCCGGCACCGGCTGGCCGACCTGCTGGAGAGCGTGGGGGCCCGGACCGTCGGCGTCCAGGCGGCCCGGTCGGTGGCCAAGCCGGATCCGGCCGGGCTGCGGGCCGCCACCACGCAGTGCCTCGCCGCGCCCTGCCAGGAGCTGGTCGTCTCCTCGGCGCTGGGGCTGCGGGCCTGGCTGGCGGCGGCCGGCCGGTGGGGGCTGGCCGAGCGGCTGGTCGACCGGTTCCGGTCGGCCCGGCTGCTGGCCCGGGACGCCGCGGCGGCCGACGTGCTGCGCGCGCTCGGCCTGCGGGACATCTACACCACCGCCGGCCAGACCACCGAGGAGCTGCTCCGGTTCCTGCTAGCGCAGCGCCCGCTGGCCGGCTGCCGGGTAGTGGTGCAGACCGACCGGCTGTCGCTGCCGGAGGTGTGCGCCGCGGTGCGCCGCGCCGGGGCCGAGGTGGTCGAGGTGCCCACCTACACCGCCGCGCCACCGGCCGAGCTGTTCTCGCTGCGGCGGCTGTGCGACCAGGTGATCCGGCGCCAGGTGGACGCGCTGGCGCTGGTCGGTGCGCCGGTCGCCGGGCAGCTGCGGGAGCAGGCCGACCGCCAGCGGCGGCTGCCGGCGCTGGTCCAGGCACTGCGCACGGACGTGCTGTGCGCCGGGCTCGGCCCGCTGACCGCCGCCCCGCTGGCCGGGGTGGAGCCGCTGCTGGCCGACCGGCCGTTCGTCGAGGACCTGGCCGATGCGCTGCTGGCCCGGCTGCCATCGCGCGCGCTCACCATCACCGCCGCCGGCCACCTGCTGGAGCTGCGTGGCCACGCGGTGGTGCTGGACGGCCGGCTGGTCCCGGTGCAGGCCGGGCCGCTGGCGGTGCTGCGGGCGCTGGCGCGCCGCCCGGGCCAGGTGCTGTCCTCGGCGGACATCCGGGCGGCGGTCCCGGACCGGGCCGGCGTCGACGACCACGCGGTGGAGATGGCGGTCTCCCGGCTCCGGCAGGCGCTGTCCGGCGCCGATCTGGTGCAGACGATCGTCAAGCGCGGCTACCGGCTGGCGAGGTGAGGCGGGTCGCGGCCGGGCCGGCCCGCTCCGGCCGCCGCCAGCGGCTTCGCGGCCTGGTAGTAGCGGGTGGCACCCGGGTGCAGCTCGATCGGGAAGGTGGCCACCGCCGACCGGTGGTCCAGCCGGCGGGCCTCCGGATGGGCCGCCACCAGCTGCGCCTTCGCGCTGAACAACAGCTCAGTGACCCGGCGGGCGAGGTCCTCCGGCAGGTCCTGCCGGACCACCAGCACGTTCACGATCCCCACGGTCTCCACCGTGGCGTCGACGCCCGGATAGGTGCCGGGCGGGATCGACCGGGCCTGGTAGGACTCCCCGAACCGGCGTTGCAGCTCGGGCACCAGGTCCGCCATCGGCAGCAGCCGGGGCGGGGCGGCCGGCGGCGCGGCCACCACCGCGGCCACCACCGGGGTGGGCAGCCCGCCGGCCACGAAGATCGCGTCCACCTCCTCCCGCTGCACCAGCGCCTGGGCGGCGGTCTCGGCACTCAAGTTGCCCACCCGCTGACCCGGCTCCACCTCGGCCGCCTGGAGCACCCGGTTGGCCGCCACGTCCGTGCCGGACCGGGGTTCGCCGATCGACACCTGGCGGCCGGCCAGGTCGGCCAGCTCCTCGATGCCGCTGCCGGACAGCGCCACCGCCTGCAGGTACTCGTCGTAGAGCCGGGCCAGCGCGCGGATCGGCACCGCCCGGTCGAACGGTGTGTTGCCCTGCACCGCCAGCTCGGCGGTGTCCACTGTGGCGAACCCGACATCCGCCTCGCCCTCCGCGACCAGCCGCAGGTTGTCCACCGAGCCGTAGTGCCCGACCACCTCGACCTCGGCCGACCAGGCGCGCCGGGCGGCCGCACCGAGCGCGTCCCCGAGCAGCCGGTAAACGCTGTCCGCGGGGCCGGCGGCGATCACCAGCCGCTGCGGGGCGGCGGCGTCCCGGGTGGTGCAGGCGTTGCCGGCCCCGGTGACCAGCAATAGTACGAGCACCGCGCGCGCCGCTGCCCGTACCCTCATGACCCGGCCGCCGGGCCCGGCAGGCGGACCCGGGCGTGCAGCCCGTGCGGCTGCGCCGGCAGCAGGTCCAGCCGCCCGCCGGAGGCCGTAATCAGTGCCTCGGCAACGGTCATCCCGAGCCCGGAGCCGTCCACGTTCTGATGGCCGGGCGAGCGCCAGAACGGCTGTGCCGCCTGGGCCAGGTCACCGGCCGGTAACCCCGGGCCGTTGTCGATCACGTGGATGTCCACCCAGCCGGGCAGGTTGTCCACCAGCACCACCACCTGGCTGCCCTGGCCGACGAACTTCACCGCGTTGCTCAGCAGCGCGTCTAGCGCCTGGTCCAGCGCCTGCGGGGCGGCCCGCACCGGTGCCCGCCGCTCGCCGGCCCGGACCAGCGTGATCCCCGCCTGCCCGGACGCCTGGCTCCAGATCGCCACCCGGGCATCGGCGACCTCCGCGGCGTCCACATCGGCCACATCGTCGGCGGTGGCCTCGGCCCGCGCGTACGTCAGCAGCGCGTCACACATCTCGCCCATCCGCTCGATCTCGTCGGCCACCATCCGGTGGTCATGGCGGCCGGCCGGTGTCACCGACGGCGCCAGGTTCTCCACCCACAGCCGCAGCGTAGCCAGCGGGGTCCGGAGCTGATGGCTGGCGTAGGACACGAAGCTGCGCTGCCGCTCGACCAGCGTGGCCACCCGGTCGGCCATGGTGTTGAACGAGCCGGTCAGCCGCTGCAGCTCCGGCGGCCCCGGACCGGCCAGTGCCCGGTCCCCGAACCGGCCGGCGGCCAGCGCGTGCGCGGCCTGGTCGAGCTGCTGCACCGGCCGCAGCATCCAGTTGGCCAACGGCGCCGCCGCGGCGGCGCCGGCCAGCAGCACCAGCACGCTCACCCCGACCAGCAGCGCCCAGCTGCGCCAGATCGCCTGGTTCAGGGCGCCGGTGGGCGAGATGGTCAGCGCCGCCCCGGTGACCTCGCCGCCCCGGCCGACCGGTTCGGCCACCACCATCGGGGCGCCCTGCCACGGCCAGGTCCGGGGTGCCAGGTCGGCCCGCTGCCCGGACAGCGCCGCGTCGACCGCCTCCCGCAGCCGCGGCTCGGTCAGGTCGATCCCGCTCCGGGAGGCGAGCACCGGTCGCCCGTCCCGGGTCACCACGGCGGCGGCGATGCCGAACATCTGGTCGTGCTGGCGCAGCTGGTTACCGAGCGCGCCGAGCTGGTTGGTGCGCAGCGCCGGCTCGGCCAGCGAGGCGAACCGGGCGGTGTCGCCCTGCCGGTCGGCGAACATCCGGTTGGCCACGGTGCCGGCGATGGTGACCGCCAGCGGCACGTTCAGGCCGACCAGCACCGCCGCCAGCAGGGTCACATAGGTGACGATCAGCCGCCGGCGCATCTCACCACCCGGCGGCGCCGGCCGCCTGCGGCTGCTCCCCGGCCACGATCCGGTAGCCCACCCCGCGGATGGTCTGGATCTGCGCACCATCGCCGATCTTCTGACGGAGCGTGGCCATGTGCACGTCGAGGGTGCGCGAGACCCCGCGCCAGGAGGTGTGCCAGACCTCCCGCAGCAGCCGCTCCCGGCGCACCGCCACCTCCGGCTCCGCGGCCAGGATCGCCAGCAGCTGGAACTCCTTACGGGTCAGGGTGATCGGCACGCCGTCCACGTACGCCAGGTGGCGGTCCAGGTCGACCCGCAACCGGCCGACCGTACGGGCACCGGCCGGGCGCGGCCGGGCCCGCCGCAGCACCGCCTCGATCCGGGCCTGCAGCTCGGCGAACCCGAACGGCTTGGACACGTAGTCGTCGGCACCGCTGCGCAGCCCCACCACCCGGTTCCGCTCCTCCCCGCGGGCGGTCAGCATGATAATCGCGACGTCGCTGGTCTCCCGCAGCCGCCGGCAGATGTCGACCCCGTCCCCGTCCGGCAGCCCGATGTCGAGCAGCACCAGGTCGCAGGGTGGCGCGGCGAGCGCCGCCCGGGCCGTGGAGGCGTGCTCGACCTCGTACCCACCGCGGCGCAGCGCCGCGGTCAGCGCGGTCGCGAACCGGAGGTCGTCGTCGACGAGCAGCACTCGCATCCCCGCCATTCTCGTACGGGGAACGGGCGCGACGCGAGCCTCGGCTGGCTAATTCTTGGTCAAGCGGCGTTGCCCGACCGGTCACGCGGCGTCATCCTGGCATGGATGATCCTTCCGATCGGGCAATATGCGGGCGCCACCGACGATGGCGCGCACGAGGTGCGCCGGGGCGGGGTGACCGAGCGCCTCAACGCCCTCAGCTTCGCCGCGTGGGGGCTGGGGCACGGGCCGATCGACCCGGTGCTGGCCGCCGGAGTCGTCTGGACCCGCAAGGAGCTGGTGCGGTACGCCGGCCTGGCCGGCCTGCTGGAGCCGGCCGAACTGGTGGCCGGGCTGGTGAAACGGGAGCTGCTGGTCGAGGCGCCGACCACCGGGCCGAAGGCGCTCGGGTTCGCCCGCCGGCACCGGGCGGTGCCGCTGGCGGTCGGGCTGGGTAACATCCCGGAGGCGCCGACGCAGTACGCGATCGGCCACTTCGACCAGACGCTGGTGCGCGTCGACGAGCTGCGGTACGAGGTGTGGTGCTGGTCAACCGTCTATGACACGCTGTGGCAGGTCTGCCAGGCCCGCTCCGGCGAGGCCCCCGGCGACGAGGCCCCCGGCGACGAGGTCCCCGGCGACGCGGCCGCGACCCCGGCGGCTGCCGGGCGGGAGCCGGCCGAGATTCTGGCCCACTTCCTGGCCGCGGTGCACCAGCTGGTCTCGGCCAACGCGCTCTACCTGGACGTGGTGGCGGCATGACGGCGCTCATCTTCCCGGTCGGGCACTACCTGGGTCCGCACTACCGGCCGGACACTGCCGCACCGGCCGGCCACCGGCTCCGGCTCGGGCCCAGCCTGCGGTGGCTGGTCACCGAGCCGGAGCTGCTGGCCTGGACCCTGGCGCACGGCCTGGGTGAGCTGGCCGACGAGGAGGAGCAGTGGACGCGGGCGGCGGTGACCGACCACGCCGGATGGTTGGCCGAGACCGATGTCGCCGAGGCGATCGGCGGACTGCTGGAGCGGAGGCTGCTGGTGGAGGTCGACCCGGAGCAGACCGAGGCGGCCGAGGGGTTCGCCCGCGGACACCGGCTGCGGGCGCTGATGCTGGCGCTCGGCGCCGACCCGGAGGACCCGGAGGCGGTGCTGCTGGGCACCGCCGGCTCGCCGCAGGTGGCGCTGTCCGAGCGGGGGCACGCGTTCTGGCAGGCCGGGCAGCACAGCCCGTGCCTGTGGGAGGCGTGCCAGCTGGTAGCCAAGTCCGGGTCGGACACCGGCACCGACCCGGGCGAGCTACTGCCGGAGTTCCTGGGCGAGCTGCACGGCCTGCTCGGCGCGGGCACGGCCTACTTGGACATCGTTGAAGGAGAAGGAGAGGGCCAACATGCTGGTGTCGAGATCTACTGAGGAGTCCCACCTCTACATGCATCTGCATCCGTGCGAGTGCGGCGAGGCGGACTTCGAATGGCGCGAGCATGGTCTAGTGCAGAGCGACGAGCGCCTGATCTCGGTCTACTCCGGTGAGTGTGAACGGTGCGACCGTCCGCGGGTGTTCGAGTTCGCGCTGGTCCCCGAGCCCGCCCCACCGCCGCCGGCGCTGGGTGGCCCGAACCCGTCCAGCATCATCGACCCCGGCGAGTTCCTGCAGACCAGTCAGGTGTTCGCCGGCACTGTCCCGGCCGACCTGGCGGCGCTGTCCGACGACGAGTTCTACGGCGCCTACGACGCGCTCGCGTTCGCCCTGGCCAACGTGGACGAGGTGCTGAAGTTCATCCCGGCAGGCGCCGACGCGGTGCCGCCGGAGACGTTCCGCAACCCGGCCGGGCAGGAACTGCACGCCCGGTCACCAGAGCTGTTCAGCCGCTCCCGGCTGCTCGCGACCCGGGACGAGTACGGTCGGCTGCTGGCCGAGTACGACGCCGCCGCCCGCGCCTCGGCCAGCTCGTGGCGGCGGGAGGCCGGCGCCAGCCAGGGCTCCTGGTCATGACCGCACCGCGATGGCGATCGCTCGTGATGGAGTCACAGGTCATGCTGCAGTGGGCCACCATGCCAGCGGCAGGTGGCGCCGGATGGTGCGGTCCTTGGTCACTAGCGGGGTCCGGGTAGCGACGGCCTGGGCGGCGATGAGCCGGTCGAACGGGTCCCGGGTCCAGTCGAGTGCCGTGGCGGCCTGGCACACCAGCGCCACGGTGGGTCGGTATGGGTCAGCTCCAACCTGGATGTCATCTCATCGACGATCACCTGCGACGGGACCGAGATCCGTTCCACCTCGTACAGGTACTGGAGCTCCAGCCGGACAAACGGGGAGAGAGCCAGCAGTTCCTGGTCGAGGCGGCGCCGCACCGCCATCGGGACCAGCTTCTCCGGGTCCTCGTACAGCCAAACCAACAAGTGGGTGTCGAGCAGGATCACGGCCGCCACTCACCGGACCAGTCGAGACTGACCAGGTCTTCCGGGTCTCCGGTGATGGTGCCGGGGTGGGGCAGCAGCCGGCTGGTTTTGGGCGGGGGATCGACAGGTTCGATCCGCAGCCGCCGGCCGCCGCGCTCGATCTCGATCGGCTCCCCCGTGTCCAGGACCCGGTCCAGCAGGCGGTAGATGCTCTGCCGCAGCTCCGACGCCGTGATTGCCATCTGACCAGCTCCTTCAGGCCATGCAGACCCACGTACGTACGCCTACCCTATCACGCCCGTACGTTCACTGGAACCCGCCGGCTTCCCGCGGCCACCGTCGGCGATGGGGCCGAGCTAGCGGACGACGGCGGCCACCTCCTCCGGCGCGGCAGCGGGAGGTGGGATCGCGGTCCGGCGGCCGCGGGCCACCCGGCGCTCGACGTAGCCGGCCAGCTTGCTCAGGGTGTAGTTGACCAGGATGAAGATCACCCCGACCACCGCGTACATCTGCAGCGGGTTGCGCAGCTGCGGGTTTTCGGCCAGCAGGTTGGCGGTCCGCATCACCTCGCTGTAGGTGATGATGAACCCGAGCGCGGTGTCCTTGAGCACCACGACCAGCTGGCTGATCAGGGCCGGCAGCATGATCCGGTACGCCTGCGGCAGCAGGATCCGCAGGGTGGTCTGCAGCGAGCTGAGCCCGATCGCCTGGGCCGCCTCGGTCTGCCCGCGCGGCAGCCCCTGCATCCCGGAGCGGAGGATCTCGCCGATCACCACTCCGTTGTAGAGGGTCAGGCCGATCACCAGCGACCACATCAGTGACGGCAGCGGCAGCCCGGGCATGGACAGGTCCGGTGGTCGCAGGCCCAGCTCCGGCAGTACCCGCCACACGAAGAAGATGGTGATGACCACCGGGGCGCCGCGGAACACCTCCACGAACACCCGGGTGAGCCAGCCCAGCCCGGTGCCCAGCCCGCGGGCGGCCAGCGCCAGCGGGCGGGACAGGCCGGCGTACCGGCGGGTGCGCAGTTGCCGCAGCTGCAGCCGCAGCACCGCCAGCAGGGTCCCCACCAGCAGCGAGAACACGATCGCGAACACCGCCGCCAGCAGGGTGGCCCGCAGGCCGTCGCCGAGCCGCCGCCACACCTGCCCGAACAGCTCGTTGCCCGGGTCGATCAGCGGACCCCACTTGTCCATCGACAGCTCGCCGGCATCGGCCAGCGGCCGGTAGACCAGGAAGTACGCGCCGACCAGCAGCGCCAGCCCGGCCAGCAGGCTGACGATGGTGGTGACCCGGCGGGCGCGCGGGCCCGGGACGTCGTAAAGGACCGCGCCCTGCTGGCTCATCTGGTCACCGCCTGCCGCCGCTCCACCTGGTCCAGCACCAGGCCCAGCGGGATGGTCAGCACCAGGAAGCCGGCTGCCACCGCCAGGAACACCGGGATCGCCGCCTGCCCGCGGGCTGAGACCAGCTGCTGGAAGGTGGCCGACAGGTCACCGGTCAGCCCGAAGAACCCGGCCAGCGCCGAGTTCTTGATCATCGCGATGATCACGCTGCCGAGCGGCACCACCGCCGCCTTCCACGCCTGCGGCAGCACCACGTGCCGCACGTTCTGGGTGAACGTCAGCCCGATCGACCGGGCCGCCTCGGCCTGGCCCGGCGGCACCGCGTTCACGCCGCTGCGCAGCGCCTCGCACACGAACGCGGCGGTGTAGAGCATCAGCGCGAAGATCGCCATCCGGAAGTACGGCAGCTGGATCCCCAGCCGGGTGAACACCTGGTCCAGCCCGGGAATCTGCAGGAAGTCCGCCCGTACGCCGATCGTCGGCAGCGCGAAGACCACGAAGAAAAACACCACGGTCAGCGGCACGTTCCGGAACACGTTCACGTAGCTGGTGCCCAGCCACCGCAGCGGCGGCACCGGTGAGATCCGCAGCACCGCCAGCACCGTGCCGAGCAGCAGCGAGCCGACTCCCGCCAGCACGCACAGCTGGAGGGTGAGCAGGAACCCCGAGAAGAAAGCGTCGCGGTTGTTGAGGATCACATCCACTCAGGTCACCTCCCGGGGTTCCCGCTCACTCGGCTGGTTACTAGTACCGGTCGACCGTTGGCGGGGTCGGCGGGTTCGGGTCGAACTGGCCCGCGGTGGCGTCCCACGCCTCGTTGTAACGGCCGTCGGCGACGATCTCCTCCAGCACGTCGTTGATGAAGCTCCGGAACTCGTCGTCGCCCTTCTGGACCCCGATGCCGTACGGCTCGTCGGTGAACGTGCCCTCCTCTACCAGCTTGAAGGCCTCCGGGTCGTCGGCGATGAACCCGAGCAGGATCACGTTGTCGGTGGTCACCGCGTCCACGTCGCCAGCCGTCAGCGCGTCCGCGCAGCGGGAGTAGACGTCGAACAGCACCAGTTGCTCGTCCTCGTTGGCAAGGAACGGCCGGATGTTCTCCGACGGAGTCGAGCCCTGCACCGAGCAGACCGTCTTCTCACCGTCCTGGAACGACTCCGGGCCGGTTATCGAGTCGTCGTCGGCCGCCACCATGATGTGCTGGCCGGCGATGTAGTACGGACCGGCGAAGTCGATCCGCTCCTTGCGCTCGTCGTTGATGGTGTAG
This sequence comes from Micromonosporaceae bacterium, assembly GCA_009377645.1. GTDB lineage: Bacteria > Actinomycetota > Actinomycetes > Mycobacteriales > Micromonosporaceae > Natronosporangium. The sequence goes on along the minus strand of WHTQ01000052.1, from coordinate 18,908 downwards.
GTGGCGACCACGATGTCCACCTCGTCCCGCTCGAGCACCTCCTCGCGGACCGCGGACGGGGCCTCCGACCAGACGATCCCGTCCTCCGGGATCCCCAGCTCGGTCGCGATGATCTTGGCGATCTCGACGTCGAAGCCCTCCGGCACGCCGTCCAGGTTGACCAGCCCGAACCCGTTCTGGTCGTACTTTGTACCGACCCGGATCGTGCCGGCCTCGGACAGCTCGGCCATGGTCGTCCCGGCCTCGAACTCGGGAGCGCCGTTGCCGTTGCCGTCGCCGCCGTCCCCATCTTCGGTGCCGCAGGCACCCAGCGCCAGCGCCCCGATGGCGGCAAGTGCCGCCAGTTTTCTCGTACGCATCCCCATTCTCCTCATCTATCTCTATCCAGCGGGTCAGTGGGTCAGGATCTTGGAGAGGAAGTCCTTCAGGCGGTCGCTGCGCGGGTGGGCGAAGAACTCCGCCGGCGGCGCCTCCTCCACCAGCTCACCGTCGGCCATGAAGATCGCCCGCCGGGCGGCGTGCCGGGCGAACCCCATCTCGTGGGTCACCACGACCATGGTCATGCCATCCTCGGCCAGCGACGTCATCACGTCCAGCACCTCCCCGACCATTTCCGGGTCCAGGGCGCTGGTCGGCTCGTCGAACAGCATCGCCTTCGGCTGCATCGCCAGCGCCCGGGCGATCGCCGCCCGCTGCTGCTGACCGCCGGACAGCTGCGCCGGGTACTTGTCCGCCTGGTCGGCGATCCCGACCCGGTCCAGCAGCGCCATCGCCCGCTCCCGCGCCGCGGCCGGCTTCTCCCGCCGTACCCGGATCGGGCCGAGGCTCACGTTCGCCAGCACGGTCTTGTGCGCGAACAGGTTGAACGCCTGGAACACCATCCCCACCTCGCTGCGCAGCCGCGCCAGCGCCCGGCCCTCGGCCGGCAGCTCCTGGCCGTCGAACCAGATCTGCCCGGAGCCGATCGGCTCCAGCCGGTTGATGGTGCGGCACAGGGTGGACTTACCCGACCCGGACGGCCCGATCACCACCACCACCTCACCGCGGGCGACCGACAGGTTCACGTCCCGCAGCACGTGCAGGTCGCCGAACCACTTGTCGACCTGCCGCATGACGATCATCGGCTCACCGGGATCGGTCGCCACCGCGGCCGGTGCGGGCTCTGCCTCGCCGGCGGCGGGACCGTCGGGTCGGGTTGGTGCCATCCGGAGCGCCTCCTCGTCTGTGCCGTCCCGATCACTGACACCGTAGTCGTCCGGACGGCGAGACGGGTGGCAGGCTGCCTCTCCGCCGATCAAGGGGCAGCTCGGAGCGCCGCCGCAGCGATCCCCGGACCGGCGCGCGGTGGGTACCCTGCTGGGCATGGTGACCGCCCGGATCTGCGCCGCGCTGGCGGCCGTCGCGGCCGGCCTCGCCACCGGGGCGTCGCCGCTGCTGGGGGCATCGGCCGTGGCGGCGCAGGCGTGTCCGCAGGCGCCGCCGGTGGCGGAGCCGATCGCGGAGGTGCCGTGGGCGCAGCACTGGTTCGCGCCGGAACGGGTCTGGCGGCTGTCGCAGGGCCAGGGAGTGGAGGTCGCGGTCCTCGACAGCGGGGTGGACACCGGCCACCCGCAGCTGGCCGGCGGCCAGGTGCAGGCCGGCATCGACCTGCTGCCGGACCCGGCCGGCGCGCACGTCGACTGCGACTCGCACGGGACCGCGGTGGCCAGCATCATCGCCGCGTCGAAGGCGGACGGGATCGGGTTCTCCGGCCTGGCGCCCGGCGCGGAGATCCTGCCGGTGCGGGTCGCCGAGCAGGCTGCCGACCCGTCCGGGACGGCGGAGACCGACGTGGACGCCGGCCGGTTCGCGGCGGCCCTCGAGTGGGCGGCCGGGCAGGGGGCGCGAGTCATCAACGCATCGGTCGTCTTCCACCACGACCACCCGGCGATCGCCGAGGCGGTCCAGGCGGCGGTGGACCGCGGGATCGTGGTCGTGGCGGCGGTCGGGAACCCCCAGTCCGAGCCGAGCGGCGCGGACCTCACGCCCTACCCGGCCGCCTATCCGGGCGTGGTCGGGGTCGGCGCGATCGGCCCGGCCAGCGCGGACGGCGGCGAGCCGGTCCTCGCCCCGGTCGCGGGTGCCGCGCCCTATGTGGACCTGGTGGCGCCGGGCATGGCGGTGACCGCGGCGGCCGCGGGCGGCGGCCACAGCCAGGTCGACGGCTCGAGCTTCGCCGCGCCGTTCGTCAGCGCCGCCGCCGCCCTGGTGCTGGCCGCCGAGCCCGAGCTGACCGGCGCCGAGGCGGTCGACCGGCTGCTCGCCACCGCCGACCCCGCTCCCGGGCCGGTCGGGGGGTCCGGGCACGGCGTGGTGAACCCGTACCGTGCCCTCACCGAGCGGGTCGCCGACGCCGGTCCGGTGGCCGCCGAGGCGCCCGCGCCGGACCCCGCCGACCCGGCGGCGCAGGCCCGGTCACAGCGCTGGCAGCGCGCCGGCCAGCTGGCCGTCCTGGCCGCGGTCGGCGCCGCCGCCATCGGCGCGGTGGGGCTCGGCGGCCGGGCGGTGTGGGCGTGCGGCCGGCGGCGCGGCTGGCGGCCGGCCAGGCAGCCCCCGGTCGGCGCCCCGCCGAAGCCGACCGGGGACGCGGAGTCGACCGGGGACGCGGAGTCGACCGGGGACGCGGAGTCGACCGGGGACGCGGAGCAGCGGTTCTTCACCGTCCCCACCGTCCGGCGGCGGTGACCGGCCGGCCGGCCGGAGCTAGGCGCGCAGTACGGTAACCGGGCGGCCGGACGGGGTTTGGTCTTCGTCGAAGCGGGTTCGCTGCGCCGGAGAGCTGCCCGGGTCCCGCCGGTCGAAGACCACCAACGTGCCGCGGTCCAGCTCCAGCCGCTCGAGATAGTCATCCAGCTGCCGGAGGCCGGCCGGGGCCGGATCGGCCTCACCACGGCGCCACACCTTCAGCTCCACCGCCTCCCGCTGCCAGACCCGGTTCCCGTCCCGGTCGGTGTACGGCCAACGGACCAGCAGGTCGATCCGGCCCCGGCCAACGCCGTACTCGCGGTCCACGTACCCTCCACCGTTGACGATCCGGTGCAGGAACCCCATGATCACCAGCTGTGGGGCGACCTCGTGGTAGTAGTCGCCACTCGTGAGCACCTCGCCGTGCTGGCGCCAGAACGCCGCGAACTCGCGCAGCAACATAGAGAAGTCAAGCCGCCCGTCGGGCAGCACGAAGCTGCGCGGATCGGCCACGATGGAGTCCTCGGTGTGGGAACCGAGCACCCGCACGATCACCTCCCGGTAGATCGGGTTGGCGATGGCCGCCGGTCGGGTCGGTGCCAGCAGCCCCAGGTCACGAAGGTAGGCGACGTCGTCGTCGTAGGTGGGATCCGGCACGGTGAGCTCACCGGCGATGAGCGGCTCCACCACCCGGCGCACCCGGGGCTCGGCCAGCCGGGCGACCAGCGAGTCCAGGTGGGTGGCGCGGGCCAGGATCAGCCGTTCCTTGGCCTGGTCGACGTGCTCAGCGGTGATCGGGTCCGGCGGCGCGATCCGCATCTCCCGGACAATCTCCCGGGCGAGGGCGTTGACCAGCCACGGCTGCCCCTGGGTGTAGTCGAACGCCTGGTCGGTGAACGGCTGGCCGGTCTCCGTGGTGTGCTGTGCGTACAGCTCGCGTACCTGGGCGGGGGTGAAGTCACCGATCCGGAGCGAGGCGATCTTGATGTTGAAGGGGCTGGACGTGCCTAACCGGGTCGGGTCGCCACCGCTGGCCACCTTGTAGTCCCGCACGTCCCACAGCCCGCACAGCACCACGCTGTGCGGGAACGGTTTCGGCCGCGAGGTGTAGCCGTCCCGGAGCTGGCGCAGCACGCTGCGCAGGCTCTCCCCCCGCAGCGCGTCGATCTCATCGGGCGGTACAGCTCCGTCGTCAGCCCGATACCGACGGCAGCCGCCCAGATCTCCGGCAACGAATCCGCCGAGCCGAGCGCAACGAGCGCCACAGCGGCCCCCAAGAACCCCACCAGCATCGTATGGCGTCGCCCGATCCGGTCTCCCAACCAGCCGCCGAGCAACTGGGATCCGATGTCTCCCACGCCAACCGCCGCGACCACCGCACCCACCGCCGCAGGCGAGAGCTGCTGTGCCTGCGTCAGATACAGCACGAGGAACGACCGCACCAAGCCGCCAGCACGGCTGACGAAGTAAGTAGCCGCTAGCGCCCAGACCAGGTTTTGGCAACCCCAAGCGCAGTCCGGACGGTCGACTCCGGACCGCCGCGGCTGCCGAATTAACTGTGCCGTAGGTCGTCATAGCAACGACGCTAGGTTCGCCAACACATTGAGAAAAGCTACTCACGATGAAGAGTTTGACTTAGCGTGACAGGACCAGCTAGTTCAACGAAGATGTCCGAAAGAGGGCCGACATGACCGCGCTGACCACTCACGGCGAGCAACTCCTCGAGATCAACAGCGTCGAGCTGTGTGTCGAGACCTTCGGGGACCGAGCGGATCCGCCGATCCTGCTCGTCGCCGGGGGATCCGCCTCGATGCTGTGGTGGGACGCCGAGCTGTGCGAACGGATCGCGGCGGGTGGCCGGTGTGTCGTCCGTTACGACCATCGCGACACCGGACGGTCGACCAGCTATCCACCAGGCGAGCCGGGGTACTCGTACACCGACTTGGCTCTCGACATGCTCGGCATCCAGGATGCCCTCGGCATCGAGCGGGCACACCTGGTCTGTCAGTCGATGTTCGGTGGGATCGGCCTGATCGCCGGTGTGGACCATCCCGATCGGGTCGCGTCGCTGACGTTCGTCTCCAGCTCGACGGACGAGCCTGGCCTTCCGCCGCCGACGGACAAGCTCGCAGAGGGACTGCCGGCCGATCCCGACCCAGCCGATTCGGCCTCGGTCGTGGAATACGTGGTCGGCTCGGCGAGGGCGTACGCGGGCGGCTCGCCGTACTTCGACGAGGCCGCGACACGGGCGTTGGTCGAGCGGGACGTCGCGCGGGCACGGGACTACGCGTCGACCCTGGTCAACCACTACGCCATCGAGTCCGATCGGCCGACCCGAGGCGGCTTCGGCGACATCGCCGCGCCGACGCTCGTGGTCCACGGTGACCACGACCCAGTCCTGCCAACGCCGCACGGCGAGGCGTTGCGGGACGCGATCCCCGGCGCGGAGCTGCTGGTCCTGGAGGGGGCCGGACACGACCTGCCGGGGCCGGTGTGGGACGCCTTCGTGCCGGCCCTGATCCGGCACACGGGACGAGGCCGCTCATGAGCCGGCTGCGGTCGGCACTCTGGCTGCCGCTCTTCGACGACCTCGCTGACCCGAAGGTGGTGGCGCGGCTGGCCGCCGAGGCGGAGGCGGCCGGGTGGGACGGCTGCTTCATGTGGGATCAGCTGTGCTGGCGGGTGCCGGTCCGACAGGTCGCCGACCCGTGGATCTCGTTGGCAGCGATGGCCACCGCGACCGAACGGCTGCGGCTGGGCCCGATGGTGTCGCCGCTTCCCCGTCGCCGGCCGGCCAAGGTCGCTCGGGAGACCGCGACACTGGATCGGCTCAGCGGCGGTCGACTCATCCTCGGCGTCGGCATCGGCAGCGACCGGTTCGGCGCCGAGCTGTCCAAGACCGGTGAGCAACTCGACGATCGGCGGCGCGGCCAGATGCTCGACGAGACCCTGGCGATCCTGGCCGCCGCATGGTCGGCGAGCCGGTGCACCACCGCGGCGTGCACTACACCGTCGACGACATCGAGTTCCTGCCGCGACCGGTTCAGCGGCCCGGTGTGCCGGTGTGGGCCGCCGGATTCCCCGGCAACGTCAGGCCGATCCGCCGGGCCGCCCGACTCGACGGCTTCTTCCCGGCCAATCTCGAGCACCCGGACCAGCTCGCCGAGGTCGCCGCCACCATCACCGACCTCCGATCGGGCGTGGCCGGACCGTACGACATCGCCATCAGCCTGCCCTTCGACGCCGACCCCCGACCGTACGCCGCCGCCCGGTGCGACCTGGTGGCTGCCGGAGTTCGATCCAGGAGTGCCGCTCGACACGGTGCGCGGCGTACTCCGCGACGGCCCAGCAAGTCCGGGCGGTGATTGAGCTGTTTGACTACGACGCTGAGCTGAGCCGCTACAACCTGCGGCTGCGAGCGGCCGCAGGCGTCCGGACCGCTGATCGGGTGCTCGACATCGGCTGCGGTACCGGGCAGACCACGCGGGACGCCGCCAGATCCGCGACATCGGGAAGTGCGCTCGGCGTGGACCTGTCCCGCCCGATGGTGGACCGCGCCCGCCAGCTGAGCGAGGGGGAAGGAATCCGCAACGTCAGCTTCGAGCGGGCCGATGCCCAGGTTCACCCTTTCGCGCCAGGGGATTTCACCTTGGGGCTCAGCCGGTTCGGCACGATGTTCTTCACCGACCCGGTCGCGGCGTTCACCAACATCGGGCGGGCATTGCGGCCGGGGGCGCGGCTGGTGCAGGTGGTGTGGCAGGCCTACGACCGCCAGGAGTGGTCCATTGCGATCCGGCAGGCACTGGCCGGTGGCCGGATGGCGCCAGCTGGGCTCAGCCATGGCGCCTTCTCGCTGGCGGATCCGACCGTCGCGGCCGGCGTGCTGACCGCTGCCGGCTTCACCGCGGTCGAGATCACCGAAGTACGCGAGCCGATCTACTACGGCCCGGACGCGGCCAGCGCCCGCGACGCCCTATTCGATCTGCGGATGGTCGAAGATCTGGTCGCCGACCTGGACGCCGCGGAGACGGCTCGTGCTCTCGACCGGCTGCTGGCCATGCTCGACGCCCATGACACCGGCGAGGGCGTGTGGTTCGACTCCGGTGCCTGGCTGGTCACCGCGCGTCGGCGTTGACCGCGGCTCGTCGCGGGGATGTCGGGAGTGGCCCCCGGATCGACGCCGGCGGCAGCCAGCGCGCCGCCCGGACGGGTCGGTCACATACCGCAGGAACTTGACCGGCCTGTTCTGCGACCGACGTTCCTCGTAGGTGAACGTCTGGGTGTTGCCGTTCTTGTCGACCACCGCCGACGGGTAGCCGTCGGTGTCGAAGAAGAACTGGGTCCGGTCCGGTTTGGTCATCACCCACGCCCGGGTCGGATCCCCCGCGGCATCGTTGCGTTGCAGCAGCAGGTGCACCCCGGCGGGGGAGTCGTACTCCCAGTCGGCCGGGTTGGTCGAGCCGTGCTTGTTCAGGGTGAAGAAATGCGACGTGCCGTCCCCGTCGACCAGGGTCACGTCGGTGGGCCAGTCCTGTCCCTTGGGGTGGAACTCCAACGGCGACCGGGCGCTGGCCGAGCGGATCCTGGCCAACCTCGCCGTCACCCCGTAGCGGTCCGCGGGCAGTGGCGGGCGGCGCTACCCCCTGGGCGCTGTGCCGCCGGTCGGCTCAGGCCGCCGCGACTGCCTCGATCTCCAGCAACCATTCAGCGTCGTAGATGCCGGTGATGATGACCGTCAACGCCGGATGGTGGTCGCCCAGCACCTCGTGCCGGATCCGGGAGTTCGCCTCCCGGTAGCGCCGGTCGGCGAGGAAGGTAGTGACCTTGACGAGGTTCCGCTCGGTCATGCCCGCCTCGGCCAGGACCGCCAGCAAGTGTCGCCACGCCAGCCGGCACTGCGCGTCAAAGTCCTCGGGTACGCCACCGTCCGGCAGCTCCGGAACCTGGCCGCTGATAAGCAGGACCTGGCTGGCACCGGTGACCAGTGCGCCCTGCGCGTACGAGCGGGGCTGTGGGTCAAGGCTGGTGATCTGCACGGTGTGCACGGTAGCCGGTGGCACAATCGCGGGAGACCGGGCGCGGCACCCTGCTTCAATGGGGGTGTCGGTTCACGTGCTGGCCGCAGAATATAGTGGCGCAGCCAAGGACTGGACCAGCTGGATGGGGTTGCCATCGGGGGGTCGGCGGTCCACGCGATCAGCAGCCTGTTCCTGCAGCATGGGCTGGTGCCGGAGACGGTGATCGCGGCCCGGCCGGGCGGCCGCCCGGTTCCCGACCCGGCCGGCGGGGCGGCCGCCGGGTCACCGGTACGGCCGATCCGCCCCGACGACCTGGACGCCGCGACCGGACTCTGGCTGGCGGAGGTGCGCTGGGACGCCCAGTTCGGCCCGGCCACCGAGCGGCCCTCCACCACCCGGGCGATCCGGCAGCAGCTGCGCGACGTGCTCTCGCGTGACCAGCCGTGGACCTGGGTCGCCGAGGACGCCGCCGGCGGGCCGGCCGGCCTACTGGTGGTCAACCCGCCGGAGCGGGCCGAGTGGATCGCGAGGTTGACCTCCGCCGCCCCGGTCGGGTATCTGAGCTGCCTGGTGGTCGCGGCCGGCCGGCGCGGCGGCGGATTGGGCGGGGCGCTGGTCCGGCAGGCCCATGCCGCGCTGGACGCCGCGGGCGTGGGCGTCACCGCTCATCGGCATTATGCAGATGAGTGTGTCGTTGGTCTCGCGCCGTAGCCGGCACGACTGGGCCCGTCGGTCTGGCGGTCCTCGGCGAGACCACCACGATGAGCGGCATGTCGCTCCGCCAGGTGGTTCTGTCCTCTGCGCAGGCTGCGCCAGCCTGGAAGCTCATGCCGCCGCTGCTCGACTCCTGCGTCGACCGGGGGTCGGCATGGCGGCTGGCCAACCCGGGTCGCCGCACCGCCATGCGATACGTCAGCCCAGCGGCGAGGCGATCGCCGGGGTAAGCAGGCTGCTCGACACCGGCGCAAGTGGCATGCGGCCAGCCGAGGCGCAAATCCAGCTCGCGACATCGCCCTCAGGCCGCCGCGAGGCTACGCGGGAAGATCGAACCGGCCATGAACAGTGAGCTGCCGGCCGGTCACGATCCGCTGTTGCAGATCTGTGACGTACCCCAGGCAGGATCCGAACCTGCGCTCCCGCCTCCTGTGCCCGGACGTAGTCGTCCCCGGCGACCTCGCCGGTCTCGCACGAGAACCGGAGTGCGAGATACCGCCCCTCCGCGGTCAGCTTCCGGGCCAGTGCCGCCAGAATGGTGGTCTTGCCCGTCGGCCGCCGGGCGTGGAGCACGAAGTAGGTCCCCTCGGCGATCAGCTCACGGGCCGCCGGCAGCCGGGGCTCCGGCGGCAGCATGTAGTGCAGCTCCGGGATGCAGGGCCCGGCCGTGTTGAAGTGCCTCACTCCGACCGAGCCTACCGGTGGACCGGTCCCGACCCGCCGGCCCGGCCCACCCGGGTGCGGGCCGGCCGGGCCAGGCCGGTGGAACGGGTCGCTATCCCCGGGTGAGCCGGTTGGCATTGGCCAGCTCGGTCAACGCCATCCGCTCGTTGGCGGACTCCACCCCGCGCCGGATCGAGTCCAGCAGGATCTTGATCTCCCCCGCCGCGTTCATCCACATCATCTTGGTCTGCTCGTAGCTGCCGTAGGCACCGCCCTCCCAGTCGGCCAGCTTGCTGTCCAGACTGGTGTTGAGGTCGGTCAGTGCAATGTCCATCGCGCGGACGCATTCGTCGATGTCTCCCGCGGCCTGAGCCAGCATCGGGAAGTTCATCTTCACCCGGCCGTCGAAGTGCCGGAATGTGACCAGCATCGTGTCTCCTCCCAGAACCTAGCTCTCCAGACCCGCCAGCAGGGTCGTGACCTGTTCGCTGCTGGCGCCGGCCTGGACCAGGTCCGCCGCCATCTCCTCGTCCGCGTTGACGTAGTCGGCGCTGGACAGGCCCATGTCCTCGCCGATCGAGGTCAGCGCCCGGTGCAGCTTCCCCATCTCGTTCTCGAACTCGGCCCGTACATTCTGGAAGGCGGTCCCGCCCGAACCGAGCCACGCGTCCATCAGCGGTTCCAGCCGCCCCATCAGGTTGCGCAGCATCGTGTCGAGCCCTTCGGCGGTGTTGCCCGCCTCGATCGCGCCGGCGGTCAGCAGACCGGTTTCGGTCTGCACACCGCTTCCGCTGCTCCGTCCGGAATCCGGTTCCGGCATCGCGAATCACCTCCTGCGGGACTCCTCCCGCGTTCCTGAGTTGGCTGAAGCTGCGGCCAGGGTAAGCGTGCCCCGCAAGCCGCGCCGCCGCCCGGCCCGGAACTTTGCAGAGGATTTACCCGTTGACCAGCGGTACCGGCTGGTCGGCCTGGGCCGGGTCCAGCGCCGGACCGGCCGGCAGCCGGGCCAGCAGCCCGGCCGCGATCGGCACCGCCGCGTCCACCCGGTAGCCGAGCATCCCGGCGACCTCGGGGGCCGACAGCCGGAACTGGATCCCCTGGTCGGTGACCAGGTGCCAGGTGCCGCCGGGGGCGTCCGGTGCCGGCACCGCCCGTACCAGCGCTGCCCGGCCACCCTCGACCAGCACCTGGTCGGCGAGCAGGCCGCCCGACCCGGTCCGCTGCGGCGTGGTGATCCCGCCCGCCTGCCAGGGCAGCCGGGCGCCGGACCAGATCTCCGGGGTGAAGCCACCGGGTGCGAACCCCGCGCACACCGGCGCCACCGGCAGGTCCTCCGGTGCCAGCGCCACCAGCTCCGGCGGCTGCTCGGGTGGGCTAGTCGCAGCGCGCCCGGGCAGCAGGTCGATGTGCGCGTTGTTCAGGGCACCATCCGGCAGGTCGGTGCGCAGATCCGGCTCGCCGTCCGGGTACGCGTCGCCGGTGGCCGGGTCGTTGAGCAGGATCCGGGCCGACAGCGGCGTGATCTCCCGCAGCCGGTCCAGCCCGACCAGGTAGTGCAACCCGGCCGACTCGAGGACCTGCCCGGTCCGCACCCCCAGGTCGCTGCGCAGCTCACCGAGCGCCCGGGTGGGCTGCCCGCGGTCGGGCTCCTGCCCGGGGGCGAGCGGGTCGCCGACCGGCAGCGTGTCCAACCAGGCCGGTGCCACCGGCAGCGTCCGCTGCTGCCCGGTCCCGAGCGCGCGCAGCGCCCGCGCGTCGACCTCGAACCGGTGGCCGTGCCACACCAGGTGTAGCCCGACGTCGACATCGTCGCCCGCGTCGCCGCCGCCGCCCGCCCCGGCGTCGCGGACCAGCACCGCCCGGTCGGCCACCGGCTGCCCGCCCGCCGGCGGCTGCCCCACTGCCAGCACGCTGAACGTCTCGGAGCCACCGCTGCCGTCCGGTCGCTGCTGGGTGCACAGGGTCCACCCGCCGGTCAGCAGGCTCCCGCCGGCCGGCAGGCCGTCCGGGGCACCGGGGATGCCCAGCGTCAGTCCTCTGGGGACGCCAGCCAGCGAGCGCGCGGACACCCGGGTGACGCCGGCGTCGCCGCCGAGCGCGAGCTGGGCGGACACGATGTTGACCATCGGATGCAGCCGCTCGTTGCGGTAGATGTACGCGGTCTCGCTGCCCTTCTCCACGATCACCGACCCGCCGTCCTGCCAGCCGGTGGCCCCGCCGCCCACCAGCAGCCCGTACACCCCGAAGCCGGCCGCCACCAGCACCGCGATCATGAACCCACCGAACGCCGACCAGCCGAGCCGGCGAAACGGCAGCTCGGCCGGGTCGCTCTCCCGGGCCACCAGGCCGGAGACCACCCGTTGCAGGAAGAACTGGTACGAGTGGACCTGGTCGGTCCGGGACTGCATGGGCATCGGCGGCTCCCGTCGGCTCCGGCGCGCTGGCTATCCGGCCAGCCCGCGCACGTAGGCGTACAGACCGACCACCTCGGCCACCAGCGGCACCACGGCCAGCGTCAGCAACACGTCGCCGATGTCGGCGAACCGCCCCAGCCGGGGCGACGGTGGCCGGTGCCGGTAGGTCATGCCGGCCGCCAGCGCCAGCAGCGCCGCCCCGGCCACCGCCGGCAGCATGACCACCACCCGGTCGGCTCCGCCGGCCAGTCCCAGCGCCACCCCGACCAGCCCGAGCCCGGCCGCGCCCAGCGCCAGCAGCGGCACCCGGTGCCGGACCGCCACGTGGAACCGGGCCCGCAGCAGGAACGCCGCCGAGACCGCCGCGGCGAGCACCAGCGCGGCCGCGTCGCCGGTGACGACCAGCATCGCCAGCGCCGCCACCCCGGCCAGCGCCATCCCCAGCAGCCCGCCGGTGAGGACCTCGTCGGTGCGGGCGGTGGCCTGCTCGACCGACCGGCGGTCCGGCGGCGGCCGGTCGTCGACCAGGTCGTCGACGTTGTGCGGCAGGTCCGGCAGCGGGATCCGGCCCACCCGGATCGCCACCGCCGGCACCAGCGGGCTGACCAGCAGCACGCCGCCGACCACCACCGCGGCCGCCCCGGCAGCGCCGGCGCCGGCGAACAGCAGCGCCACCACCGCGCCGACCAGCCCCCAGCCGGCGGCGGTGACCCCGGCCATGAACAGCCGGCCGTACTCGCCGGTGCCGAGGTAACCGGCGATCCCGGCCGTGATCAGCACCGCCGAGCCGGTGAGCAGGTGCGGCGCCCCGATCCGCGACAGCGACTCGTCGGCCAGCAGCACCAGGCCGCCGGCGAACCCGTACGGCAGCGCCGCCGCGGCGACCACCGCGCCCGCGGTGGCGTCGCCCAGCGCCCGGGCCAGCAGCACCCCGGCCAGCAGCAACCCCCCGGCCACCAGCAGCAGCAGCACCGCCGTCACCGTCCACGGTGGTCCGGCGGACAGCGCGGTGACCAGCCCCACCAGCAGCGCGGTGCCGGCCAGCCCGAGCCCGGCGATCCGGGTGGCGGCACCGGACCAGCGGGCGCCGCGCCGGCGGGCGCTGGCCGCGATCGCGTCCACGATGTCGTCGTAGCTGGTCTCCGGCCACTGCACCTGCCGCGGGACGAGGTGGAGCACCTCGCCGTCGCGTACCTGCTGGGCCGCGAAGCTGGACCCGGCGTCCAGCCGGGACCCGTCGCTGCGTCGCAGCACCCACCCGCCGTGGGTAAGCCCCCGGTCGGCCAGCTCCTCGCCGGCGTGCCGCAGCACGTCCGGCAGCAGGTAGGCCACCGGCAGCTGGTTCGGGAAGGCCAGCTCCAGCCGGCGCTTCGGCGCGAACACCACCAGCCGGGTGAGCCCAGGGGTGGACCCGGTCATCGGCTCCGAGCTCCTATCCTCGAGTCGCTCACAATCTCAAATTGCTGCAAAGACCCGGTGCGGCAGTTTGCGGGTCAGACCTATTCTTAGCGCAGCCCGGCAAGCCGTGCCTCAACGGAACATCAAGTCCGCGAAGCAGGGAGAAACAGGGGAGGTGGTGGCCGCCCATGAGCACGATCGTGGTCCGGCGCCTGCCCCGCCCGCCCGAACCCGACTGGCCGTCCGGGGAGCTGGCACTGGACCCGCCACCCGAGCTGCCGGACGAGGGCCGTCGCAACTTCACCCGGATCTTCATGATCCTCCCGATGCTGGCCGGTTCCGGCGCGATGGCGATGATGTATAGCCGGTCCGGCGGTGGCGGCGGCCCGCTGGGCTATCTGCCCGGTGCCCTGTTCAGCCTGTCCGCGCTGGGGATGCTCGCGGTGGTGTTCAGCCAGCAGGCCTCCGGGAAGAACAAGCGGCAGATGGTGCGGGACCGCCGGCGCTACATGCGGCACCTGAGCCAGCAGCGCGGCCGGGTCCAGCGGACGGTGGCGCAGCAGCGCCGGGCGGCCAGCTACCGGCACCCGGATCCGGAGTCGCTGTGGGGGATCCCGGCCAGCGCCCGGCTGTGGGAGCGGCGCCGCGGCGAGGCCGACTTCGCCCAGCTGCGGGTGGGGCTGGGCCCGCAGGAGCTGGCCACCCCGATCACGCCGCCGGCCAGCCAGCCGCTAGAGGACCTGGAGCCGATGTGCGCGCTGGCGCTGCGACGGTTCGTCGTCACGTACGCGGTGGTCCCGGACCTGCCGATCGTGATGGCGCTGAACGGCTTCTCCGCGATCTACCTGCGCGGCGACCCGGACCGGACCCGCGGGCTGGCGCGCGCCCTGCTGGCCCAGGTCGTGGCCCTGCACGCGCCGGACGACCTGCTGGTCGCGGTGTGCGCCGGCCCGTCCCGGCGGGCGCAGTGGGAGTGGGTGAAGTGGCTGCCGCACGCGCTGCACCCGACCCGGACCGACGCGCTGGGACCGGTCCGGCTGGTCGCCGACGACATCGCCACCATCGAGGCGGTCCTCGACGACGTGCTGGCCAGCCGGCCCCGGTTCAGCCCGACCACCGCCCCCGCCCAGTCGGCCACCCCGCACCTGGTGGTGCTGCTGGACGGGGCCGGCGCGACCGGGTCCGAGCACCTGCTGGCCGGGGGCGGGGTGGACGGGGTCACCGTGATCGCGCTGGACGGCCAGCCACCCCGGGTGCTCGACCCGGCCAAGCTGGTGCTCCAGGTGTCCGCCGACGGCGCGCTGCGCAGCGCCACCTACGGCGGGGCGGAGGAGCTCGGCCGGGCCGACCAGCTCAGCCTGGTGGAGGCGGAGGCGCTGGCGCTGCAGCTGGCTCCGCTGCGGCGCTCGGCCAAGGCCGAGACCGAGACCGAGGAGCCGCTGTCCGCCGATGTCGGCCTCGCCGAGCTGCTGGAGCTGGGCGACCCGTACGCGTTCGACGTCGCCACCGCGTGGGTACCCCGCGCGAACCGGGACCGGCTGCGGGTGCCGATCGGGGTCGGACCGGACGGCCGCCCGGTGGAGCTGGACCTGAAGGAGTCGGCGCAGGACGGCATGGGGCCGCACGGGCTGCTGATCGGGGCCACCGGGTCCGGCAAGTCGGAGCTGCTGCGCACGCTGGTGCTGGCGCTGGCGGCCACCCACGACTCCACCACCCTCAACTTCGTGCTGGTCGACTTCAAAGGCGGCGCCACCTTCACCAGGCTGGACCGGCTGCCGCACACCAGCGCGGTGATCACCAACCTGGCCGACGAGCTGCCGCTGGTGGACCGGATGACCGACGCGATCAACGGGGAGCTGATCCGGCGGCAGGAGCTGCTGCGGCAGGCCGGAAACTACGCCTCGCAGCGCGACTACGAGCAGGCCCGAAAAGGTGGTACGCCGCTGGCGCCGCTGCCCAGCCTGCTGGTGATCTGCGACGAGTTCTCGGAGCTGCTCACCGCGAAGCCGGACTTCATCGACATGTTCGTCCAGATCGGACGGGTCGGCCGGTCGCTCGGTGTGCACCTGCTGCTCGCCTCGCAGCGGCTGGAGGAGGGCCGGCTGCGGGGCCTGGACACCCACCTGTCCTACCGGATCGGCCTGCGGACCTTCTCCGGGATAGAGAGCCGGGTGGTGCTGGGCGTGCAGGACGCCTACCACCTGCCGCGCACTCCCGGCCACGGCTTCCTGAAGGCCGGCACCGACTCGCTGACACGGTTCAAGGCGGCGTACGTGTCGGGCGGGCACCGCAGCCCCGTCCCGGCGCTCCGGGACGCGACGGGTGCGGTGGTGACGGTGGACCCGGTGCGGCGGTACGACACCGCGTACCACCCGGCGCCCGCCCGGCAGCCCGGCCCGGCGCCGGCGGTCGGGCCGGGCGAGCCGGCGGCGCCGGAGGTCGCGGCGGCGGAGGTCGCGGCGGCGCCCGGCGACACGCTGCTCGACCTGCTGGTGGACCGGATTGCCGGCCGGGGCGAGCCGGCGCACCAGGTGTGGCTACCGCCGCTGCGGGAGCCGCCGACCCTGGACCAGCTGCTGCCGCCGGCGGTGGTCGCACCCGGGCGGGGGCTCACCGCCGCCGGACCGGACCAGCCCGGCAGCCTGTCGGTGCCGGTGGGGATTGTGGACAAGCCGCTGGAGCAGCGGCGCGACCCGCTGCTGCTGGACCTGGCCTCGGCCGCCGGCCACGTCATGGTGGTGGGTGCGCCGCAGAGCGGCAAGAGCACGCTGCTGCGCTCGCTGGTGGTCGCGCTCGCGCTGACCCACACCCCCCGCGACGTGCAGGTCTACTGCCTGGACTTCGGCGGGGGTGCGCTGTCCGGGCTGCGGGAGCTGCCGCACGTCGGGGGCGTGGCCACCCGCCGGGACGTCTCGCAGGTACGGCGGACCATCGCCGAGCTGCGGCTGCTGCTGGCCCAGCGGGAGGAGTGGTTCGCCCGGCACGGGGTGGACTCGATGGCCAGCTACCGCCGCCGGCTACGGTCCGACCCGGACGGCCCGGACCGGTTCGGTGACGTGTTCCTGGTGGTGGACGGGTGGGCCACCATCCGGGCCGAGTTCGACGACCAGGTGGACGCGCTGAACGACCTCGCCAACCGGGGGCTGTCGTTCGGGGTGCACGTGGTCGCGTCGGCCGGCCGGTGGATGGACGTGCGGCACACCATCCGGGACGTGTTCGGGACCCGGCTGGAGCTACGGCTCGGCGACCCGGCCGACTCGATGCTCGGCCGGCGGGCGGCGATGAACGTGCCGGAGCACGCACCCGGCCGCGGCATCACCAGCGACGGCCGGCACTTCCTGTCGGCGCTGCCCCGCGCGGACGCGAAGCAGACCGCCGACGACCTCGCCGAGGGCGCCCGCCAGCTGGTCGCCGACCTCCGCCAGGCGTGGGACGGCCCGCCGGCACCGGCGGTGCGGCTGCTGCCGGCCAACCTGCCAGATCACGAGATCCCCACCGGCGACGGCCCCGGCCTGCCGATCGGGATCGCCGAGACCGACCTGCGGCCGGTCCACCTCGACTTCCGGGCCAACCCGCACTTCCTGCTGTTCGGGGCCGCCGAGTGCGGCAAGTCGTCGTTCCTGCGGGCGCTGGCCCACCGGGTGGTGGAGCGGTACTCGCCGGAGCAGGCGCGACTGTTGGTCGTGGACTACCGGCGCAGCCTGCTGGGGGCGATCACCACCGAGCACCAGATCGGGTACGGCTCGTCCGCTCAGGTGACCGCGGACCTGGTCAAGGAGACGGCCGGGGTGATGCGGCGGCGGCTGCCGGGCCCGGACGTTACCCCGCAGCAGCTGCGCGACCGCAGCTGGTGGACCGGCCCGGAGCTGTACCTGCTGGTGGACGACTACGACCTGGTCTCGGCCGCGCAGCCGAACCCGCTGGCGCCGCTGCTCGAGTTCCTGCCGCAGGCCCGCGACGTCGGGCTGCACCTGGTGCTCGCCCGGCGCAGCGGCGGCGCCGCCCGGTCGATGTTCGAACAGTTCGTGCAGCGGCTGAAGGAGCTGGACACCCCGGGGCTGGTGATGTCCGGGAGCCGGGACGAGGGCAAGCTGCTCGGCGACGTACGCCCGTCCCCGCTGCCGCCCGGGCGGGGCTGGCTGGTCACCCGGGACCGGGGCGCCCAGCTGGTCCAGCTCGCCCACCGGCCACCGGACTGACCGGTCAACCCGAAACGGAGGCATCGATGCCCGACCGACCGGGCCACGGGGAGGGTGAGTCGTGGAACCCGCAGTTCCGCGACGTGGACGTGGTGCCCGCGGACCTGTCGCAGTTCGCCCAGCTGGTCGCCGGTGACCAGGACGCGCTGCGGGTGGCCGCGCAGGCCGCGGTCGACGAGCTGCCACCGCAGCTGCCGAACCTGCCCGGCGGCGCCGCAGCCGGGGACGGGATGCCGGAGGGAGCGGCGTTCCTGCGCGCGTACTTCCTGACCTTCGCCGCCCAGCTGGCGCTGCTGGACGACGCCCTGCTCGGCCTGGCGGCGCTGTGGGAGGGCGCCGACCGGATCCACGCCGACTACCTGGCCAGCGACGTGGGCAGCGGGGGCAGCTTCCAGAGCGCGTTCGCGGCGTACGACCGGTCCTCGGTCGAGCGGGCCTTCGAGGTGCCGCCGCCGGTGGACGGGGGGCCCGGCGATGAGTGACCCGTTCGACATCGACGCGCCGGCGGCGGCGCCGATCCGTGACCTGGTCTACGACCCGGCCGAGTACGACGGGTTCCGGCCGGAGCCGTGGCAGGCACCGGCCGAGGTCGCCGAGGACCCGGCCAGCGGGCAGCCGGCACCGGTCGCCGGCACCGAGGCCGAGCACCAGTACTTCCCGATCGACAACCTGCCCGAGGAGCTCCCGTCGTACGGCGGTGAGGAGTATGTGCACGACGACGAGCTGCCATGGGACAGCTCCGGCGTCGAAGCGGCCGACTACCGCGACTTCCGGCCCGGTACGCGGGACATCGACGTCTACTGGAGCTGGGTGAGCTCGATCGACGTGGCGGCGGTCGAGCAGCACGCCGACTACTGGCGGCGGGTCAGCTCGATGCTCGCCGGCACCTCCGACCTGCTGCGGGCCCGGCGGGACGCGCTCGACGGGGCGTGGACCGGCGAGGCCGCGGCCGCGTTCCTGGAACGGGTCGGAGCGGCCCGCTACTCGATGGACGACTGGGCGCGGGCCGCCACCAACAACGCCGGCATGCTCGACCGGGTCGCCCAGGACGTCCAGCTCACCAAGGACACGCTTGGGACACTGTGGAGTCACTACCGGTCGATGCAGGCACATTGGCAGACCTGGCCCCGCTCACCGATGGTGGTCTACCATCCGGAACACCCCGACTGGCAGGCCGACTTCGGCCGGATCATCGCGCCGCCGGAGCTGCAGGAGCCGGGTGCCGCGCAGGGACGGTCCGATCTGTACGAGGTCACTTCGACCGACGACATCGCCGGGCTCTACCACAACCACGCGGCCAGCGCGGTCGAGCTCCTGACCGACACCTACGTCGGCAACCACTTCGTCATCGACCAGCCGCGCGAGTTCCAGGGCTCCACCAGCGTCTCCGCCCACGGCACGCCCGGCGCCGCCCCGCCGGGGGCAGCGCAGTCATCCTATTCGATGTTGTTGCCCGCGTCCGGCAGCGGCGAGGACCCCGCGCCGCCGCACGGAGGGGTCGACTTCGGCGGGCTGATCGCGCGGTACGCGGCTGGGCTCGCGCCGCCCGCCGGGCCGGGACCCGGCTTCGCCACCGGTGGGCAGCTGGCCGGGATGGTCGCGGCGCCCCCGGCTGCGGTGCCCTCGGCCGGGCTCCCGCCGGTGGCAGCACCGCCCGGCGCGACGCCGGCGCTGGCCGGTGGGGCACCGCCGGGTCCGCTCCCGCCACCGGGCGCGGCGGGGCTCGGTAGCGCCGGCCGGCCCGGCACCGCACCGCTTCCCGGTGCGCGCCCGGCCGG
>WHTQ01000195.1 GCA_009377645.1 Micromonosporaceae bacterium | reverse complement strand
GGCGAACGGGGACTTCCCGCTCAGCCCGGACCCGGCCACCTACCGGATGGAGCTGGACGTGAACCGGGATGCTCCATGGTGGACGACCTCGGTCGCCACCCGGAGCGCCTGGACGTTCGCCTCGGAGCAGCCCTCCGAGGGGGTCCAGGAGGTGCTGCCGCTGCTGCTGGTGGACTACGACGTCGACCTGGACCTTATGAACACGGCCGAGCGCCGGATCGCGCAGACCGTGGACCTGGAGGTCCGGCACCAGCCCGGAGCGGACGGCCCGCGGGTCCGCACCGCCCAGGTGTGGACCTCGTACGACGACGGGGCCACCTGGCACGAGGCGGTAGTGGTCCCGCGCGACCGCAACGGCAGGTTCGTCGCGCTGCTGCGGCCGCTGTTCCCGCCGCCGGACGCGGAGTTCGCCTCGCTGCGAGTGGAGGCGACCGACCGGGACGGGAACCGGATCGAACAGGAGATCATCCGGGCCTGGCAGCTCCCGTAGCCGCCGGGCAGCGGTAACCGCCACGCCGCGCCCCTGTCCGGGGTACCCCGGACAGGGGCGCGGCGACGTTCCCGCGGCCGCGGCGGATCAGGCCCGGTTGGTGGCACAGAACAGGTAGCGGTTCAGGCTGAAGAAGTAGTCCGCCCCGAGCGCCCGCAGCTCGTCCGCCCAGGCTTGCGCCTCCTCCTTGCCGACCCCGTGGTTCACCACGAACCCGGCGATGATCTCCAGCAGGCCGGCGCTGTACGTCTCCGGCTGGTAGCCGGCGTTCAGCAGCGGCAGCACCTCCGGCGCGGCGGCCTGGAAGGCGGCCCGCTCCAGCGAGCGCCCGTCCACGCGATACCGGGGCGCCGGCGACCGGCCGGCGCCGGGGGCGGCGCTGGTCAACCGACCGGAAGCGCGGGAGGTCGGCGTGCTCGACAAGGACGGTCAGCCCGTGACCACCGCGAACACCACCACGCTGGTCTATGCCACCATGACCGGCACCGACATCGCGCTCTACCAGCTGGACAAGACCTACCGTCAGCTGACCGCCGACGGCGTCAAGATCTTCGAGCTGGCAGGCACCGCCCCGCGGGAGGCTGACGCCATCGACCTCGTCTCCGGCGAGCTGCGCCGGGCCTGGAGCTGCGCGGTCGGTGGTCTGGTGCCGGAGCTGATCTCTCGAGCGAGCGCCAATGCCCGCGGGGCTATCACCGCCGCGGTGGCGGTGGCGGTGGCGGTGACGGGCAGCTCTGCGGGCCGTGGCCTTCTTGCCCGGCGCCGAGGACGGTGACCTGGGTGGGGCTTGCCAGTGCGGCGGCAGCGGCCGTGCACACGATCTGCGCAACGGCCACTCTGGATAACCCGTTGGCCGGAGTGGACAGTGTCACCACTATCCGGCCGGATGGGCTGGCGGCCACCGAGAACGGGGCGACCTCTGGCGGGACCGCGGTGGTAAGCCCATTTGCGCGTTCCTCGTCGGTGGGGCCTGCCGCCAGCAGGGCGAGCGTGTCGGCCTGGGAGAGCGGGCCGCCGGGCCGCCGCACCGGGCTGAGCCGATCGTTCGACACCAGGTACAGGATCGTCGTGGCTGGTTCGGCACGCCCGCTCGGCGGGGCGGCGCCGGTGATGACCCCGCTGGGTTGCACGCCGCAGCCG
>WHTQ01000111.1 GCA_009377645.1 Micromonosporaceae bacterium | reverse complement strand
TGCAGCTTGCCCAGACTCACCTGTTCGGGCCGCAGCGTGCCGGCCTCCTTGAGCCGCCCCAGGTGTTGTGCCAGCAGCGCGCTGGTCGACAGGTCCACCGCCATCGCGGCGAGCTTGGCCTGGGTGAGCTGGAAACCCGCGATCGGCCGGTCAAACTGGACGCGCTCCTTCGAGTAGCGCAACGCGGTGAGAAAACAGTCGCGGGCGGCGCCGACCGCCCCCCAGATGATGCCGTACCGGGCCTCGTTCAGGCAGGCCAGCGGGGCGCCAAGGCCGCGGGCGCCCGGCAGCTGCGTTTCCTCGGGCAGTCGGCACCCTTCGAGCAACAGCTCCGAGGTGATCGAAGCGCGCAGCGACAGCTTCTCCCCCACCGGGCGGGTGCTGAACCCGCGGACGTCCGTGGGCACGGCGAAACCGCGGACGCCGTCGTCGGTTCGCGCCCAGACGACCGCGACGTCCGCGATCCCACCGTTTGTGATCCACATCTTGGTGCCGTCGATGATCCAGTCCGGGCCGTCCCGGCGGGCGCGCGTGCGCATTCCGGCCGGGTCGGAGCCGGCATCGGGCTCGGTGAGCCCGAAGCAGCCGATCAGCTCACCGGTGGCCATCCCGGGCAGCCACCGTTGCTTCTGCTCCTCAGTACCGTGCCGGTGGATGGCGGTCATCGCCAGCGAGCCCTGTACCGACACCAGGCTGCGCAGGCCGCTGTCGCAGGCCTCCAACTCCCGGCAGGCCACCCCGTACGCGACCGCGCCGGCGCCCGCGCAGCCGTAACCGGCCAGGTGCATACCCAGCAGTCCCAGCCGCCCGAGCTCGCCGGCGATCTCCCGGGGCAGCCGGCCCTCGGCCCACCAGCTCGCCACGTGCGGGCGCACCCGGTCGTCGAGAAACCGGCCCACGGTGTCCCGCAGTGCCCGCTCCTCGGCGGTCAGCTCGGCGTCGATCGCCAGCAGGTCATGCGGATCGGTCATCGTCGGTGTCCCCTTCTGCTAGCCAGCGCGAGATCGCGTCGGTGTCCGCCCCCAGGTCCGGTGGTGGCCGGCGGTAGGTCACCGGCGTCGCGGAAAGCGTAAACGGGCTGGCCACCTGCGGGATGCCGGCCACCTCCACGACCGGTTCCAGCCCCAGCCGCTGCGCCAACGCCACCCCACCGGCGACGTCGTTGATCGGGCCGCACGGGATCCCGGCCGCCCCCAGCAGCTCCGCCCACTCGTCGGCCGAGCGACCGGCGAGCGACCGGGTGAGCAGCGCGGCGAGTTCCGCCCGGTGCGCCACCCGGTCGTCGTTGACCGCGAACCGGGGGTCGCCCGGCAGGCCCGGCAGGTCGAGAACCCGGCACAGGGCCGCGAACTGACGGTCGTTGCCGGCGGCGATGATCAGCGGGCGGTCGGCCGTCGGGTACGGCTCGTACGGGCAGATGCTGGGGTGGCGGATGCCCATGGCGCGCGACACCTCGCCGGCCATGGCGTAGGCACCGGTGAAGTTGACCATCCCGGACAGGGTCGAGGACAGCAGGTTCACCTCGATCCGTTGCCCCTGGCCGGTGCGGTCCCGGTGGTGGAGTGCGGCGGTGATCGCGGCGTGCAGCCCGGCCAGGACGTCCGCGATCGGGATGCCGGCCTTGGTCACGGTTCGCTCGTCCCGCCCGGTGAGACTGACCATCCCGGACACCGCTTGGACGATCAGGTCGTACGCGGGCACCCCGGCGCCGGCGCCGTAGCCGGTGATCGAGCAGTAGACCAGACCCGGGTTGTCCCGTGCCGCCTCCGGGTAGCCGACTCCGAGCCGTACCGCGGTGCCGGCCCGGAAGTTCTCGATCATCACGTCGGCGCGGCGCAGCAGCCGCTGGGCAGTCGCGCGGTCGGCGGCCGCGGCCAGGTCCAGCACCACGCTGTGCTTGTTCCGGTTGACCGACCGGAAGTAGGTGCTGGTGCCGTCCGCCCACGGCGGCCCCCACCGCCGGGTGTCGTCACCGCCGGGCGCCTCCACCTTGATCACGGTCGCGCCGAGGTCGCCGAGCAGCATGGTGGCGTAAGGGCCGGCGAGCACCCGCGAGAAGTCCGCCACCAGCACGCCGGCGAGGGCGCCGGTCATGGCCGCCCGCCGACGCCGTACCGGATGTCGAACGGGTCCACCGGCACCCGCAACGGCGGCTGCGGCCCGGCCGCCGGCCGATCCGGGCCGACGTAGTCCGGTGCCGTGTGATCGTCGAGGCCGGGTGGTTCGCTCAGGTGGTACCCGGTGGCCGCCTGGTAGTCGATGGCGAGCTGCAGCAGCATCGGCTCAGTGTGCGGCAGTCCGATGAGCTGGACACCGACCGGCCCGCTGTCGACCGGGCTGCGGCCGGCCGGTAGGCACACCACCGGAAAGTTCGTGTCGCTCCACATCCCGTACAGACGGGGTGGCGCGGAAGGATCACGCGGCGACGCGCCGGCCCGCCAGATCTCCCCGGTGGCGCACGGCTCAGCGATCGCCTGCAGGTCCCCGGCCTCGACGATGTCCCGCCACCGGTCGGCCAGCTCCACCCGCTGGCGCTGAGCGTCGACGTAGTCGGCCGCCGTGGCAGCCGGGTCGAGCAGCGGCGGGAAGTCGTCCCGGAACTCGCGCCGCAGCAGAAGTTGCCGGTCGGCGAACTGGGCGTGCATCGCCCGCGCCTCAGCGCCGATGATGGCCCGGTAACCGCCCCAGCCGCCATCCGCCTCTAGCGGGTTGGCGGGTCGTTCAATGGGTACCGGCACCGCGCCGAGTGCCGTCAGCTCCCGGCTGAACCGGTCGAAAACCTCGCCGACCCCGTCGCTGAGCAGGCCGCCGAGCCGTGGTACGCCGATCCTCGCACCCGCTACCGGGCGGGCGCCCGACCGCGGGCCGGCCGGCCACGGCAGACCGGGCAGCTCCGCGAGCGCGCCCAGCAACGTCGCGCAGTCGGCGGCCGTACGCGCCATCGGCCCCACCACGTCGTAGCTGACCGCCAGCGGGATGATGCCGCGCGCGCTGACCATCCCGAAGCTGGGCTTGACCCCGGTCACGCCGTTCTGGGCGCACGGGTTGCGGATGCTGCCGCGGGTGTCGGTGCCGAGCGTGGCCGGCACGGTCCGGGTCGCCAGCGCGACCCCCGACCCGCTGCTCGACCCGCCCGGGCTGAAGTCCGGGTGCCATGGGTTGCGGCCCCAGGTGCCGCAGGCGAACTCCCCGCAGTGCAGGTGCCCGAGCAGCACCATCCCGGCCGCCCGCAGCCGTGCCCAAGCACCCGCGTCCTGTGTGGCCAGATTGCCGGTCAACGCCACGCTGTCGCCGGTCAACGGGTGGCCGGCGGCACCGATGACGTCCTTGAGTCCGATCGGGACGCCGTCCAGCGGACCGAGCCGGTCGCCGACGCGGTGCCGCGCGTCGCTGTCGCGGGCGGCCTGCCGTGCCTGGGCTCGGTAGACGTGCAGCCAGCCGCCGTACCGGGCGTCCCGGGCGTCGATCCGTTCCAGGCAGGCGTCGGTCAGGTCCGCGGCGGACAGTCGGCCGCGCCGCAGCCGGTCCGCCGCCGCCCGCAGCGTCAGGTCCGCCGGATGCGTATCAGCCATGATGACCGCCGGCCGCGATCGCGTCCCGGTAGTACTTGGTGACCACCCGGGCGTCAAGCCGCACATCGAGCAGGGCCGGGCCAGCGACCCGGGCCAGCTCGCCGGTGGCCCGTTCCAACTCGTCCAGGGTGGTCGCGGTGCGTGCCGGCAGGCCCAGCCCGGCGGCGGTCGCGGCGAAGTCCACCGGTTCGAACCAGGCGAGGTCGTCGGCGATGCCATGGTGCCGGCAAAGCTGCACCTCCGCGCCGTATGCGTCGTCGTTCATGACCACCACCAGCAGCGGCAGGCGGGCGCGACGGGCGGTGTCGAGCTCGGACAGACACATCATCAGCCCGCCGTCGCCGACGAAGCAGACCGTCAGCCGGTCCGGGTGGACCGCGGCGGCACCGATCGCGGCCGGCAGGGACAACCCGATCGCGCCGAACGCGGACAGCGACAGGTAACTGCCCGGGCCGCGTACCCGGACGTACTTGCTGGGCACGGACATGAAGTGTCCGACATCGACGACGATCTGGCGGTCGGCCGGCAGGCACCGGTCCAGTAGCACGCTGGCCGCGTGGACGTCGATGCCGTCCGGACCGCTGGCGTCCTGGAACTCGTCGGCCACGTCGTAGCTGGCGATCTCGGACGCGCGCCCCGGGCCGCGGTAGCCGGTGACCGGGCCGGTCGCCGGGCCGGTCGCCGGGTCGGTCACCGCGTCGGCCAGCGCGGCGGCGCCAGTCGCGGCGTCCGCGACCAGCGCGTGATCCGGCGACAACCACCAGCCGATGGCGGCGGGATCATGGTCGCAGTGGATGACGGTGCCGCGCAGCAGCCGCCCGTTCGCGGTAGTCCACCGGTTCAAGCTGGCTCCAAAGGCGACAACACAGTCGGCGTCGCCGATCAGCCGCTCCGCGAGTCCGGTCGCGAACCCGCCGCAGACACCCAGGTCGTACGGGTTGCCGGCGAAGAACCCGTTGGCGAACAGGGTGGTACAGACCAGCGCCCCCACCCGGTCGGCCAGCCGCTCCAGCTCTTCACGCGCGGCCGCGGTCACCGCGCCCCGACCGGCCAGGATCACTGGCCGCTGCGCTGCGGCGAGCGCCTGCGCGGCGCTGGCAAGCTGGTACGGGTCCGGTGCGGGGCGCGGCAGCGTGGGTGGTTGCCAGGGTCGGTCAGCCGGTTCCGCTTCGGCCTGCTCCCGGCGCAGGTCGGCGACGGCGTGCGCCGGATTGGTGAGGTCCACCACCCCGGCACCGGCGGCCGCACCGATCCGGGCCTGGTCGAGGCGTTGTCGGTTGGTGCGGTCGGTCAGCCCGACCGCGCCGGCCACCAGCAGCATCGGGGTCCGCGCGCGGACCGCCTCGGTCAGTGGGGTAACGGTGTTGGTCAGCCCTGGGCCGTGCGTGACCGTGGCCGCCCCCAGCCGCCCGCTGGCCCGGGCGTACCCGTCGGCCATCGCGACCGCGCCGTCCTCCCGGCGGGCCGCGACGTACCGCACGCCGGGGCTGCGGTGCAGGTGCGTGGTGAGCTCGACGTTGCCCTCCCCCACCACCCCGAATACTGTGTCGAGCCCGCTGCCGACAAGTTCGGCGGCCAGCATCTCAAGTACGCGCACGTTGATCCCCTGTGGTCAGTGGTTCAGCGAAGTGGCAGGCGCTGGGATGTGGGTATCCCCGGTCGACCAGCTCCGGCCGGCGCTCGGCGCACTCCGGTTGGGCGCGCCAGCACCGGGTACGGAACCGGCAGCCCGACGGCGGGGCGCCCGGGCTCGGCACGTCTCCGTGCAGCACGATCCGCTGTTGACCGGTCGGGTCCAGCGAAGGCACCGCGGACAGCAGCGCCTGGGTGTAGGGGTGCACAGCCCGGGAGAAGACCTCGTCGACCGGCCCCGTCTCCACGATGCTTCCGAGATACATCACCGCGACCTGGTCGGAGAGGAACGGCACGAGCGACAGGTCGTGGGTGATGAACACGTACGCGATCGACAGCTCATCCTGGAGTCTCCGCAACAGGTTCACGATCTGCGCCTGCATGGAGACGTCCAGTGCGGACAGTGGCTCGTCGAGCACCAGCAGGTCCGGCCGGGCGGCGAGCGCGCGGGCGATGTTGACCCGCTGCCGCTGGCCACCGGACAGGGCGCCCGGGTGGCGGTCGAGCAGGCTCTCGCCGAGCCCGACCCGCCCCAGCAGCTCGGCCGCGGCGACGCGGCGGTCCGGGGGGCGGATCTCCCGGAATGCCTGCCACGGCTCGCTGACGGCGTCGAAGACAATGCGGCGGGGGTTGAGCGAACCGTACGGGTCCTGCAGCACCGGCTGGATCCGACGGCGCAGCCGCCGGCTCTCGGCACGCGGCACGCGGACGATGTCCCGGCCATCGAACCTGACCCGGCCCGCGGTCGGCTCCTCGAACCGCAGCAGCAGTTTGGCCAGTGTGGACTTGCCGCAGCCGGACTCGCCGACGATCGCCAGCGTGCTGCCCGCCGCGAGCGTGAAGCTGACCTGGTCCACGGCCCGGATCAGGTCCCGGGGACCGAGACCGTGCCGGGTCCGGTTACCACGGAAGACCTTGGACACGCCCTCCACCTGCAGCAGTGGCCCGCTCATCCGCGCACCTCCAGCACACCCTCGGCGAGGATCTCGGCCGCGAAGTGGCACGCACTGGCGCGGCCCGAACCGGCGCTGCCGACCGGGTCCAGCGGCGGCTCCACCTCCCGGCACAGCGCGACCGCCCGCGGGCAGCGCGGGGCGAACGGGCAGCCCGGCCCCAGCTGCGTCAGGTCCGGCGGCGCGCCCGGGATCGCGTGCAAGGTCCGGCTCTCCCGTTCCCGGCCGCGGATCGATTCCATCAGGCCGTACGTGTACGGGTGCGCCGGCGCCGGATAGACCTCGCCCAGCGGCCCGGTCTCCACGATCCGGCCCGCGTACATGACCGCGATCCGGCTGGTCGCGTACGCCGCCACCCCCAGGTCGTGCGTGATCAGGAGCAGGCTCATGCCCTCCTGCTCGAGCAACTGTTGGAGCAGCTCCATGACCTGGGCCTGGATGGTGACGTCCAGCGCGGTGGTCGGTTCGTCGGCGATCACCAGGTCCGGACGCAGCGCCAGGGCCATCGCGATGACCACCCGCTGGCGCATCCCACCGGAGAACTGGTGCGGGTAGTCCCCGGCCCGCCGGGCGGCGTGCGGGATCTGCACCAGCGACATCGCCTCGATCGCCTGTCGCCGCGCCTGCCGACGCGAGCTTCCCTGGTGGAAGCGGAACAGCTCGCCGATCTGGTAGCCCACCGGCAGTACCGGGTTCAGAGCGGCCAGCGCCTCCTGGAAGATCATCGAAATCCTGGTGCCCCGGTACGTTCGACGCCGCGACTCGGGCAGCCGCAACAGATCCTCGCCGCGGAACCGGACCTGACCGCCGGTGACCCGTCCCGGCGGGCAGCGCAGGATCCCCATGATGGTGCGGGCGGTGACGGTCTTGCCGGAGCCCGACTCGCCGACCAGCGCCAGCCCGTCCCGCTCCTCGAGCGTGAACGAGACCCCGCGCACCGCCGGTACGGTCGCCGGGCCGATGTCGAAGCCCACCTGCAGGTCCGAGACCTCCAGCAGCCGGCTAGCGTCGGTCGCGAGCGCGCCGGCCTCGGTCGGGGTCGCGCCGCTGGCGGTCGGGGTCGGGCCGGTCACGTCGATCCTCCCTCGGTCGAGGTGCTCACGCGGACACGAGGTGGGAACAGCGCCGCCCGGAGGATGCCGGGCCGGCGCCGGCGCGGCCCGGACTTGGCGGTCACCAGGGTCGGGTCCAGCGCGTCGCGCATACCGTCGGCCAACAGGTTGAACGCCATCACGGTCAGCAGGATCGCCAGTCCCGGCGCGATGCTGAGCCACGGCGCGTCGAGCATGTAGGCACGCCCGTCCGAGAGCATCCCGCCCCAGCTGGGATTCGGCGGCTGCACCCCGATGCCGAGGAAGCTCAGCGCGGCCTCGATATTGACACCGATGCCGACCGCGAGACTGGCGTAGGCGATCACCGGCGGCGCGGCGTTGGGCACCACGTGCCGCCACAGTACGGCCGGTCGGCCGCCCCAGACCGCCCGGGCGGTGGCGACGTAGTCCCGGCCGAGCACGTCGAGGACCCCGCCACGCATCAGCCGCGCGAACTGCGGCAGCCGGGTGACCGCCACGATCAGGATGAGCATCGGGACGCTGGAGCCGACCACGAAGGCCAGCACGATCGCGAGCACCAGGAACGGAAACGCGAAGGCGACATCCATGACCCGCATGATCACCTCGTCGGCGGCGCCGCGCCAGTAGCCGGCCAGCGTGCCCAGCAGGCCGCCGAGCAGCAGCGCCAACAGGCAACCGCCGACCGCCACCAGCAACGAGACCTGCGCACCGTAGATCATCCGGGTCAGCACATCCCGGCCGAACTGGTCGGTGCCGAGCAGGTGCGGCACGCCCGGGGAGAGCAGGACATCAGAGGAGGTGTCGACCGGATCGTACGGCGTGAGGAACGGGCCGACGACCGCCAGCGCGACGACGAACACCACCAGCAACAGCCCCACCCGGCCGGTGGGGTCACGCCAGACGGCGACGAGTGTATGACGCAACCGGCACCTCCTAGTCCAGCCGGATCCGCGGGTCGGCTACCGAGTAGAGGACGTCGGTCACGAAGTTGACGAGCACGAACCCGACCGCGATCAGCAGCACGCACCCCTGCATGATCGGGAAGTCCCGCTGGCTGATGCTCTGGATCAGCAGCTGGCCGATGCCCGGTAGCGAGAAGATCGTCTCCGTGATCACGGCACCTCCCAGCAGCACCCCGAACTGGAGTCCGATTATCGTCATGACCGGGATCAGCGCATTGCGGATCGCGTGCACCCACAGCACCCGCCGGCCGGGCAGCCCTTTGGCGCGGGCGGTGTCGACGTAGCTCTCACCGAGGCACTCCAGCACCGCCGAACGGGTGGTGCGGGCCACGATGCCGGCGAATGAGGCACCCACCGCGAGACACGGCAGCACCAGTGCCGAGATCCCGTACTCGCGCGGCGAGCCGCCGGCCGGGAACAGCGCCAGCCGTACCGCCAGGAACTCGATCAGCAGCAGCCCCAGCCAGTAGACCGGCATCGACACCCCCACCAGCGAGATCACCCGGGTCACCTGGTCGGCGAGCGAACCCGGCCGCACCGCCGCGAGGACTCCCATCGGCACGCCCGCGAACACGCCAACGAGCAGGCCACCGAACGCCACCTGCAGCGTGATCGGGATCCGCTCCACCAGGATGTCCACCACCGGCTGCCGGGTGTAGAGCGAGGTGCCGAGGTCACCGGTGAGGACGTTGCCCAGCCAGGTGAGGTACTGGACATGCAGCGGCTGGTCGAGGTTGAGCTGCCGTCGCAGCGCCTCGGCACCCTCCGGCGTGTAGTCCGCGCCCATGATCAGCTGTGCCGGGTCACCGGGTGTGAGGTGGATCAGACCGAACACCAGCATGGTCACCCCGACCAGGACCGGGATCAGCGAGAGCGCGCGCCTGAGCACAAACATGGGAGACATCGCGACACCTCCGATCCCGGTCCTGACGGTTCCGCAGGCTGGCTAATCGCTCATGCTCACCGGAGCGAGCTGGATGAGGTCGAACACCGCCGAGGACCAGCCCTGGACCTCGTCAGTGAGTACCGACACCCGGTTCCAGTAGTTGAGCAGCAGCTGCGGCGGATCATCGAGGATCATGCGGGACAGTTCGGCCAGGGCCGGTTTGGCCGCCTCGTCGCGCTCCCCGCCCCAGTCGGCCTCCGCGATCGTCTCCTCCATCAACTCTTGGATGTCGGGGCGTTGGTGCCCGCCGGGCTTGTTGAAGTCACTCCGGTTGAGGGGGCCGCCGGCGGCGTACTGGTAGTAGCTGAACTCGTACGCCGTGCCCCGGATCGGGGTGATCCGGAACATCGCCACCGGCCCCAGCCAGTCCTCGGGCCCGCCGGCGGTCATCCCCGACAGGGTCGAGTACTCGACCGGCTGGATCTCCATCTCGACGCCCACCTCCCGCAGCTGTGCCTGGATGGCGGTGGCCTGGTCCAGGAACAGCTGGTCCTGCAACACCATGCAGGTGAAGGTGAGCGGGTTCGCCTCGTCGAAGCCGGCGTCGGCCAGCAGATCCCGGGCGCCGGCCGGGTCGTGCTCCGCGACGATGCTCGGGTCGTGCGCCCAGTGCCAGGACGGGTACAGGTCGCCGGCCACGGTCGCGTGCCCGTGGAAGAAGTCGTCGACCAGCGCCTGCCGGTTGATGGCCAGCGAAACCGCCTTGCGGACGTCGCGCTGGTCGAACGGCGGTATCGAGGTCTTGAACACCATCAGCGTCTGGTCGGCGCTCTCCAGCTCGGTGAGCTGGAACTCGTCGGAGTCCTCGAACTGCTCAATATCCTTGTAGGCGGGCTGGATCACGGCGTCGACCTGGCCGGCGCGCAAAGCGGCGAGCCGGGCCGCCGGATCCGGCATGGCTCGGAACACCACCTCGTCAACCTGCGCCTCGCCCTGCGGTGAGTTCGCGTTTTCGGCCTTACGCAGGGTCACTTGCTCGCCCCGGGCCCACTCGACGATCTCGTACGGTCCGGTGCCGCTCCAGACCGACACGCCGTAGCCGGGATCTTCTACCTTTTCCCTCTGGACGATCTTGGTGTGGTTCCCGGAACACAGTGACAGGAAGATCGGGAACGGCTCGTTGGTCGTGATGACCACCGTCCGGTCGTCCTCTGCCTCGACCGAGGCGACGTTGTCTCGGTACAATGCCCCGAAAGAAGCCGTTTCGTCCGTCATCAGCCGGTCGAAGGTGTAGACCACATCCTCGGCGGTCACCGGGTCCCCGTTGTGGAAGGTGATCCCCTCCCGGATGGTGAACCGGTATGTGACGTCATCGGGCTGTTCGGGAAAATCTGAAATACCGGGCACGACCTCACGGTAATCCACGCTGCGGTTCAGCAGCCCGTCCTGGGTGTTGTTGAGAATCCGGATGCCGGTCCCAGGATCGATGATCTCGTTCAGCGAATGCGGATCGCCCTCCACCGCGATGGTCAGTCGACTCGTCCCCGAGCCGCCACTGCCGTTGCCACCACCGCAGGCCGCGAGTAGCGTCGGACTCACCGCGAAGGCACCCGCGACGAGGCCGCCCTGTAACAGCCGGCGACGTGATAGGCCGTAACCCGCCGGTGTGCGTTCTCTGGCCACGATGTCTCCCCTAAGTCGATCAGCTCGGGTTTGGCCCGAGGTTGGCCACCAGTGCCGCCGGGTCGTACGCCACCCCGCCTTTGAACACGAGGGTCGGCTCGTCGCATGCCCGCAGATCCGCGCGCGGGTCGCGGTCGAGGACCACCAGGTCGGCGAACTTACCCGCCTCGATCGTTCCGATCCGGTCCTCGAAATGGAGGACTTTCGCCCCGTTGATCGTCCCGGCCAGCAGGGCGTCCATGTTCGACATACCGGCGGCCGCCATGTGGGACATCTCCCGACCCATCTCGCCTGCCACGTCGGTGCCGACTCCGCACCGTAGCTTCGCCCGGGCAGCCAGGCCGAAGATCTCGGCCTGCCCGTCGGCCTTCTTCCGGCAGACGTCGATCAGCCACTTCGGACGCCCGAGCTCCTCACCCCGCTCAGCGATCATGTGGGTCTCGTCGAGCGTCGGCACCAGGTACGCGCCGTGCTTCTCGATCAGCGCCACCGACTCCTCGTTCATCAGGGCGCCGTGCTCGATGGTATCCACCCCGCCCGCCAGGGCGACCTTGATCGCCTCCGGCGGATGCGCGTGGCAGGCCACGGTCTTGCCGGACTTGTGTGCCTCCTCACAAGCGGCCCGGATCTCCTCCTCGGTGAGCTGCGGCGCCCACGGATGGTCGTTGCCCAGCGACACGAAACCGCCACTGGCCATCAGCTTGATCACGTCGGCGCCCTGCTTGAGCTGCTGGCGGGCAGCCGCCCGCACCGCGTCCGGCCCGTCCGCCTCGATCGCCAGGCCGGCGCCGTGCCCACCGGTCATACAGATCGGGGAGCCGGAGGGGAAGATCCGGGGGCCGATCGCCTGTCCCGCCTCGACCGCGTTCCGGAAGGCGATGTTGGTGGCGTCCTTGGAGCCGGTGTCCCGCACGGTGGTGACCCCGTAGGCCAGGGAGATCAGCAGGTTACGGCTGCCGCGGATGACGCCGTACTCGGTCGGCTGGTGCAGCCGCTCCTGGAATGAGCCGGTTCCCCGGTGGTTGTCGAGGTGCTCATGCAGGTTGACCAGCCCAGGCGTCAGGTACTTGCCGGTCGCGTCGATCACCGTGGTATGACGCTGCTTGCCCGCCGCCTCGACATCGAACCCGCTCGCCGGGACCACCTGGGTGATGGCGTCACCCTCGATGACCACCACCGAGTTCGGTACGCTCTTCGCCCCGACACACGTGATCGCCTCGGCGCCGTGAATGATAGTACGCTTCCCCATTACGCTTCCTCTCGTTCGTAGTCTCGGGCGAACTCCTGCGCCCGGGTCAGGCCGACCAGCTCGTACAGCTCGACCGGCTTCACCATCCGGTCGTAGAGCGGCTCCAGGCTGGCGTCGTCACGGAGGTGTACCAGGGCGGTGCGCAGCGCGTGAGCCGCTGCCTGCAGCGGCGTCAGCGGATAGCAGATCGCCTGGTAACCCATGTCAGCCAGCTCGGCCGGCGGGATCGGCGCCACCCGCCCACCCCGAGAGACATGGGTGATCTTGGGGCCGGGTATCTCCCGTGCCGCCACCTCCAACTCCGCCCGCGAATGCAGGTCGAACAGGAAGATCGCGTCCGCGCCGGCGGCACGGTACGCGTGCGCTCGCGTGATCACGTCGGCGAGCTGGCCGCATGCGCGCACATCGGTGCGCGCGACGACGCAGAAGTCCGGGTCGCTACGGGCAGCCACCGCCGCCCGTACCCGGGCGGTCATCTGCTCGACACTGACCACCTGGATGCCCTCGAGCAGCCCGCACCGCTTCTGCGTAACCTGGTCCTCCAGGTGCAGCGCCGCCACCCCGACCGCCTCGAACTCGCGAACGGTGCGCTCAATGTTGAGTACCCCGCCGTAGCCTGTGTCCGCGTCGACAAGGACCGGCAGGGAGGTGCCCCGTACGACCGCGCGCGCCCGCTCAACCACCTCGGTGAGCGTCATCAGCCCGAGATCCGGATAACCGTGGGTGACCGACAGGCCGGCGCCGGTTATCGCTACCGCGTCGAATCCGGTCTCCTGCGCGATCGCGGCGGACAGCGCGTCGTACACGCCGGGAATCAGGGTAGGTCCGGTCCGATCCAACAGCCGCCGGAAGGTAGTTGTCTTCCGCATGGCCCACCTCGTTCCTGCGCTGGCGACTCCTCGTGATCGTTGAGTCTGGCAGCCGTTGAGGCGTCACTGGACCGATAGATTCGATGGGCTCACCCACCGTATCGATCACCCGAAACCGGCGGCGGTTGTTCGTTCAGGCGCCGCATGCACTCCCGCACCAGGACGTCGATCATCTCCCGGTACGGCTCCGGCTCGCCGACCGCCCGGCGCGAGGCGATCCCCACCCGGCGGGTCGGGGCCGGGTCGAGCCGTCGGCACACGACGTTCGGGGCGGCGGTACCCGCGATGGACATTTCAGGCACCAGCGACAGTCCCACACCGGCCGCCACCAACCGCTGTGAGAGCAGGAAGCTGTTCGTGTACACGGCGATGGTCGGCTCGAACCCGGCTAGCCGGCAGGTGTTGAGGAGCAACTGGGTATGTTTCGAGGTGTGCCCGGCACCGCCGATCCAGGTCTCCCCGGCCAGGTCGGCGACCGCGACCACGTCGTCGGTGGCCAGCCGGTGGCCACGCGGCAGTGCCAGCAGTAGGTGCTCGTCGAACAGGTGTCGGTAGGTCGCGGTGTAGGGCACCGGGAGGGGCTGGTGGAGATCGTCGAAGACCACCGCCACGTCCAGCGCGCCCTCCTCCAGGTCCTGCAACAGCCGGGTCGACTCGCCCTCCCGCACCATTACCGTCACGTTGGGGTGGATCTTGTGAAGATGCGCGACCGCGTCAGGAAGGTAGGTCGCGCTGGCTACCGCGAACGCACCCACCCGGATCCGCCGGCTGCGGCCCTCGGCGATCTCCGCGACCTCGGCCTCGGCCTCGGCCGCATCGCGCAGCAGCCGCTCCGTGCGTGCCAGCAGCGCCTGCCCTGCCGTAGTCAACAGCGCCCGGCCACCCGGACGGCGCTCGAACAGCTTGGTGCCGACCTCCACCTCCAGCCGGGACACGTGATGAGACACCGCTGACTGCGAGTAGTGAAGGAGGTCCGCCGCCAGCGAGAACGACGCCAGCCGGGCGACCTCGCGGAACACCAGCAACCTGCGCATGTCAAGCACCGAACCACCCCCCGCCAGAGACGCCGATCCTACGCGCTTGGACACCACCCCCCGCTGGTCAAGAACAGGGTCAAGGTCTCAGCCGCAGTCATCGGGTGCTTGATCGGGCTCGTGTCGAACCACGCCGCCTGCTGCTAGGCCGCGTCCTGGAGTGCCTCGCGGACCGCTGCTCGGACCTCGGAGTGGATCGCTTCCCGTACCGCGGGATCCACCCGCGCCCGGCCCGGCGACATGTGGGTGATCTGCTCGACGATCCAGGAACGGACCAGGGTGGAGGACGGCACACCCGCAGCGTCGGCCAGCCGTTGAATGGCAGCGATCTCGTCATCGCTGAGCCGCACCGAGTAGACCGACGCTCGGACGCGGTTGCGCCGCTCGGCGACCGTGTCCCGCGTCAAGTACCTGGCTCAGGATTCTTCGGCTGAGGGTTGGGTTTCTGTGATCTTGGGTTGCGGTTTCAGGGACGGGTTACGGTGGACCTCGATCGGCCGGTGCAGCCCGAGCGCTTCGTGTGGCCTGGTGTGGTTGAAGATCTGCCGGTAGGCCTCGGCCTCGCGGTGCAGATTGGGCAGGGTCTGGATCTCCATGCGGTACAGGTGCTCGTACTTCAGCGACCCGAACGCGCGCTCCCGCACCCTGTTCTTGGCCCGGGCTGCGGCGTCGGGTGCGGATGTGGACCAGCTCCGGGCGGGAGGCGATGAACGCGGCGAAGGCGTTGCCCTTGAACGCGCCACCGTTGTCGGTGACCAGCTTGATCGGCCTGATCTTGCCGGTGGCCGGATCGGTCAGCTGCTCGACCAGCGGGACACCGCCGGCGAGGCGTTCGGCCTCGGCGATCGCCAGACGCACCGAGCCGATCGCGTCGGCGCCGGTGCAGGTCGGCGCGATGTGCCAGCCGTACTCGTACTCGGGGGTAGTAGTCGCACACCCGGCCAGGCGCCAGATCCCGCCGGTGGTGGTCTCATACTCGGAGAAATCCAGCTGCCACACCTGGTTCGGCCCGGTGGGCGCCTTGAGCCGTCCCGGCGTGTCCGGAGACTCCCTATGTTGGGAGAATCTGGATCATGGGACATGTGGGCCGGTACCCGCAGGAGTTGCGGGAGCGGGCGGTGCGGATGGTGGCCGAGGTTCGGCCGTCGTACCGGTCGCAGTGG